>VBFZ01000151.1:11518-12277 GCA_005880805.1 Chloroflexota bacterium | reverse complement strand
CGGGGGACGGGGCTGGAGGAAGCGAAGTGGCGGACCCGACCGGATTCGAACCGGCGATCTCCAGCGTGACAGGCTGGCATGTTGGGCCGCTACACCACGGGTCCGGGCGCGGCCCCGGGAGGATATCAGCTGGTTTTCTGGTTGTCTCCCGGAGCCCGCCCTCGGTAACCGGCCGTCTCGATCAGCCGCGAGCGGGTTTGGGGAACATCAGCCAGCCATCGCCAAGCTTGCCGACGACCTCGCGCACCTCGCCCGAGGATGTGTCATAGACGGTCAGGGAAGCCTGCCAGCGGTCGCCGCTCTCGGTGCCGCCTGCCGATCCGACCGCGTACACGAAACGTCCGTCATCGCTGACGCGGATTGAGATGAGATCGGCCAGCGGGCGCCAATGGCCAACGAGCCGAAGGGTCGTCGCATCGAGGACCAGGACGCCGGCCGAAGGGGCGCCCCCATCCGTGAAACTGGACGCTGTCGTGGCGAGCGCGTAGATCCGGGCCCCGTCCGGGGAAAACGCCAGCGCCGGGTCCATGTACACCTTGGCGGCCGTGGTCGGGGCGATCCAGTTCCCGATGGCCCGTGCAAGGCCGTCGAGGATCCCGCCACCGGCGGCAGACCCGGTCACCAGCTTTCGATCGATGGACTCGACGCCGTCGAGTCGACCGGCGTTCAGGTCGACGCGCGCGATCCGCCACGCGAACGGATCCCAGAGATACACGATCCCCTGGATCTGATTCGCCAGCCGTGCCTTCATGGTGAACG
>VBFZ01000151.1:0-11505 GCA_005880805.1 Chloroflexota bacterium | reverse complement strand
TGAAACGCCGCACCTGGACGTTGGCACTGCTCGAGTTGGTCGAGCACACCGCGTACAGGAGGTTCGAGCCGCCGAAGGCAACCTCAGCATCGCGACAGGTCCGATCCTCGAACGAGCCGGCTCCGTCCGACAGCCTCCTGGGGAGCCCGACGTTCCCGCCATCGATATCCGACAGCCAGTGCGTCAACACACGGGTGTCCGAGTTTTCGACCTCGTTCGTCTGAGTCGTGAAGAGCACGTGGCGCCCGTCCGGCCCGGCCAGCGCGGTCACCCAGCCGAACGCATTCAGGCCGTGAGCGTCATGCGATGGCCCCTTGCCCAGGTCCACGCGACTCACGATCCGCGCGGCCGCCACGTCCACGACATCGACGCCGAGCCGCCACACCGGCGGTACCCGCCTCGCATGGGCGATGAACAGCAGCTTCCCGTCGGGACTGCCAGCCGGGATGAGGAGGACGGAGGCACCCTGGTCCGCTCCGCCGTCCGGGTCGATCCGGCCCTCGTATACGTCGAGGGGCGTGTCGCGCGTAACCCGACCATCGGGATCCAGCTCCTTGAGCCGCACGGAATCGCGCTCGATGCTGGCACCCGACGTGTCCACGCAGACGCAGACGTAGCCGCCCCCGGGTCGCTCGAAGAGCTGGTTGGACCAGTCGGTGCCGAACGGTGCCTTGACGCTCCCCGTCGCGAGATCGACGAGGCGCGGGCCATCCCCGTTCAGCAGGACGTGGCCCGTCGGTTGGGGACCGCCGATGGCTGCTGCCTGGTGAAGCGGACGCCGCGGGCGAAGCGGTCTGGCTCGGCGCTCGGTCGCTTGCTGCCGCACCCGCCGGCGGGCGCGAGGGCCGTTGCGGGGCCACGAGCTGTGTCGCGGCGAACGCCAGGCCGAGCGATGCCACCACCGCCAGGACAGCCGCCCGTCCGAACCGCTCGGTCCAGCCGATGGCCGGCCGCCGCACCGGCTGCGGCTCGGGCACGTCCCCTACGTGTGCCGAAGGCTCATGCGGCTTGTCCATGAGGTGATCCTCCGCGGTGGCGTCTCTTATGGCACCTCTACACCGCGCTGTCCATCGGGGTTCCCAGAGCCCTCGCCTATACTCGGCGTTCCATGTCCCTCATAGACCTGCGGTCCGACACGGTCACCATGCCGACCCCCGAAATGCGGCGCGCGATGGCGGACGCGGAGGTTGGCGACGACGTCTTCGGCGAGGATCCAACCGTCCGTGCGCTGGAGGAACGAGCGGCCGAACTGCTCGGCAAGGAGGCCGGCCTGTTCGTCGCCAGCGGCTCCATGGGCAACCTGGTCTCGCAGCTCGCCCACCTGGCTCGGGGCCAGGAAACGATTGCCGGCGCCGACAGCCACATGGTCGTTCACGAGGCGGCGGGTCACGCGGTCATCGTGGGGACCTCGGTCCGCCAGCTCCGGGAGCGGCCGGACGGAACGCTCGACCTGAGGGACGTCGCCGAGGCCTTCCGCGACCCGGACGATCCGCACAACCCAGTCACCGGCCTCGTCGAGATCGAGAACACCCACTCCGATTCGATGGCCCAACCCCTGAGCGCGGACTACACCGCCGCGATCGCCGCGGTGGCGCACGAGCGCGGAGTCCCGCTCCACGTGGACGGGGCGCGCTTCTTCAACGCCGTCGTCGCATTTGGCATCGCCCCCGCTGCCCTCGCCGGCCCTGCCGATTCGGTCACCTTCTGCCTGTCGAAGGGGCTGTCGTGCCCGGTCGGCTCGGTCGTCGTCGGCAGTCGGGAGTTCATCTGGCGGGCACACCGCGCAAGAAAGCTCGTCGGCGGCGGGATGCGCCAAGCGGGCGTGATTGCGGCGCCCGGCCTCGTCGCCCTGCGGGACGGACCGAGCGGCATGATCGAACGCCTCGCGGAGGACCACGCCAACGCCCGACGACTCGCGGAGGGCCTGGCCGACCTCGACGGAATCGAATCGCCCGGCGGCATCGCACAGCCCACCGAAGGACGCCTCGACCCCGAGCGGGCACGGACCAACTTCGTCCTGTTCAAGGTCCGCGGCGATCGCATGGCCTTCCTCGCCCGGCTCCGCGAGCGCGGCATCCTCATGATCGATTACCCGCACGGCCAGATCCGTGCGGTCACCCACCACGGCATCGACGAGGCCGACGTCGATGCCGCCATGCGTGCCGCCCGGGACGCACTGCGGGAGTCCGGGATCGCACCACGTCGACGCACGCCCGTGCCGGCTGGCGGCGACTGACAGGAGACCCGTTGCCTTCAGATCTCGACGCCGTGGACGTCGGCCGACCGCCCAGGGCACAGGATGCAGGTCCACTCGACGATCAGTTTTATGACCTCGTTGAAGCGCGCTTCCGGCGCATGCTCCGGAACAACCCGTTCATCGCGACGTTCTTTGGCGTCCACACCGAGGACGACCGGCTCGGGGACGGGAGCCGTGACTTCGTCCTCCAGGAGATCGCCGACGACCGCGCGCACCTGACCGCCGTCCGGGCGCTCGACCCGGCGGGCCTGTCACCGGACGTTCGCTTCGAGCGCGAGCTGGAGATCCACAACCTCGAGCTGGATCTCTTCGACTCGGAAGTGCGGCCCCTCTGGGCGCGCCGCGCGACCGCCCTCGACACCGCGGGCGACGCATTGTTCCTGCTGTTCGCGCGCGACTTCGCTCCGCTGCCGGAGCGGTTGGCGTCGATGACGGCCCGGCTGGAGGGCCTGCCCCAGTTTCTGATGGAACACCGGACTCGTGCGGCCGTGCCCCAGGTTCGGACCTGGCAGCAGCTCGAGATCGAGTCGGCGCAGGACATGCCCAGCCTGGTCGACGAGATCATGGTCGCCGGGCAGAAGGTCCTCCCCGACGCGGAGCAGCAGCGGCTCGACAAGGCGGCGACCGGCGCCCGCGCGGCCCTGGCGGACTACCAGGACTGGCTCAAGGCCAGCCTCGAGCGAGGCGTCGACGACTGGCCCCTTGGCCGCGAGACCTACGACCGGATGATCTCGCTGCGCGCGTTCGACGGCCTCGATGCGGACCAGATCCTCGAGATCGGCCACCAGCAGCTGGCGGAGCAGAAAGCCGCCCGACGAGCGGCGGCGCGCGAACTCGACGCTGATGCCGACGAAGCGGCGGTCATCGACCGCCTGAAGTCAGACCACCCGGCGACGTTCGAGGCGGCTCTCGATGGCTATCGCGACGCGATGTTCCGCGCGCGACAGCACCTCATCGACCACGACATCGCGACCGTCCCGCCAGACGAGCGCCTCGAGGTCATCCCGACGCCCGAGTACATGCGCAACGTCATCCCGTTCGCGGCATATTTCGACGCCGCGAAGTACGACCCCAGCCCGACGGGCATCTACATCGTGACGCCGGCCGTCGACCACGACCCCAACGCGATGCGCGAGCACAACTTCAGCTCGATCAGCAACACCAGCATTCACGAGGCCTATCCCGGCCACCACCTGCAGCTGTCCGTCGCCGGGCGACACCCATCGCTCTCGCGGCTGACGACGAACGCGCCCGAGTTCGTCGAGGGCTGGGGCATGTACTCCGAGCAGCTGATGCGGGAGCAGGGCTTCGACGACGCGCCGAACTTCCGCCTGAACATGCACACGGACGCGATCTGGCGGGCCTGCCGGATCATCCTGGACGTTCGCATGCACCGAGGCGAGGTCGGCGTCGACGAGGCGATCCGCTTCCTGGTCGAGCACACGAGCTTCGAGGAGCCGAACGCGCGGGCTGAGGTTCGCCGTTACACGTACACGCCGACCTACCAGCTGTCATACCTGCTGGGGAAGATGCTGCTCCTGCAGCTCAGAGCGGACGAGCAGCGACGACTCGGAGAGCGCTTCTCGCTCCGCGAGTTCCACGACATGCTGCTGCGCAACGGCAGCCTGCCGATCAGCTTCCACCGTCGACTGATCCAGGCGGGCTCGACCGCGAGGTCGGCGGAGGTCGCAACCGGAGCGGCCGGCCGGGCAGCCGACTGAGCGGCCGGCGGGTGCAGGTCATCCCGGCCATCGATCTCGAGAAGGGCCGATCACGCATCGTCTTCTGGCCGGGAGCGGCGTCCGGCGTTGGCTCGCCGACCGACCGGCCTGATCGCATCGCGGAGCATTTCGTCGGGGTTGGGGCGCGGATGATCCATCTCGTCGATTTCGAGGGGGCGCGCACGGGGCAGCCCGCCAATCTCGAAGCGGTTGCCCAGGTTGCCGCCCGGGTGGCGATCCCGCTCCAGCTGGCGGGGGGCCTCGAGGGGCCCGACAACATTCGCCTTGCCTTCGCCGCCGGTGCAACGCGGGTGGTCCTGTCCATGAGCGTCGTGGACGATCCCGGGCTGCTGCGCGATTGCCTGGATGTCGCCGGGGATTGGCTGGCCGTCGGCCTTGATCCCCGCCCCGAGCGGTTCGCCGCCTTCCCATGGCGACGGGCCAGTGTGCCCTCCCTGGACGAGCTGGTTCACGAGCTGGTTGCCCTCGGCGTCCGCCGGTTCGTCCTGTCGCACGGGGGTTCGGCCCCCGACCTGGATCTCCTGGGCGGCCTGGTGGCTTCGGTGGATGCGGACGTGCTCGTCGCTGGCGGGATCCGCGACCTGGCAGGGCTCGAGCGGCTCCAGGAAACGGGGGTGGCCGGCGTGGTCGTCGGCGAGCCGCTCCTCTCGGGCGCGCTCGATTTTCCGGCCGCGCTTCAGGCGCCGACGGCGCGGCCCACGCCCTCGCCGACGGCGCGGCCCACGCCCTCGCCGACGGCGCGGCCCACGCCCTCGCCGACGGCGCGGCCCACGCCCTCGCCAGCTGCCAGCTCATCTGCCGCTGCCGGCACGAGCCGCGGCAGCGGCTGTCCCACGAGCGCCCCGCCGGCGATGGCCGCCGGCGAGACCGCCACCGTGACGATCGACACGTCCAATGGCACCATCGTCATCAACGTGGAGGGCAAGCTCGGTCCGCAGGCAGCCGGCAACTTCGTCGCCCTTGCGAAGTGCGGTTTCTACGACGGCGTCGTGTTCCATCGCCTGGCGCCCGGTTTCGTTATCCAGGGCGGCGACCCGCTTGGCAACGGGAGTGGCGGCCCGGGCTACGAGTTCAAGGACGATCCGGTCACCGTTCCCTACAAGAGAGGGACCGTGGCAATGGCCAACGCGGGACCCGACACCAATGGCAGCCAGTTCTTCATCTGCCTTGGCGACCTGACCAGCCTGCCGCCGAGCTACTCCGTATTCGGGCACGTGACCTCGGGCATGGACGTGGTCGACACGATCGCGACGATGCCCAACAGCGGCCCGCCTGCGAACAGCGCTCTGCAACCTGTCGCGATGAGCAAGGTCACCGCTTCGACACCCTGACCACGTCGACCCAGGAGGACTCGCATGACAAGCGCAACGATCCACACCGAGAAGGGCGACATCCAGGTCAAGCTCTACTCCGACAGCGCGCCCAAGGCGGCCGGCAACTTCGTCGACCTGGCGCGGAAGGGCTTCTACGACGACGTCGTCTTCCACCGGGTGATCCCGGGATTTGTCATCCAGGGCGGCGACGGCCAGTACGGCAAGAAATCTTCACTCGAGGCCGGCCGCGTCGGGACCGGCGGACCAGGCTACAAGTTCGACGACGAGCCGTTCACCGGCGACTACCACCGCGGAACGCTTGCGATGGCCAACGCCGGGCCGAACACGAACGGCAGCCAGTTCTTCATCTGCCACCAGGACCTGGTCGGCCGGCTGCCGAAGAACTACACGATCTTCGGCACGGTGACCGACGGATTGGACGTCGTCGACGCCATCGCAGGGGGACGGACCGGCGCGGGCGACAAGCCGCTCGAGCCGGTCGCGATGACCTCGGTCGAGGTGCACGACGACTGAAATCCGCGTTCCGGGAGCCCTGTTTCGGGCGGCATTCAGGCGGGCCACAAAGGTTAAGAGATTTTCACAAGTATTACGAACAAAACTCTTGGCTTCGAGGTCGCGCGGGCGTACAGTATTCATGCTGCATGGCAGCCAGCTGCCCCAGCACCAAGGTCATGGGTAGGTAGGGTCAGGGTAGTCGGTGCAGCCGACGTGATAGATGCCCTTGGCGCGTGGCAGAAGGCGTTCCCGTCTCGACGGGACGCACCTTCACCGGGACAGCATCGGAGCGGCTCCTTCGGGAGCCGCTCCGAATTTGTTTCTGATTCGTGCCTCGAAGAGGCGCCGGCGACGGTTCCCGCTGCTCATGCATCCACGGACTACAAAGCGGGTCGGTGCCGCCCCGTGGAGCCGCGCGTGCGCTCACGCACGCTCGGCGGGCCTGCCCGTGGACCACGATCCGGGCGAAATTGGCGCTTATCAGTCCCCCCATGCATAAGCGTGCGATTCAGAGCAAAACAGGCCTTGAGGTCGGACCTGCGCAGGTCAGAACGAAGGGTGATTTCAACCGGGAACTAAAGGCGGCTCAGCGAGGGCGCCCCGAAAAATAAAGGGTCGGGCCGGGCAACAATCCCGAGCCTTCCCGATGGCGCGCCAGGCACCCAAACCTACGGTCGTTCCTGTCGATCAACTCGTCACCGAGTACCGAAAGGAACCTCCGATGGCTACCAGCTCCCGACCTTCGGCCGTCCCCTGGACTGGGATCTCGCTCCTCTTCGTCGGCGCGGCCTTTGCCGCAGTCGCGTGCATGGGAGGCCCTCCCCGGAACGCGAACAACCCCGCCAGCCCGGGCGCAGCGGCCGCATCCGTCGCGCCGGCCGCCGCGGACGACAGCGAAGTCGCGCGACTGACGGCCAACCTCCATGAGGCCATCCGGAATCACGACATGCGCCGCTATTACCAATTCCGGAAGGAGCTGTCCGCGCAGATCGGTGCCGGCGCGATCAAGGCGGTCGACGATGCATACCGGCACGTGCTCGCCAACCTCGCAGCTGCTCAGAGGGCGCACGATGCGAAGGCCCGCGCCGAGTTCAGCAGCCAGCTGCGCACCCTGTGCTCGCCGACGACCCTGACCAGCGCGATCGAGTTGTGCGAGGCAGACCTCGCGGCCCTCGCGGGGTAGTTCCACGCAGACCCGTCGGGGCGGATGGGAGCTCACGCGACAGCAGTGGGTCCGGTAACTCGGACCCATTCGCTCCTGTGGCCAGGAGCGGGACCTATGATCGCCAACGACATGGCCGGCCGCGTCTCGAGTCCGATCTTCATCGGCCGGAGGGCTCAGTTGATCGCCCTCGAGGAGGCATTGGAGCGCGCCGAGCGAGGCGACCCGTCGTTCGTGCTGGTCGCCGGCGAAGCCGGCATCGGCAAGAGCCGTCTTGTCGCACAGATTGCCGCGAGGGCCCGCGAGCGGGGCGATCTCGTGCTGGAGGGAGGTTCGGTCAGCCTCGGCGCCGCGGAAGGCCTGCCGTACGCGCCGGTCGCCGAAGCCCTTCGCGGCCTGGTTCGCCAGGTCGATCCCGGCGAACTCGACCGGCTCATCGATCCTGCCACCGTGGAGCTCGCCAGGCTCGTCCCAGAGCTCCTGATCGGAGCCGGGACCCCCCCACCGGCCAGCGCCCCCGAGTGGGCGCAGACGCGGCTGTTCGAGGGCTTCCTGACGATGCTGGCGCGCCTCGGCGAAGACCATCCCGTCCTGCTCGCGATCGAGGACCTGCACTGGGCCGATCGCTCGACGCGGGACCTCCTCGCGTTCGTCGTGCGCCACCTTCGAACGGAGCGAACGCTCGTCGTCGGAACGTATCGGTCGGACGAGCTTCATCGCCGTCACCCCCTCCGTCCGTGGCTCGCCGAGATCCAGCGACTGCAGCGCGTGGAGCAGATCGACCTGCCACGCTTTGATCGAGACGAGCTGGCCGAACAGGTGGCCGCGATTGAAGGGAAAACGCCGACCGTCGGGCTGATCGACCTGATCAATCGCCGCTCCGAGGGGATCCCGTTCTTTGCCGAAGAGCTGCTCGCAACCCGCGCAGCGAGCGAGAGCGAGCACCTGCCGGCCAGGTTGCGCGACGTCCTGGTGGCTCGGCTCGCGCTGCTCCCCGCACCGGCTCGCCGACTGCTCGAGCTCGCATCGGTGGCAGGCGGAACGATCGATCACGACCTGCTCGAGCAAGTGTCGGGCCTGGACCAGGAGACGCTGTCGGAGGCGCTCGGTGAGCTGATCTCGTCCCACCTGCTGGTGGTTTCACCCGATGCGCGTGTGCCTGAGTACGCGTTTCGGCATGCCCTCCAGGGCGAGGCGGTCCACGACGAGCTCCTGGCCGCCGAACGTCGCAGGATTCACGCGGCCTACGCGGTCGCTCTCAAGGCGCGCGATGTCCCGGTAGGGGCATCCGGCGCTAGCCACCTCGCAGCGCTGGCCCACCATGCGCGGGCATCCCAGGACCTCGCCCTTGCGCTGCGATCGGAAGTCGCGGCCGCCCGCGCGAGCTATCGTGCCTCGGCGTTTCCCGAGTCGGCCGGCGCGTACGAGCGCGCCATCGATCTGTGGGATGCTCTTCCCGAGGCGCAACGGCCCGACGAGGACTATGCCGAGCTCCTCTACGACGCCGCGGGCGTCCTGCTGGTCGCCAACGACCCGCGCCGGGCGAGCGTCCTTGCGAAGCAGGCGGTCGACGCGGCCGATCCGCCGGCCGATCCGACCCGAGCCGTACGCCTCACGGAGCGGCTCGCCTGGTCGGTATATCTCGGGGGCGACCTTCCGTCCGCGATCCGCCTTCTCGAGGATGCCGTTGCCTCGCTTGCGGACAGGCCTCCTTCGCGCGAGAAGGCGCTCGCGACCACGGCCCTCGCGCAGCTGGTGCTGTACGCCGGTGACTACCGGCGCTCCATTCCGATTGCCGAAGAGGCCGTCGTCGCCACGCAGGCGTCGGGCGGCAACGACATCGAAGCCCAGACCGTCCTCGGGTCTGCCCTCGCGATCATCGGCGACAGCGACCGCGGTCTTGCCGTGCTTCGCGACGCCCTGGCACGAGCCCGAGAAGGGACCGACGAATCGGTGCGTGGCACGGCCTACCTGACGTTGACGAGCACCCTCCTGGATTGTGAACTCCTCGAAGAGGCAGTTCGTGTCGGCCTGGAAGGTGCCGAGTGGGCGCGTGCCACGCGCCTGAGGGGATTTGGTTCCATCGTCGCCGAGCCGCTCATTGTCGTCGGTCGCTGGACAGAGGCTCAGTCGATCCTCGAAGAGAATTTCGTGCCCAGCGACCAGGGCGCCGGTCACCTGTGGAATGCCGTATGGATTGGCCTCCTGGCGGTCCGTACGGGACGGTCAGACGGCATCGATCGGCTGCTCGAGGCGCAAAGCGACGGAACGGAGCTTCTCGCCGATGCTGCGTTTGCTGGGAACCTTGCCGGTGGACTGCTGGAGCTGGCCCTCAGCGAACGTCGGCTGGAGGACGGCCGAGCGATCGCAGACCGCGCATTGACCTGGCTGGCGGACGCCGAAGACGTTCGCTTCCGCTCGAGAGTCATTCGGTTGGCACTCACGGTCGAAGCCGACCTGGCCGAGGTCGCTCGAGCCCAGCGGGACTCCGACGGCGAGGAGAGGGCGAAAGCCATCGGGCAGTCCCGAGTCGAGATGCTGCGGGCCCTGATGGCGGAATTCGCCGACGATACGAGCCCGGTCTTCGGTGAGGCGCGAGGCAATCTCCGGCTGGCCGAGGCGGAAGCTACGCGACTCGTCAACAGTCCGAAGCCGGAGGCCTGGGCCGCCGCCGAGCGCCATTTCCGGTCTCCTCGTCGACCGTACGAACTCGCGGGGAGCCTGTACCGCAAAGCCGAGGCCATCCTGGCCGCACGTGGTCCGCGACCCAACGCCGATTCGGCGCTCCGCGAGGCCTGGTCGCTGTGTTCCGAAATGGGAGCCGTACCGTTGCGTCTGGCGGTAGAGGAGCTGGCCCGTGCGGCTCGGTTTCAGGTCGCCGCCAGCGGACCAACGGAGACGGAAAGCGCGCCTCCCGCCACGTCCGACCGCCTGGGGCTGACGCATCGCGAACGCGAGGTGCTCGCGCTCCTGGCTGCCGGATACACGAACCGCCGTATTGCCGAATCGCTCTTCATCAGCGAGAGCACTGCCGGCGTCCACGTCTCGAACATCCTGGGCAAACTCGGGGTCTCGAACCGGGTGGAGGCCGCCGCCATGGCCGTGCGCCTCAGCCTGGCGCGCTGACGTGCAGCCGCCGCGCACATCGGCGTCGCAGACAAGGAAACGCGCCGTCCGCTAATCAAAGATCAACGAACGACGCACTGAGAGCGTGCGCTCGAATGGGTTTCGAGCATTTCCGCGAATCGCCGGGAGTCGTTGCGCGCGCCTTGCAGCGCAAATCCGGTCAGGCCCTGACCGGAACCTCTGCGATCATCCAATCGTGACAATTGGCTCGTATCCGGACGTGCCCGACCGGGTCGCTCCGTTCCTTGCGCAGTGGGACTACATGAGCGAGCAGCTGCTCGCGCGGCTGCAGGGCATCACGGACGAGGAGTATCTCTGGGAACCCGCCCCCGTCGTGTGGACTGTTCGCCGTCGCGACGGCCGCGGTGAGCCGGATCAGACCGCCTGGGCTCCCGAGCCCGAGGCGGCTCCACCGAGAACGCTGGCATGGTCGATCGGTCATCTCGGGTGGGGCTCGCTGATTCGGGCGGATTGGCTGGTCGGTTCACATTCCCTGATGCCCGCGGACGCGGATTGGCCGACCTCGGCAGCCGATGGAGTCACGTTCCTCCGGACGGGCCTCGCGGCATGGCGGGACGGGATCGGGACGATGACCGACTCCGACCTCGACACCGTTGGCCGGAGCGCGTATCCGGGAGGTCTCGACCCAACCCTGCCACTGCTCGACATCGTGTGGTGGGTAAACAAGGAGCTGATCGAGCACACGGCCGAGATCTGGTTCGTTCGGGATCTGTACGCCGCGTTGCGACCCGGATGACGCTCGCCTCGGATCGCGGTCGATCCAGGTTCATGGCAAGCGGTCCAATCCTCGACAAACGGGCATTGAATCGCGCCCTGCTGGAGCGGCAGCTCCTCCTCCAGCGACATCAACTCCCCGTTCCGGACGCGATCGAGCACCTGGTGGGGATGCAGGCCCAGATCCCCGCGAACCCGTACGTGGCCCTCTGGAGCCGGCTCGAGGACTTCGATCCCGCCACGCTGTCGCAGCTCATCACGGACCGCGCCGCGGTCCGGACTTCGTTGATGCGCACCACTCTCCACCTCGTGACGGCCCGCGACTGCCTCGCGATGCGCCCGGTCATCCAGCCCGTCCTCGAGCGCGGCTTCTATTCGGGCAGCCCGTTCGCACGGAACCTCCAGGGCGCCGACATCGAGGCCGTGATTGAGGTCGGCCGCGCGCTGCTCGAAAAGCGCCCGCTCAGCACGGCGCAGCTCGGCAACCTGCTCCATGAGCAGTGGCCCGACCACGACGCTTCATCGCTGGCGTACGCGGTTCGCTACCTCGTACCGCTCGTCCAGCTCCCGCCGCGTGGGACATGGAATGCGTCAAGTGGGCCAGTATGGTCGACGGTCCAGTCGTGGCTGGGGCAGCCGGTCGGGGCCGATGCG
>VBFZ01000150.1:19551-22999 GCA_005880805.1 Chloroflexota bacterium | reverse complement strand
CGTCGGGTGCACGTACAAGTACCTCAACGCCGGGCCAGGTTCACCGGCGTTCCTGTACGTGCGGTCCGAACTGCGGGACGAGCTGCGCAACCCGATCCAGGGCTGGTTCGGCCAGCGGAACCAGTTCGCGATGGGACCCGACTACGATCGCGAGCCTGGGATCCGCGGCTGGCTGGCGGGCACTCCGGCGGTGTTCGGGCTGGCGGCCGTCGACGAGGGCGCCAGTCTGTGCGCCGAGGCCGGGATCGAGGCGATGCGCGCCAAGGTGACGGCCCTGACCGAGCTCGGGATCGCGCTCCACGACGCCTGGCTTGCGCCCGCCGGCTTCACTCTTGGGAGCCCGCGGGATCGCGCACGTCGAGGCGGCCACATCGCGCTCCGCCATCCGAATGGACGTGCACTTTCGGAACGATTGGCGACGGTAGGCGTCAGGACGGACTTCCGTGAGCCGGATTCGCTCCGGGTCGGGTGCTCGCCACTGACGACCCGCTTCACCGACGTCTGGGACGGACTCAGCCGCCTCCGCGAAATGACCTCGTGATCCCGCGCGCTGCGCAAAACCTTCCGCGTCAGGAGGGTGTCAGATGCGCGTCAGGTGCGCGTCAGGTCCCATGCCTCCAGGAAGCCACGTACTCGGCCTGCTCGACCGTCATCGGGTCCAGGGTGATCCCGAGTGCTGCGAGCTTCAGCCTCGCCACTTCCGCATCGATCGCTTCGGGGACGACGTAGACCTGGTTCTCCAACTCTTCGTGGTGAGCGGCCACGTACTCGGCCGACAGCGCCTGGTTGGCGAAGCTCATGTCCATCACCGCGGCCGGGTGTCCCTCGGCGGCGCCCAGGTTCACGAGCCGCCCCTCCGCGAGGAGGTTCAGCTTCTTGCCCCCCATATCGAACTCCTGGACGTTCTCGCGGACCTCGCGGACGTGCCCCTCGGCCATCTCGCGCAGCGCCGCTAGATCGAGCTCCGCATCGAAGTGCCCGCTGTTGGCCATGATCGCGCCGTCGCGCATCGCAGCGAAATGCTCGCGGCGGAAGACGTTCACGTTGCCGGTGGCGGTCACGAACAGCTCGCCCCACGGCGCCGCCTCACCAACGGTCATCACCTGGAAGCCGTCCATGAGCGCCTCGAGGGCACGTACCGGATCGACCTCGATGATGGCAACGTGCGCGCCCATCCCGGACATCCGCGACGCAATGCCGCGCCCGACCCAGCCGTAGCCGGCGATCACGACCTTCCGGCCGGCGAGCAGGATGTTCGCCGCCCGGAGGATGCCGTCCACTGTCGACTGCCCGGTCCCATATCGGTTGTCGAAAAGGTGCTTGGTCAGCGCCTCGTTGACGGCGACCACTGGAAACGCCAGGGCCCCGTCCGCGGCCATCGCCCGGAGGCGGATGACGCCGGTCGTCGTCTCCTCAGTCCCGGCCAGCACCTCCCCGACCTGGTCGGGCCGATCGCTGTGGAGCAGCGACACGAGGTCACAACCGTCGTCCATCGTGATCTGGGGATGCGTGTCGGCGACCGCGTTGAGGTGCCGGTAGTAGGTGTCGCGGTCCTCGCCTCGCCGGGCGAACGTCGAGATGCCATAGCGCGCGACGAGGGCGGCGCCGACGTCGTCCTTCGTCGAGAGTGGGTTCGAGGCGCACAGGCTGACGCTGGCCCCGCCGGCCTGGAGTGTCCGCATGAGGTTAGCGGTCTCGGTCGTGACGTGCAGGCAGGCCCCGATGCGGAGCCCTGCCAGTGGCCGTTCGGCGGCAAAGCGCTGGCGGATCAGGCGGAGGACCGGCATCTCGCGCTCCGACCACTCGATCCGGCGGACGCCCTCGTCGGCCAGCCCGACGTCGACGACGTCGTGCGGCGGCAGGCCGAGCGGTGCGGAAACGGTCGTCATCGGCTGTCGATCTCCTTGCCTGACAGCAGGCGCTGCAGAGCGGCCGTGATTGCCGGCCAGCGGGCACCGATTCGATGGATCAATCGTTCCTCGAAACGGACATGCTCGGCGTAGCCCAGCCGCCGGTAGGCCTGGAGGGCCGGCGGATTGTCGGAGCGGACGTTCAGGACGACGTCGTCGCAGGTTCGGAGCAGTTCAGCCGTTACCGCCGCGGTTGTCGCGGTGGCGTACCCGCGACCGCGGTACTCCGGGCTGGTCAGGACGTTGCCCACGACGCCCAGTCGCGCCTGGGGGCTGATGACATGCGTGCCCGCGGCCGAGACGAGCCGGCCGTTCACCCGGATCCCGTAGTACACGCCCTCGGCGATCGCGGATGACGGCAGCCAGGACGTGAAGCCGAGGCCATAGAGCCGGTTGAGCTCGCCGATCTCGACCGGCAGCAGGCGCTGGACGTCGGCCGGATAGGGCCGGAAGCGCGCCCGATCGACCCACATCCGGACCATCTGGGGACCCGGGTCGACCCGATAGAGCGCCTGCAGGGCCGGCACATGCTCGGGCAGGGCCGCCGCGTAGGCCGCGCGGGGGCGGACCACGTCGCGCAGGACAGCCACGATGCCGTCGCTCCGACCCATGACGAAGATCGGCTGGGGCGACGCTCCGCCGTATTCGAGGACGACCGCCACCAGCTCGTTGTCCTGGTATGCCGCGCCCCATCGGGTTCGGTTCCACTCGCGGTCTTCGAGGTCGCACAGCGCATAGGCGGCGAACAGCCGGTCCTGTTCGAGGAACGCGCGCAGCGCGCGGCGGTCGGTGATCGGGCGGGCTGTCACCAGCTCCCTGTCGCGCCGCTGGCTGATCGCGACGCTCGCCATCAGCGCGCCACCGCGAGCGCGTCGTCGGAAACCAAGCCCGCATAGGCGGGCGGATGAACCTTGCGGGCCCGGCCGGCCTCGACCGCAGCCGGCAGCGCACTCTCGAATGGCGCAGCCAGTGCTCCCTCTTCGGTCACGATCGCCGTGATGAGCTCCGCCGGCGTGACGTCGAAGGCGGGATTGAGCGCCTGCGTGCCGGCCGGCGCGATGCGGACGCCGCGCACCTGCGTCAGCTCATCCGGAGGGCGTTGTTCGATCGGGATCGATGCGCCGTCCGGCGTCGAGAGGTCGACAGAGCTCAGCGGGGCGCACACGTAGAACGGCACGCGATGTCGCTGCGCGAGCACGGCCAGCGGGTACGTCCCGATCTTGTTGGCGGTGTCGCCGTTCGCCGCGACGCGGTCAGCGCCGACGAGGACCGCGTCGACACTGCCCGCGGCGAGGAAAGAGCCGGCCGCCGAGTCCGCGATCAGCGTGTGGGGGACGCCGGCTTGCGCGAGCTCCCACGCGGTGAGGCGCGATCCCTGCAGGTAAGGACGAGTTTCGTCGACGAACACCTCGATCGGCCTGCCGAGATGGACGGCGACCTGCACGACACCCAGCGCGGTACCGAACTGCCCGCATGCCAGGGGACCGGTGTTGCAGTGGGTGAGGATGCGCAGCGGTCGATCGGCAGGGGTGGGAAGG
>VBFZ01000150.1:4155-19518 GCA_005880805.1 Chloroflexota bacterium | reverse complement strand
GCCCGTCGTCCGGCGGGTCGCCGAGCTCGAAGAAGCGTGCCATCAGGCGGTCGACCGCCCAGCGGACGTTCGCGGCCGTCGGGCGTGCCTCGACGAGGCCGTTCGCCGCCGCCCGCATCATTGCCTTGCGGATGAAAGGCGTGTTGTCGCGCAGCGCGTGAGCCGTCAGCGCCAGGCCGAGAGCCGCCGCCTGGCCCGTCGCCGGGGCGCCGCGGATCACCATGTCGCGGATGGCCGACGTCACGTCGGCTGCCGACGTGCACTCCACCTCAATGAGCGCGTCCGGGAGCCTCCGCTGGTCGATGAGGAACAGCCTCTCGCCATCCATGCGGAAGGCCGTACGGAACCCGGCGGCACTGCCCGCCGCGGGGTTGACCCGGTCGCCGACCGACGCCGGGTTGAGGATGGCGCCCGCGGCCTCCGCAGACGTGCGCTGGATGGCGCTCGCCGCGCCGGCGACGGTCGCGGCCGTTCGCACGAGCTCGCCCGCGAAGTCACGGAAGAACCGGCGGCGCCCGAGGTCCGCGCTGCTGGACCCCCCGCTTTCCGCGTTGCTGGACCCAGCGCGGCCGGCGTTATCCGACCCACGGTCGTCGGCATCCGGTCGGCTCGAATCCTGAGCCTCTTCGCTCACCCTGGCGCCTCGGTCAATACTTGATGACGCTGGTGACGCGGCGGCCCTGGAGCCGGTCGCGACCCTTCAGGAATTCCAGCTCGACGAGGAACCCGAGGCCGACGACCTCGCCCCGCAGACGCTCGATCAGCTCGATCGTCCCGCCGACCGTCCCTCCGGTGGCCAGGAGGTCATCGACGATGAGGACACGCTGCCCCGGCTCGATGGCGTCCCGGTGAATCTCGAGCGTGTTCGAGCCGTATTCCAGCGCGTACTCGACGGTGATCGTCTCGGCGGGCAGCTTTCCGAGCTTGCGCACCGGCACCAGGCCCGCCTTCAGCTGGTAGGCCATCGGAGCGCTGAAGATGAAGCCCCGCGACTCCATGCCCACCACGACGTCGATGCGGTCGTTGCGGAACGGCTCGACCATGAGGTCGATCGCTTCGCGGTAGGCGTCGGGATCCTTCAGCAGCGTCGTGATGTCATAGAAGAGGATGCCCGGCTTCGGGAAGTCCGGGATCTCGCGAATCTTGGCTCGCAGGTCGTCGGCGCTCATGACGCGCTCACGCGGCTGACGATCCTCCAGGAGGGTCGAATTTGGGCCCGTGCAGTCTACCGCAGGCGGGTTACGGCTCCGTCATCGGGGCGACGCTGCGACGGCCGCCAGCCTACGGCCAGAATCCGACGGCCCAGGTGCCGGCGGCCAGCTTGGCCTGACCCGCGACCGAGGGGTGGAAGTAGTCGCGTGTCGAGACGTCGCCGGCCGTGAAGGCGGTGTTGAAGACCGCATGATTGTCGAACCGGCATTGCGTGTACAGGCCGCAGACGTTCTTGAGCACGTCGTTGAAGGCCTGTTCGCGGGCGAGCACACGCACGCGACGGTCGACGTCGGCCTGGGCCGTCGAGAGCGGGTTCTTCAGCATCGACTGGCAGACCTGCCCGAGCGCCCAGATGAAGCGCGCGGTGCCGTTGTTCTTGAGCACCGCCCACAGGTTGTAGACGTTCGGGATCGTGAGGACGAAGACCCGCGTGCCCGGCGAGCCAGCAGTCAGGGTGTCCATCGCTGCCTTGAACTGCGACTCGAACAGCACCGCGTCGGTCATCTGCGCCTCGGTTGGCTGGCAAACGTCGTTGCCGCCCATCAGCACGGTCACGTAGTCGACCCGCTGGGCGACGACGGTCGCCATTTGCCCGTTCAGGTCGCGCATCAGGGCGCCGCTCCTGGCGTCGTTGTACGCCTTGCCCTGGATGGCCGGGTTGAGCGCCCGGATCCGCAGGTAGTGACTGTTTACGCTCGCGGTCGTCCCGGTCGACCACGAACCTGCCGGGTTGTCGGTGAACGGCCAGAAGCCGGTGTTGTAGGCGCGCGAGATCGAATCGCCGGTCCCTGCCATCGAGTGCGGAAGCGGTGCGGCGGCCGACACCGGTGACTGGATGACGACGACGAGCAGCAGCGCGCCCAGCAGGGCCCGACCACCACGGCGCAGCATGGCACCCTCCTCTTCGTCCCGGGTCCGCATCAACCCCTCGCGATCACCCCGCGGACGTGCCCATGATGCCTCGTCTGTCCAGCCCTGGTCAGTCGCTCCGTCGAGCCCCGGTCAGCCGCCCCGGTCGCGCCCGCCCTCGATGCGCCGGAGGGTCGCGTCGTCGATTCCGAGGTGATGCGCGACCTCGTGGAGAACGGTCGAACGGACGCGCCGCGCCCGGGCGGCCGGATCGGGAAAGGCGATCTCGTGGGGGCGACGGAAGATGGTGATCTTGCTGGGGATGGCCGTGTTCGTTGCGCCCCACCGCGTGCGCGGGACACCCTGGTAGAGGCCGAACAGGAGCGTTCCGGGCGCCTGCTGGCCCGGTGCCGGCTCGTCGTCGGTGATGATCGCGACGGAGTCGAGCTGCTCGCGGTAGAGCGACGGGATGGCCTCGACGGCGTCCGCCACCATCACGTCGAACTCGTCCTGGCGACGCTCCAGCTCCGCCTTGGGGTCGAGGGCGGCGCCCATGCCGGGTTCGGGCTGGGTTGGGGAGCTCACTCGCGCTCCTCGCGATCCCCGCGCAGCCGCCCTGCGTAGACGAGCCCGAACGCTGCGCCGGCGACGCCCGCTGCGAACGCCGCCGCGACCCCAACCCACGGCTCCCAACCGAAGCTCACCGCCAGGGCCACGAATGCGCCGGCGAGCCCCGCGCCAAGCGCGGTGCCCAGGGTGTCGGCCAGCGTCAGGCCGCTCGTGGCCGCTCCCTCCGCCCCGGGCTGCGCCTTGCGGATCACGAACAGGGAGATCGGCGAGTAGGACAGGCCCATGCCGAGTCCGGTGATCGCCCAGGTAGGCACTGCGACCCAGACGGGCACCGCGGGCGAAAGCACGGTCGCCGTCAACGCGACACCGACCAGCACGATGGCAAAGCCTGCCCGGATGAATTGCCGCTCACCCCCCACCGGCATGCGGTGTGCCTGGATCCATGAGCCCGCGGTCCACGACAAGGTGGCGGAGGTGAGGACGAGGCCGGCCTGGGCGGCGTCGACATGACGGATGCCCTGGAGCGCCAGGGGGACGAATGTGTCCGGTCCGAAGAACGAGAAGGTCAGGATGCCGCGGATCAGGACCGCCGCCGGGAGCCCTGATGCACCGCTGAGCGTGCCCGGCGGCGTGAGTGAGCGGAATGCCGGCACGGCAACAGAGAGGCCAAGAAGGATGACGGGCAGCCCGATGAGCGCGAGCGTCGGGCCGCCGAGGCTTCGAGCCACGCCCGCGGGCGCGAGACCGAGGACCAGGCTGGCAGGCGAAAGGCCGCCGAGCACGAGCGCCGCGCCGAGCGAGAGTCGGACGGCCGAACGGAGGCTCGGTGCGCCGGCCGTTTCCGTCCCCACTTCGGTCGCGGTTGCGCCGGGAGCGGGCGGTTGCAGCGTTTGCGGCAGACGCCGCAGCGCCGGCACGGTCAGTACGCCGGCGACCGCGATCAGTGGCAGCAGGCCGAGGAACACGACGCGCCAGCCAATGTGGAGCGCCACCCAGCCGGCGAGCGCGGGTCCGATGAGCCCGGGCACGACCCACGCCGTCGAGAGGTACGCGAACATCTGGCCCCGGATCGACTCGGGGAAGGTGCGCCCGATCGCAACGTACGCGACCGGAGCGATCGCGCCCGCGCCGAAGCCTTGCACGGCCCGGGCGGTGACGAGGACACCCATCGCCGGCGAGAGCCCGCCGACCGTCAGGCCGATCGCGAACAGGATCAGCCCGACGACGAACGGCCGGGCCGGTCCCAGCGCATCGATCTGACGGCCTGCCGCCACGATGCCAACCAGGTTGCCCAGGAAGAACGCGCTCATGACCCAGCCGTAGAGGGGCAGGCCGTTGAGGTCGGCGGCCACGATCGGGAGGACGACGCTCACCGCCAGCGCTTCGAAGGCGACGAGCGTGATCGTCAGGATCAGGCCGAACGCGGTCGCCCGCCGGCCCCGCGCCCACACACCGCCTTCGTCGATGGTCAAAGGCCGAGCGGCTGCGGCCGTGCCTGCGGCGGCGCGCGAGGTCGACGGCACGCGGTGAACCAGCTCCTCGGTCATGGCGGAAGGATGCCCGCTGCCGGCGAAGTGCGCGCCTGGGCTACGTGCCGGCGAGGCGCTCCACGACCGGCGCGAGCTCGTCGATGTCGCCGCCCATGAAGTTCGTGATCCCGAGGCGCTCGCGCATGCTCCGCGGGACCGGGGCGAGCTTTTCGATGAGGTGGTCGGGTATGACCAGGCCGCCGCAGCCCATCGCCTCCGCCCGGCGAGCATCGGCGGCCAGCTTCTTCCGATCGACGACCTTCTGCACTCCGGCAAGGAAGCGGAACGGCCGGTGTGAACGCTCCGCGGGCGCGGCGCTCAAGCGATCAGGCGCAGCAACTCGCCGATCGCGCCGATCTGTTCCGGAGTGGAGTAGGTCGTGTTGTTGAACGTGAATCCCGTGAATCCGGCGTCGAGATACGGTCGCAGCCCCTCCGCTGCCTGATCGGGCGTGCCGACATTCACGTGAGCACGGCGCTCGGGCGGCATGCGCTCGAGCATCGCCTTGCCCTCGCGATCGTTGGCGGCGACCACGACCGGGCTCGTCATGGTCCGCTCGATCGTGGCCGGATCCCGCCCGACGGTCTCGCAGTGGCGCTCCAGGACCTCGTTCTTGTGCTGCAGTGCCGGCAATCCGAGTGGGAACCAGTGCGTCATGTCGGCGTGCTTCGCGGCGATCTTCAGCGTCCGCTGCTCGCCTCCCCCGCCGACGATGATCTTCGGGCCGCCGGGCTGGAGCGGCCGCGGGCAGTTCAGGGCGCGGTCGATCCGGTAGTAGCGGCCCTCGAAGCTCGGACGGTCCTCGGAGAACATCGCGCGGCAGATCGTGAGCGCCTCGTCGAGCCGGTCCATCCGCTCGCCGACGGGCGGGAAGTCGAACCCGTAGCCGCGATGCTCGTCCTCGTTCCAGGCCGCCCCGAGTCCCAGCACCGCGCGGCCGCCGGACAGCACGTCCAGCGTCGTGACCATCTTCGCCAGCAGGGCCGGGTTCCGGTACGTGACACCAGACACGAGCGTCGCGAGCTTCACCTTCGAGGTTCGCTGGGAGAGCGCCGCGAGCGTCGCGTACCCCTCCAGCATCTCGTCCGTCTCCGGGCCCACGCCCTGGATCTGATAGAAGTGGTCCATCACCGTCACGAGCGCGAAACCCGCGTCCTCCACGGCTTTCACGTTCCGGACGGCTCGCTCGAACAGCTGCTCCGGCGACGCGTCGGGATAGGTGTACGTGGGCATGTGGTAGCCGAACCAGGGCTTCATTGATTCCTCCGGCAGGGCGCGTCGCTCTGGGCGCGCGGGGGTTGTTCCTCCGACGCTACTCCGGAATGCCGACGCGCGCCTCGACGGGCGTCTGGCCAGTCCCCTCGCTGGTCGCCTCGTTGGCGACCGACAGCCTGCCGACGACCGCCTGGGTGAGCCGCCAGCCGGCGCCCGGGTCGCGAGGCAGCCGGAGTCGAACCTGGTTCGAGGCGAAGGTGACGTCGCCCGGCCGCAGGCCCGGAAGGCTCCCGGGACCGAGGAGCCGCATCGCCGTCGCGCGCGTGAGTCCCTGACCGAAGCGCACCACGAGGAGGCCGTCCTCGCGCGAGATCGATGCGACGCCCGCCTCTTCCGCAGCCAGCCGGAGCTCCGCGACCTCGACCAGGCGCACGACCGGCTCCGGCATCGGGCCGAACCGGTCGGTGATCTCCTGGCGGAAAGCCGCGAGGTCGCCCGGCGTCCGGGCCTTGGCCAACCGCCGGTACAGTTCGAGCTTCTGGGCCTCGTCCGGGACATAGGTGTCCGGCAGGTTGGCGTCGAGGGGCAGATCGAGGACGGCCTGGGGCCGCTCGACGACCGGCTCGCGATGCTCGAGGTTGGCCTTCTGCTCCTCGACGGCCTCGGCGAGCAGGCGGCTGTACAGATCGAAGCCGACGGCGGCCATGTGACCCGACTGCTCGCCGCCCAGGATGTTGCCGGCGCCACGGATTTCGAGGTCCGACAGCGCGATCTGGAACCCGGCACCCAGCTCCGAGGCGTTGAAGATCGCCTGCAGGCGCTTGCGAGCCTCGTCGGAGAGCCGCTCGCGGCGCCGGTAGAGCAGGTAGGCGTAGGCGCGCCGTGACGAGCGGCCGACCCGCCCACGGAGCTGGTACAGCTGGGCGAGCCCGAGGGTGTCGGCGCGGTCGATAAGGATCGTGTTCGCGTTCGGGATGTCGAGCCCCGACTCGATGATCGTCGTGCACACCAGCACGTCGACGGCGCCGCCCGCGAAGTCGAGCATCGCGTTTTCGAGCGTTCCCTCGCTCATCTGGCCGTGCCCGACGGCGAACCGAACACCCGGCAGCATCCGCCGCAGCTGCTCGGCCTGCGCCTCGATCGTCTCGACGCGATTGTGGACGAAGAACGCCTGTCCGCCCCGGTCGAGCTCGCGGAGAATCGCGTCGCGAACCAGACCGGCCGAGGCCTCCGCCACCCGCGTCTGGATCGGCAGCCGGTCCTCGGGCGGGGTCTCGATGACCGACAAGTCGCGCACGCCGGCGAGTGCCAGGTTCAGCGTTCGGGGGATTGGTGTTGCGGACAGCGTCAGGACGTCGACCTCTCGGCGAAGCCGCTTGAGCCGCTCCTTGGCGGCAACGCCGAAGCGCTGCTCCTCGTCGACGACGACGAGCCCGAGATCGCGAAAGGCGACGTCCCGGCTCAGCAGCCGGTGCGTTCCGATGACGAGGTCGACTGTCCCTGCGCGAAGGCCGTCGACCGTGGCCCTCTGCTCCGTCGGCGTGACGAAGCGCGACAGGAGCCGGACCGAGATCGGGAATGCCCCGAAGCGCTGCTCGAACGTCGCGAGGTGTTGCGCGGCGAGCACGGTCGTGGGCACGAGCACGGCAACCTGCTTCCCGTCCTGGATCGCCTTGAACGCCGCCCGCAACGCGACCTCGGTCTTGCCGTAGCCGACGTCGCCCACGACGAGGCGGTCCATCGGTTGGACGGCCTCCATGTCGAGCTTGACCTCGGCCGTGGCGCGCAGCTGATCGGTCGTCTCCTCGTACGGGAATGACGCCTCGAGCTCCCCCTGCCACGGCGTGTCCGGCAGGTACGCATGGCCGCGAGCCGCGGCCCTGGCCGCGTACAGCTCGAGGAGCTCCTGGGCGAGATCGGTGACGGCGCGCTTGACGCGTGCCTTCGTCCGCAGCCACTCCGTGCCACCGAGCCGGGAGATCTGCGGGTGCTCGCCCCCCGAGTAGCGCGTGACCCGAGCGATCTGCTCGACCGGCACGTAGATGCGGTCGCCACCGGCGAAGGCGAGCTCCAGGAAGTCGCGGTCGTCGCCCGCGCCACTGCCGATCTCGTCGCCGAAGAACTCGATCCGAACCGGAAGCTGGCTCGACGGCGGGAAAACGTCGACGATCCCCCCGCGGCGCGCGAACTCGCCACGGCCCGCGACTTCGATCGCGGGAACGTACCCGAGGCCGAACAGCTCCCGGTCGGTGACGAAGACGAGCCGATCGGGACCACCCTCGAATCCGCCGTTGAGGCTGCGCTCGACGACGACGATCGCGCCGGGCGGTGGCGCGCTCCCGACGCGATGGACGACGGCCGCGGTATGGCCCGCCTCTTCGAGGATCTCGGCCAGCCGGGGCGCCTGGTCCGACGCGAGCACGATCCGCGACCCTTCCTCCCGCCACCGGTCGACCGCTTCGGGCAGCTGGCCCGATCGCGCGGGTGGCAATTGCGGCTCGTGCCAGCCAAAGAGGTCGCCTGAGCTGAGCCCGCGCCCGGCCATCGCTCCCGGCGCCTCGGATTCCCAGGTCAGCTCGAGCGTGCGCGAGGCGAGGAGTCGCGCCTTCCAGTCCCTGCGCACCAGGTAGGCCGACGGCCAGCCCCTGGGCAGCTCGCCGGTCTCGGTCAGCTCCGCATGTCGCTCGTCCGCCTGGCGCCACAGGAAGTCGGCGGCGTCGGCGAGGTCACCGGGCTCGTCGAGCACGAGCAGGGTCCCCGGCGGCAGGTGGTCGAGGCCGGTCGCCGGCGCCAGCAACCCGGCCCAGAGCTCCGCCGCGTCGCCGACGTCGAGGGCCCGCGTCTCGCCCTTCGTCGAGGGCCGATTGCGAGGAAGCCTCGGAACACCCTGTTCCTCGGCCGCCAGTCCCTCGAAGCGGCCGAGATCCGCCGCGAGACGCTCCGGCAGGCGCGCTGCGGTGCGACCGAGGCGGGCACGGATCGCGTCGGCGCCGTCCGCCGGCTCGAGGAACTCGGTTGCGGGGAGCAGCTCGACGGAATCGACGGCCGCGAGACTGCGTTGGTCGGCGGGATCGAAGGCGCGCAGGGAGTCGATCTCGTCGCCGAAGAACTCGATCCGAACCGGAAGCTGGCTCGACGGCGGGAAAACGTCGACGATCCCCCCGCGGCGCGCGAACTCGCCACGGCCCGCGACTTCGATCGCGGGAACGTACCCGAGGCCGAACAGCTCGGAAAGCAGCGCATCGGGTCGAAGGCGCTGGCCCTGCGTCATTCGCCGGGGGGCCTGCGGCAGGTCGTCTGGACTGATCGTGTGCTGGAGGAGAGCCTGAACGCTGGCCACCAGAACGGTGGCCTGCCCGCTCCGCCAGGCTGCCAGCGACGACACCCGGGCGGCGGTCTCGTCCGGGACGAGCTCGCTCCGCTCGTATGCCAGCGCCGTCCGTGGTTCCAGGATCGCGACGCGATCGGCGTCCCCGAGCCACGCCTGCAGCTCTTCCGCGACCCGGTCGCCGATCTCTGCGTCCCGCGCGATCCAGCACAGTCGATCGCCGGAAAGGGCCAACGCCGCGGCCAGGAAGCTCTTGGCCCCGTGCGGGACCGAGGTCAGCCCGGCGTGCCGGCCGGTCTTCGGAAGCTCCCCGTCGGGCGAGCCGAGTCGCTCGCGGAGCGACCCAAACGTGCCGGTTTCTGCCAGCAGCGGTGGGAGAACCGAGAGGTCCGGCAACCTCCGGGCTCCTCGTCCGGGTTCGGAAACCTCGACTCGGCGGGCCTTGCGCCTTGCGCGCCCTTGCCCATCGCCTGCCCGTCGAGCGTCCGCGGCCTCCGCGTCGACTTCCGCAATGTCGAAGTCGACGGCATTCGCCTCCGCCTCGGCCTGCCGCCTCGCGACGTCTCGCGCGAACTGCTCGTTGAGCCGGCGTTCGGCCCCGCTCTTTCCGCGCGGCAGCACCCGCCCGCTCACGTCTCGGCCTCCGGCGGTCGCGTCCGCCGCCAGCCCGTCTTCGTCCGTCGAATGCCGTCCGGGCCGGGAGGGCCGTCGATCTCGCCCGGCGCCGCGATGCGGTCCGCGTCGGCCGGCCGAAGCTCGAACGCGTTGAAGCGGTTCGCGGCCTTGTTCGTCCCGTCGTGCGCCCACGCCTGGACCGCATCGGCCGCCGTGTTGATGAGCTCCGCGAGGCGCTGGCGTTCGTCAGGACTGAAGCGGCTCAGGACATGGTCGATGGCGTGCCGATCGGGCTCGCCGATCCCAACGCGCAGGCGGCTGAACTTCTCCGTGCCCAGCTCGTCGATGATGGAGCCAAGGCCGTTGTGGCCTCCGCCGCTGCCGCCCTCGCGGAAGCGGAGCTTGCCGAACGGGAGCGCAAAGTCGTCGGCCACGATGAGCAGGTCGCCGAGCGGGGCCCGCTCCCGGGCCAGGATCTTGCGGACGGCGATGCCCGAGTCGTTCATGTACGTGAGCGGCTTAGCCAGCGTGAGGTCCAGCCCCTGGAACCGACCCTGAACCACGCGCGACGCGTCCCGCTCGCGCCCGCGGCCGACCCAGCCCGCCCGGTCCGCCAACCGGTCAAGCACCATCCAGCCGATGTTATGGCGCGTCTCCGTGTACTGGTTCCCGGGATTGCCCAGGCCGACGACGATCTTCACAAGGTCCTGCTGTTATTCGTCCTCGCTGGTGCCGACTCTCGCCGGATCGCACCCGGCCGCAGACAACACGACGAGCGCCTCGACCACATCGGCCGGGCGCGCAAATCGACGGAATCTGACTCCGGTGGAGCCGACCCGTCGGGTCCGATCCTACCGGACGTGCGGCATCTGCGGGCGGCTTGACCCTGGCCAGATGTTCCGATTTCGCACATTGAGCGGCGCGACCCGCTGCCGCCGGATCGATCCGATTTCTATTCCGATATCGCATCGCACTGCGCGAAATCGGGAGTGAAGGCGCCAGATGTACGTTTTCGCAATGACGGTCGAATTAGAGGCCGCGACGGACGATGACCCTTTGCTGCCCGAGCACACCTGGCCGCTGACGCCCAAAAGGTTGCCGATCTACGCCGCCGTTCACGGTGCCTTTCATCGCCTTGACCAGAGACTCGAGTTTGCGGCCCGCGACACGATGGGACTGTCAGCCACGGACGCCGTTGTCCTGTATTCGGCGTTGACCAACCCAGAACAGGGCGTGTTTGTGCTCCGGGCCCGAACGGGACTTCGTGCTTCTACGCTCAACTCGGTCCTGAACAGGCTTGAGCGCAAGAGGCTCCTGGCGCGCGCCCGTGAGAGCGAGGATCGCCGTTACTCGGAAGTCCGCCTCACGCCCGAAGGCCACGGATACGCCGAAGTCGCCCACGCCGCCATCCGCGAGCTGGACGAGGAGCTCGCTGTCTGGCTCCCGGCCAGGCACCGGGAAGCTATCAGCTCGCTTTTCGAGGCGGCCGCGGCGCTGCCGGGCCCGGGGCGGCGGGCCGATTACTAGCGACTGAGCAAGTCGCGCTCCAGGACGCGCATCGCGGCCTCCTCTGACGGCAAGGCGTGGTCCCAGCCGCAGAGGTGCAGGACGCCGTGCGTTACCAACAGCCGTAGCTCATCGGCGGGAGACCAGCGAACGTCGCTCGTCTGGCCGCCATGGCCCTTGCGAGCCTGGCGGGTCGCGCGCTCGACCGAGATGACGATGTCGCCCAGGTGCGGGCGGCGGCCGGGCGGGAGGGCAAAGCGGCCGGGCGGGAGGGCAAAGCGGCCGGGCGGGGGGACGAAGCCGTCGGGTGTGCGGCCGATCTCGGTCTGGAAAGCCTCGGGCGGTAGGAGCGGGAACGACAGCACGTCCGTTGGGCCGGGCTGGGCCATGTGGGCCTTGTTGAGGGCCGCGAGCTCGCGATCGTTCGAGAGGACCACGCCGATTGACGACGGACGCGGGGCGCGGGCAGCCTTGAGCGCCGTGGCGGCGACGCGGGCGATTTCGGCGAGCGGGATTGGCGATCGGACGCCTGGCCGATCCGTGATGTCGATCCGCCACGGCCCGGCGTAGCGTCTTCGCTCGGTCCCCCCGCCAGGGCTCGGCGTGTCTACGTGTCCTCGCCGCCGGCGGCCGCGCGCCGCGACTCGAGCTCGACGATCTTGTTCTGCGGGTAGGCGACCCGCTGGTGGTACATGCCCAGCAGCTGAGCGACGAACGCCTCGCGGATCCGCTCGACGTCGCGAAGCGTGAGGTCGCACTCGTCGAACTGGTTATCGGCAAGCCGCTCGTCGATGATGCGGCTCACCATCGCCCGGATCGTGGGCTCGTCCCGTGCCGACAGGGAGCGCACGGAGGCTTCGACGCCGTCGGCGAGCATGATCAGCGCCGCCTCGCGCGATTGCGGTTTCGGGCCCATGTGCCGGAACCGGCGTTCGTTGACGGCCTCGGCCGCTTTCGCGCCCTCGGCCGTCGTCAGCCCACCGTACGGCGCCGCCGCATTCTCCCTGGCTCGTGCGTAGAAGTAGCTCATGATCGCCGTCCCGTGGTGCTGCGGGATGAAGGCGATCAACGCGGTCGGCAGCTTCGCCTTGTACGCGATGTCGATGCCGTCCGCCACGTGCTGCTTCAGCACGGTTGCCGAGGTTTCCGGTTCGAGCTGATCGTGGATGTTCTCCGCGCCGGCCTGGTTCTCGATGAAGGCCAGCGGGTTCGCGAGCTTGCCGATGTCGTGGTAGTAGGCGGCGACGCGGGTAACCAGCGGGTCGGCGCCGATCGCTTCCGCGGCCCGCTCGGCGAGGTTGCCGACCATGATCGAGTGGTGGTAGGTCCCTGGCGTTTCGACCAGCAGCCGGCGCAGGAGCGGCTGCGACGGGTTCGCGAGCTCCAGCAACTGGAAGACCGTCAGGATCCCGAACAGGTTGCCGAGCACCGCGAACGTGCCGACCGCGGCCACGCTCGATCCGACTGCCGCAGCCACGGATGCAGTCCAGAGTTGGAATACCCCGGTGAGATCGTGCTCGCCGAGGAGGGCGAAGGTCGACACGACGATCACGTTTGCCACGGTCATCGCCACGGCCGCCTGGACGAACGGATTGAGCCGGTCTCCGCGCCGGACGGCCAGGATGCCGACGAAGCCGCCCACAAAGATGTAGGTGGCCATTTCGATGGAGCCGCCGTTCACCGCCCCGCCGAGAAGGGCGAGCACTGCAACGACGACGGTGGCGGCACCCGCGTCGAGGAGGATCGCGATCAGCATGCCCGCGGCAGCCACGGGGACGAAGTACGCGAGGATCGAGCGGCCCGCCGTCAGCTTGAGGCCGAAGGTCGCCACGACGAGCATCAGCCCAACGAGGAGCAGCGCGTTGTCGCGATGCCAGAGCGAAGGCCGGAAGCGCCAGACCCAGGCCAGGAGCATCGAAACGAAGATGGCGGCGAGCAGCGCCCAGCCGGCCAGCTTCGCCGCGTCCAGCGACGCCCGGTTGAGATCGAAGGCGTTGATCTTCTCGAGATCCTCCTCGGTGATCGGGTCGCCCTTGCGAACGATGGTCTGGCCTGTCCGGATCGTCGAATGAACGGGCGTCACGGCATCCTCGGCACGCTGCCGAGCCTGATCGGTGAGCGCCTGGCTGTACGACGAGTTGGCCACGAGCAGCGGCTGGACAAGCGCAACGACGAGGTCGCGCTCCGGGCCGCCGAGGGCGCTGTTCGTTCGCCCCCGCAGCTGCGATGCGGCGTTGGCGATGTCCGTGTCGCGCAGCTCCGTGCGCTCCACTTCGTCGAGCAGGCGGGCGGCATCCGCTCGGACCGCCTTCCATCGCTCGGGGGTCAGTTCGAGGAGCGTGGCTCGCGTATCCCCAGCGAGACTCGGTAGGACCGACTTGAGCAGCTCCTGGCGCGCCTGGGGCTTGAGATTCGCCTGGAACGCTGCATCGGCGGCAGCCACGGAGCGGGCGAAGGCCGTTCCCTGCTGGTCCGCAATGGTCGCCGCCCGCTCAGGCGTGTAGTCGTACTGGAACGGAACCGCGTCGCGTGCAGCCTGGCGGGCGCGCTGGGTCGCAATCGTGCTGACCACGTCGAGGGTCCGCGGCGCCCGGATGTCCTCGGGGGCGACGTCGCCGGCTTCGAGGCCGAGGCCCCTGGGCACGATGTCGGCGCCCAGAATCGCGGTCATTGCAGCGACGAGGAACGCGGCGAACACCGCAAGCCGGATGGCGTCCCGGCGCCGGAAGGGCGTGGCTCGTTCGGCGGGCGTGGCGAACATGGAAGGTCCGGTCAGCCGCGCGACGCGACGTCCGCGGCGGCGAGCCTGTCGGAGACGAGCGTGCTGACGAGCTTGCCATCCGCGCGGCCGCGCGTGCGGGGCGTGAGCCAGCCCATCACCCTGCCCATGTCGCGGGGCGAAGACCCGCCAGTCGCGGTGATCGCCTCGTCGACGAGCGAGCGCAGCTCGGCGTCCGAGAGCGGCTGCGGCATGAACTCGGAGAGGATCGCGATCTCGGCCTCCTCCTTGGCCGCGAGGTCCTCGCGACCGCCGGCGCGAAACGCCCCGACCGACTCGCGCCGGGTCTTCACCTCGCGCGCGAGTACGCTGACCAGCTCCTCCTCGGTGAGCGGGCGCTGCTGGCGCTTCTCTGCGTTGTACGCCGCGTTCGTCGCCATGCGCAGCGTGTCGCGGCGCAGCACGTCACCGGACCGCATCGCGGCGGTCAACTGCTCGCCGATCTGTTCACGAAGTGTCACCGGAAATGGCACCTCAGCGGGTCCCGGCCCGCCGGCGTCGAGTGCCCAGCCGTACTGGGCGTCCGCCCCCCGTAGCGGGGCCTATCAGGCCTGCGGCGTTCGGGCGTTCTTCTTGCGCTTGGCTTCCTTGCGCTTGCGCTTCACGCTCGGCTTCTCGTAGTGCTCGCGACGGCGAGCTTCAGCGAGGATGCCGCTCTGCTGGATCTTCTTGTTGAAGCGGCGCAGGGCGCTTTCGAACGTCTCGTTCTCACCCACGCGGACTTCTGCCAATCCGGGATCACCTCCCTCGGCCACGATTCTTCCGACGTCCGGCGGGCCGAGCTCCGGTCGGGCGGCCTCGACGGAGGGACAGTCCCGTTCGAAGCGCGCGGAGTCTAGCCGAGCCCCAAGGGTGGGTCAAACGCGCCGAAGCTCGCGATGGACGGCGAAATTCCGGCTGAGCTCGCTGGCATACCGTCGGCCGATCGCTGAGCCATTGGCCGTCAACCAGCTCGACAAAGGGGTCTCACCTCTGCCCGGCTCACGCGAGACCAGCCAGCCCGACATGAGCTCCGTGACCTCGTCGCGGGTCAGCACGACATCTCCGACGAGCCTGCCGAGGAAGGCGGCAGACAATACGACGACCGCCGGCGGCATCGAGACGATCCTGGCCGAGCTCCCGACCGCGGCCCGGACGGCGAGGACGAGGTCGCGATACGAGAACATTTCCTGCCCGACGGCGTCGAAGACCTCATTCCCCGTTCGCGAGCCCGCCTCCACGGCCAGCCGGGCGACGTCGTCGACGTGAATCGGCTGCACGGAATAGGCGCCGTCGCCCGGGACGCCGAACAGCGGCAGGCGGCGCAGCGCCCACGCCATGTTGTTCAGCAGGATGTCTCCGGACCCGAACAGCAGGGATGGCCGCACGATCGCGTATGGCAGGCCTGACGCGCGAATCATCTCCTCGGTCTGAGCCTTCGCCGTGAAGTACGGGGTTGCTCCGGATACACCGGCGTTGGTGACGCTGAAATGAACGATCCGCTTCACGCCGGCTTCGCGCGCCGCCCCGAGCAGCACCGCCGTTTCGGCGATTGCGCGATCGAAGTTCTCCGTTCTTCGCGGGAAGCGGATCCAGTACGTGTTGTAGAAGGTGTGCACTCCCTGCAGTGCGCGCTGCAGCTCGGTCGGGCGGCCGAAGTCGGCGGGTGCGATGTACTCCAATCGGTGGAACAAGGGGTCGCTTGTATCGACCCGGCGTGCGAGGGTCACAACCGGCACGCCGCTATCGACGAGGAGCCGCGCGATCGCGCGGCCTGTGAA
>VBFZ01000150.1:0-4021 GCA_005880805.1 Chloroflexota bacterium | reverse complement strand
GCTTGGCGCAACACTGGCGCTGGAACGGCGTCACGGACTCGACAAAAACTCTCGGGAGTAGGCTTCCCTGCGGCTATGGAAACCCTGATCGACCTTGTCGAACGGGCCGTCGCGAAGCGGCCCAATCAGCCGGCAGTGGGCCTGCGCGCGGACGACGAGAGCACCATGCACTGGACCTACGCCGAGCTGGAGCGTCGGAGCCTGATCGCAGCGTGGCGGCTCCGTGCGCTCGGCCTGCAACTCGGCGATCGGCTGCTCACCTGGTCGCCCTCGACGCCGCAGCTTCCCGCCGCGTACATCGGTGCCATCCGGGCCGGCCTGATCCTCGTTCCGCTCGACCTCCGGATGGCGCCCGACGCTGTTGGGCGCATCGCGCAGCGAGCGGAGGCTCGCCGGCTGATCATCGGGCACGGCCGTGAGGTCGCAGATCCGAGCGAGGTCGGGCTCCAGGATTTCCCGACCACGAAGCTCGACGACCTGACCGCGGATCCAGATGAGACCTTTCCTCCGGACTGGGAGACGCAGGTGCGTGCATGGCCACGCCCGACCCCGGACACGATCTTCGAGCTGGTCTTCACGAGCGGCACGACGGGCACGCCGAAGGGCGTGATGCTCGCGCACGAGAACGTGCTCGCCTCGATCGGCGCGATGCACGAGGTCATCCCGGACATCCAGCACCGGATCGTCTCGTTGCTGCCCCTCTCGCACCTGCTCGAGCAGGCCGTGGCGCTGTTCTACGCGCTCGATGTGGGCGCCGACATCCTGTACGTCCGCAGCCGCAACCCGCGCACGATCTTCGAGGCCATCCGCGATCACCGGACCACGTCGATGGTCGTAGTGCCCCAGATGCTGGACCTGTTCTGGTCGGCGATCGAACGCGAAGTCGAGAAGTCCGGCCGCTCCGAGGCCTTCGATCGGCTGCGGCGGATCGCCCGGCGGCTGCCGTACGGGGCGCGGCGCTGGATCTTCCGCTCCGTTCATCGGCGACTGGGCGGCAATTTCCGGCTGTTCGTGTCGTCCGGGGCGTTCCTCCCGCCGGCCGTCCAGCAGGCATGGGAGGACATCGGCGTCATCGTCGTCCAGGGGTACGGCGCGACCGAGACCGGCTTCGGTGCGTGCAACACGCCGAAGGACCATGGCCTCGGAACGGTGGGTCGCCCCGTGCCGCCGGTCCAGATGCGGCTCGCCGAGGACGGCGAGGTCCAGTTCGCCGGCCCCACCCTGTTCAAGGGTTACTGGCATGACCCCGAGGCGACCGCGGCCGCGTTCACGTCCGACGGCTGGTATCGGACGGGTGACATCGGCCGGCTGGACGCAGAAGGGCGGCTGATCCTCATGGGCCGCAGTCGCGACATGATCGTGCTGCCCAACGGCTTGAACGTCTATCCCGAAGACATCGAGAACGCCCTCCGCGTGGCTGGTGTGCGGGACTCGGTCGTGCTCGAGACCCGGCCCGGACGGATCGAGGCGGTCATCCTCGCTCCCCGTGGCCGGTCGCCCGGGAGCGGAGAGGGCGACGGCGTCGTGGCGGCATTCCGTGACGAGCTCGATCCCCTGGTCAAGAAAGCCAATGCCAGCCTGGGCATCAACCAGCGCCTGGCCGGCTGGCGTCTCTGGCCGGATGAGGACTTCCCGCGGACCCACACGCTGAAGGTCAAGCGCGACCAGGTGCGCGACTGGGTGGGTTCGGAGATGGCTGGGCCCGAAGAGGGCGTCAAGCGAGCGTCAGGTTCGCGAGCCCTCGACGAGGTGGCCGCGCGCTAGACGGCCCGCGGTCGCCGTGCACCAGGCTTATGCCCCGGCTCAGCGGGGGACGTCGATCGGCGTCCCGATCGTGGCGAGCGCGTCGAAGATCTTGCCGGTGCCCGGGTCGGGCGAGTTCGCGGGCGACCACGAGAACGAGATCAGGGTGGTCCCCAGCTGCCGGATAAGGTGCCGGGCGTCCGGCGGGAACTGGGCGCGTCCGTAGCCGGTGCCGAGATAGGCCGCAAGCTGCTGGCCCGCAGCGGCGGCAGTAGCCTGGTCCCGGAACTGGTACACGACCACGAAGCCGTGGTTTGGATCCTGCGACAGGACGACCTGGAAGACGCTCCTGGGCGCGGTCGCGAAGTCAGGCGGCGCGGGCGGGTCGAAGGGGACGTGGGCATCACCGAGCTGCAATCCGGCGGCCCCGAGGGCGCGCTCCATCTCGGCGCGGGTCAGCGCGATCACCGGAGAGATCGAGGCCGGCGCGAGCGTCGGGGTCGGGCTAAGCACCGCGTTCGGGGCGCCGAGGCCGCATCCCGCGAGCAGAACGGTCAGCAGCGCGCCGAGGACTCGCAGGCTCACCCAGGCGGCCAGGTGAACGGCCGGCCGCCGAGGAGGTGCCAGTGGAGGTGATCGACCGTCTGGCCTCCCCACCGCCCGACGTTCGAAACCAGGCGATAGCCGGAATCGGCGATCCCCTCGTCGCGGGCGACCTGGGCGGCCACCGCGAACAGGTGGCCGAGGAGTGGGCCGTGGTCCTCCGTCAGCGCAGCCGCCGAGGCGATGTGTTCGCGCGGGATCAGCAGGATGTGCGTCGGGGCCCGCGGGGCGATGTCGCGGAACGCAATGACCTGGTCGTCCGAAAAGACCTGCGCGGACGGGACGGTGCCGGCCGTTATCCCGCAGAAGAGGCAATCAGTCGCCATGTGGCTGTCGACCTTCGGGGGTCGAATTCTGGTGGGGCATGCGGCCGATTGTAGGTTGGCGAAGCTCGAGCGCGACCCAATCGCCCTCCGCCCATCTGGCCGATATTTCGAGACCGGCGGCGCCAAATGCCTCGCAAACCTCGCCTTCGCGGTCGACGAAGATGCCCGACGCCAGCAGCCGACCGTGCGGCTTGAGCTCGGAGCCCAGGTCTGCGGCCAGATCGACAAGCAGCGACGCGATCAGGTTGGCGACGACGAGGTCGAACGGACCGGCGCCGGACGGCAGGCTGCCTTGACGAGCGCTGAGCCGCCCGGCGAGCTGGTTGCGGCCGGCGTTCGTGGTGGTTGACTCGATGGCGACGGGGTCGGGGTCGAGCGCCACGAGAGCTCCCGCCCCGAACAGCCCTGCGGCGATCGACAGGATCCCTGAGCCGCAGCCGACGTCAAGGAGGGCTGCGTCCGGGCGAACCAGGCCCGCATCGGCCCATCGTTCGATCCCGGCGAGGCACAACTGCGTCGTCGGATGCAGGCCGGTTCCGAACGCCATGCCCGGGTCGAGCCGAATGACGACTTCGCCAGGTTGCGCCCTGTACCGTCGCCATGTCGGGCGGATGACGATCCTGCGGCCCACCCGAAGGACGGGAAAGTGCCGCTTCCAGGCGTGCGCCCAGTCCGATTCGTGGACCACCCGGCTCTGAAGATCGCCGATGGGACGCAGATCGAAGGCCTGCAGGTGCCCGAGCGCCCGGCGGGTTTCGGCGATCGCCTTCCGGACCCGGCCTCGATCGATTCCCGGGAGGTAGGCGCGCACGATCGCGGGTGCGCTTGTGTCGGTCGTGACCGCCAGGCCGTCGGCCACAAGCTCGAAAGCCGGCTCGACGCTGACGCCTCCCGGTGCGCTCCGGGCGAGGATCTCGCTGACGGCTTCGACTGCTTCGAGATCCGCGCTGACGGCGAGCTCGATCCATGTCCCCTCGGCGGACGTGCCGCCGGCCTCGATCACGGGCTCGGCGTCAGCCCGGCGCGAACCCGGCCTCAACCGAGGGCGTCGCGGACACGGTTGAGGATGCGACCCGTCTGGTTCGTATCGATCGTCTCGCCGGACTCGGATGCGTACGTCTCAAGGAGCTCGCGCTGGCGCTTGCTCAGCTTCGTCGGGACCGCCACGTTCACGAGGACGTGCAGGTCGCCGCGGATGCCCGTCCGCCGCAGGTGCGGCACGCCCCGACCGCGCAGGCGCAGCTCCGTTCCTGGCTGCGTTCCCGGCTTGATCTCGATCTCCTCGTCGCCCTCGATGGTGGGCACCTTGACGCGTGTCCCGAGGGCGGCCTGAGCGATGGAGACGTCGA
>VBFZ01000149.1 GCA_005880805.1 Chloroflexota bacterium | reverse complement strand
CCTAGCTGACAGGCGCCGGCGTCTCCGGTAAACGGCGGTTGAGGTCGCGCGCGAGCTCTACGGCGCCTTCGAATGGTCGCTGCCAGGCGGCTCGCTCGCAGGACCGGTTGAGGGGTGTGGGTCATGGCTTGGCTTCGGAGAGGGCTCCGCCGTTGCGCCGGAACCCGCGTTGCCTTGCCCGCCACCCTGGTCGCCACCGCCGCCCTGCCCGCCGGTGCCCTTGACGTTATTGGTGTCAGGGCCCTGTCCCGCCGGAGCCTGCCCGCCCGCCCCCTGGCCCTGGCCGTTCGCGCCCGGTTCCGCCGGTCGGCCGCTGGCCTTGATCGCGTCGATCGTGCCTGCCTGGCGATCCAGCACCCGCTGGATGGCCTCGGCTGCACCATCGGGCAGCTCGCCCACCAGGGCGGTCAGCACCACGCGATGGCGCTCGAGCTCGAGCTCCAACCGCAGGTCGCGGTCGACGTCATCTCCGGCTGCGGCGAGGGCTTCGTCGAGGATCTGCCGGTACGCATCGAGGGCGGCCGTGACCGCCGCGCCGTTGCCGTGGATCGCCCCGTCCGACGCCTCGTCGAGGCGGGCCTGGAGGCGCGCGATCTGGGCATCCGTTCGCGCATTTGCCTCTGAGGGCAGCGTCAGGGTCTCGAGGTTCAGGCGGGTGCCATACAGCGGCCCACCGGCGCGACTGGCCGCGAAGGCGCCACCTGCCAACGCGAACAGGACGAGGCTCGCCGTCACGAATGCGAGCACGGCCCGCCGCCCGCCGAAACCAGCGAAAGCACCCCTCACCCGCTCGACAAGGCTCGGTCGCGGAAATTGCGTCCCGACCGCGGCGAGCACGTTCGCCCGCATGCGTCCCAGCGCAGCCGTGTCCGGCTGCAGTTCCGCACGTGCGTACGCCTGGAGGAGGATCTCCAGGGCGCCGCCCTCGGGCTGCCCGTCGCTGAGAGTGATTGCCGTCATGGTGTGGGCCTGCCGAACGCAGTCGCGACCGTCGTCACGTCTCCTTCTGCCTCGATGAGGAGTTGCCGCCGTAGCGCGGCGATTGCCCGGAATTGCAATCCCCGCACCGTGCCTTCCTGGCGTCCCATTGCCTCAGCGGTCTCGCGTGCCGAGAGTCCGGCGAAGAACCGAAGCGCGATTGCGTCGCGCTGGTCATCGGTGAGCGTTGCGAGAGCGCCGCGCATGGCTTCGATCCACTGCCGGGTCGCGACGATCTCGTCGGGACTCGTTCCGTTGTCCGAGCGCTCGACCGCGTCGGCGATATCGGCGTGCTGCCGATTCGTCCGGACGAAGTCGATCACCGCGTTCCTGGCCAGCCTGAAGAGCCAGCCCCCGAAGGGAACGCCCCGCGACTCGTATCGCGGAAGCGCCTCCAGGGCCTTGACGAAGACGGTCTGCGTCAGGTCCTCCGCGTCACTCGGGCGTCGGACGCGGCTGGCGATGTAGCGATAGACCGGCTCGCTGTAGTAGTCGAAGAGATGGCCGAACGCTTGCGCGTCGCCGTCCCTGGACTGCTTTACGAGCCGCTCGATCGCGGCATCGTCGAGGGTCATAACGAACGTGGGCCCCGGCTGTTAGGTCTGGAAGCGCTCCGGCAACGGTACGTGGAGCCGCTCGGCACCACGTCGGAACGCGAGTGAGCGAAACCCCGCGTTGGAGGCGACACGATAACCTGCCTCGAGCCCAAAGGCGAGAGCCTCCGCTCGATGCGCGTCGGATCCCGTGGTGACAGCACGCCCACCCATCGCACGAAACCGGGCCACGACCGGCTCGGCGGGGTACGTCTCGGCCGGCGGCTGCCGGAGTCCGCTCGTGTTGACCTCGAGCGCGGTGCCGCTCTCGACGAGCGCTCGGAGTATCGGTTCGTAGAGCTCGGGGGCTTCGGACAGCTGGGCCGGAGTCACGTTGGGGTAGACGTAGCGCTTGACGTAGTCGAGATGCCCGATCGTGTCGAACAGCCCGCTTCGGGCCGCGGCTGTCACCTCGTCGAAATAGGGCTTGACGATCTCCGACAGCGGACGTCCGGAACACCAGGCCGCGACGTTCTGCGGCGCGTACACCGAGTCCGGCTCGTCGTGGACGGATCCGATCGTGAAGTCGTATCGATGCCGGCGGAGATGGTCGCGGACGTCGTCCTCGTACCGCGATCCGTACGTCAGCTCGCAGCCGAAGCGGATGGCGACGCCGCGGTCGACCCAGCGCTCGGCCGCTTCACGGACGGTGCGCTCGCGGTCCTCGAACGAGGAGTACCGGTAAGCCTGGAGACCTGGCGCGAAATCGACGTGATCGGTGATCGCGAGCTCGGCGATGCCGCGGTCGACCGCCAGCTCGGCGTAGACGTCGATCGGGACGTCCGAGTCGGGGGACAGATTGGTATGCAGGTGGGCATCGAGCGGCAGATCGCGGTCTTGCCCTGGCGGCTCGGCTGTCACTCCTAGGGACGGCTACCCGCGATGAGGCCGAGCTCGCGCCCCACCTTACTGAATGCTTCCAGCGATCGGTCGAGCATGTCATCGGTGTGGGCCGCGGTGACGATCGTGCGGATGCGCGCCTTGTCCAGGGCGACGGTCGGGAAGACGACGGGCTGGGCGAAGATCCCTTCGCCGAACAGCCGGTTGCTGAACTCCTGCGCGACGGCTGACTCGCCGATCATGACGGGCGTGATCGGGGTCTCCGAGACGCCGGTGTTGAAGCCAAGCCGCGGGAGCTCGTCCTTGAACCGCCGCGTGTTGGCCCACAGGCGATCGATCAGCTCGGGCTCTTCCTGGAACACGCGAATCGCCTCGAGGCATGCGGCGGCAACCGCCGGCGGCGCGGACGTCGAGAACAGGAACGGCCGGGAGCGCTGGATCAGGAGGTCGCGCAGCGCCTGCGAGCCTGCGACGTATCCGCCGAGAACGCCGACCGCCTTCGAGAGCGTCCCGACCTGGATTGCCACGCGGCCGTGGAGCCCGAAGTGGTCGACCGAGCCTCGGCCGTTGCGACCGAGCACGCCTGAGGCATGCGCGTCGTCGACCATGACGGCCGCGCCGAACTCCTCGGCCGCCTCCACGATCCCGGGCAGCGGCGCGATGTCGCCGTCCATCGAGAACACGCCATCGGTGACGACGAGCAGCAGGCGGTGTGGCTTGCCATCGGGGCCGCCCTTGGACCGTGCCTCCGCCAGGCGATCGCGAAGCGCCGTGACGTCCGCGTGGGGATAGATCACGCGCGGCGCCTTTGACAGGCGCATGCCGTCGATGATCGAGGCGTGGTTCAGGCCGTCCGAGACGATCAGGTCGGCCTCGCCCGTAATCGTCGGGATCACGCCCGTGTTGGCGGTGAACCCGGACTGGAAGGTCAGGACCGCTTCGGTCCCCTTGAACCGCGCGAGCTCGGCCTCCAGCTCCTCGTGGAGGCTCATCGTGCCGGCGATCGTGCGGACCGCCCCCGATCCAGCTCCGAACTGGCGGACTGCGTCCAGCGCTGCCTGTCGCAGCCGGGGGTGGTGCGTCAGCCCGAGGTAGTCATTCGACGAGAGGCTGATGACCTCCCGGCCGTCCACGGTCGCGACCGGGCCCTGCGCCGAGCTCATGATCCGGAGCGGCCGGTAGAGGTTCTGGCGCCGGAGCCCTTCCAGCTCCTCCTCGATGAAGCCCAGGGGATTGGCGTGCGTGTGCTGGGTCGTCGTGGCCATCAGTCGGCCTCCGTGGGGTGGGCGTTATCCCTGCCAGTTCATGATCACTTTGCCCGAATCGCCTGAGCGGGCGGCTGCAAATGCCGCCTCGTACTCGCGGAACGGGAAGCGGTGCGTGATGACCGGCCGGATGTCGAGCCCCGACTGGAGCATGACCGTCATCTTGTACCAGGTCTCGTACATCTCCCGTCCATAGATGCCCCGCAGCGTCAGCATCTTGAACACGATCTCATTGACGTCGATCGGGATCTCACCGGTGGGGATGCCCAGGATCGCGACGCCACCTCCGTGGGCCATGTTGGCGATGGCGGAGCGCAGAGCCGCGGCGTTGCCCGACATCTCGAGGGCCACGTCGAAGCCCTCAACCATGCCGAGCTCGGCCTGGACGTCGTGCAGGTCGCGCGCGAGGGGATCGACGACGAGCGTCGCGCCCATCCGCCCCGCGAGCTCCCGGCGGTAGGCGTTCGGCTCGGAGACCACGATGAACCGCGCACCCGCGTGACGGACGACGGCCGTGGCCATGAGGCCGATCGGCCCAGCCCCGGAAACCAGCACGTCCTCGCCAAGCACGGGGAAGGCCAGGGCCGTGTGCACGGCATTCCCGAAGGGGTCGAAGATCGCCGCGACCTCCTCGTCGATGCCCGGCCCGTGGTGCCAGACGTTCGTCATCGGTAGCGCGACGTACTCGGCGAAGGCACCATCGCGACCCACCCCGAGGCCGATGCTGTTCGCGCACAGGTGTCGCCGGCCGGCCAGGCAGTGCCGGCAGCGGCCGCAGACGACGTGGCCCTCGCCGCTCACCAGATCGCCGGGATGGAAGTCGGAGACGTTCGAGCCAACTTCCACGATCTCGCCCACGAACTCGTGGCCCAGGATCAGGGGCGTCCGGATGGTTCTCGCGGCCCACGGATCCCACGACTCGATGTGGAGGTCGGTCCCGCAGATGCCAGTCTTGCGAACCTGGATGAGGACATCGTTGATCCCGATCTCCGGGCGGGGAACCTCGCACAGCTCGAGTCCGGCTGCCGGACGAGTCTTGACCAAGGCCCACATCGCCTGGCGCTCAGCTGGGACTTGGCGACGGAGATGCCCCGCTGGGAGAGGGCGAACCCGCCGGACTCTCGCTCGCGCTGGGTGATGCGCTGGTGCCGGGCGCCGGGCTGGGGCTCGGCGAGGCGCACTGCTTCTCGCGGTTCGTCTTGTCTGCCCACTGGTTGAAGAACGCGAGGATCTTCGCCTGGTCGAACGTGTCGAGCAGCAGCACGCGATCCCAGACAACCGCCGCGTACTTCGTGCTCATGTCGTCGAAGCGGGCGACGACCGGGCTGAGGACGTGTGCGGGTATGTGACAGATCGGGCTGGCGGGAAAGTCGTCGTAGAACTGCTGGAATTGCTGTTTCGTGGGGTCGTCCGGACAGCCGTCCTTGCACGAGTAGAGGACGACGAGCCCGCCGTGTTCGAGGTTGTGAATCCAGCTCTGGGGCACGACCTGGTCGTCGGGCCCATACACCTGCCGGACCGGGCTGATCGGCCCCAGACCGGCGGCGGAGTAGTGGTTGCCAGACGCGGGCGGGCAATACGTATAGCGCTGGAAGGTCCCCGGCGGAATGTGTGTGTAGCCCATGTCCGGCTCGGGCTGACCGAGCACCGGAGTCGGTGAGGGGCTCGGGCTTGGAGACGGCGAGGCGGCGGAAGGCGACGCGGATGCGGACGACTTCGCGGTCGATGAAGGGCTGGCGGACGCGGACGGCGTCGGGCTGCTGGAAGGCGTGGTCGTACTGGCACCGGGCGTGGGGGACGGTGCCGGGGTCACCAGCGTCGAGCAGGCATAGACCTTCTGGTTGGAGCCCAGGAACAGGAAGCCAACGGCGAGAACCGCGACCGCAACGACCCCTGCCGTCATGATCGCGCCACGGTTTCGCTGCCAGAACGAGGGCTTGGGCCGTGCTCGCGATCGCTCGCGACGTCCGGCTCGCGGCGTGCCGCTCGGTCCTCGCGAGCCCTTCGCGGCGCCCTGCGTAGTGCCCGCGCCGCTGCGGTCGGATCGCGTCCGACGCGTGGTCCTGCTCAATTCTCAGCCTCTCGGTAGGGATGGAAGGACGGAGAAGATTTCACGGGGAGGACGCCAACACGTTGGCGTGGCGCCCTGAGGGTACCCGCCCGGACGCTTCAACGGGCGAGCGTGAGCCGTGGCCGGTGAGGGTCAGCGATCTCGAGCGCCTACGGCTCGCTGAGATAGGCCCGCGCCCGTGGACCCGTCAGCCCCCGAAAAAGGCCAACCGCGAGGAGCGCGCACAGGATGGCGGCCACCATGCCCGGCGCGGCCGACCGGGTCGGGGCACTGAACGTGAAGAATGCCAACGGAATGCCCGGCACGGTCAACGTCGCAAGCCCCAGAGCCAGGTTCCGAGCGGCTTCCTTCCTTTGAAGCACGAGCGTGACCGTGAAGATCGTGTAGGCGAGCAATCCCATCCAGACGACGCCCAGCGGGCTGATCGGAATGTTCACTGCGAGGTCGACGATGCGCGGCAGCGTCAGAGCGATGACCGCCAGGATGACCAAAGCGTAGCCAAGGAACAGCCTCACGCCCCACGGCATCGGGAGTCCTTTCTCGGCCTGTGCGGGAGCCCCATCCATCCACGATTTTGCCACGGCAACGGGGCCGTTCCCTGGGAGGCCGCCCAGCCACGTCGCCGATCGCCACCTGTTGCGTTACTTCGGCCGGCAAGCACCCCACGCCTATACTCGGCAGCGGTGGCCGACCTCCCGATCGAACTCCCCCAAGAGCTTGCCGACCGGCTCGCGCTCTGCCTCGACGTGGAGGGCAAGATCCCGCGCGCACTGAACGCGCTCGGCCCGCTCGAGGGCCGCGACGTCGTGCTGCTCGACGGTCAGGGTGGCCTTCGGGCGCGGCAGCTCGTCGATCTCGGGGCCCGCCTCACCGTCGTTGCTCCGGAGGCCCTGAGCGCGCTCTCAGGTGGCGGCAAGGACGCGCTCGTCAGCCTGTGGTCGGGGTTTCGCGACTCGAATTTCGCGGAGGTGGCCGAAACCGAGCGCGTGCTGCGGTCCGGCGGACGCCTGCTCGTCGTGCACGACTACGGTCGGGACGACGTGTCGAGGCTGCGCGCGGCCGAGCTGCCCGAATACGGCGCCTGGAGCCGACGGGATGGCTGGTTCCTGCAGAACGGATTCAAGCTGCGAGTCATCCATTGCTGGTGGACGTGGCAGAACCTCCAGGAGGCTCGCGAGTTCCTCGAGGTGGCATTCGGGCAGACATCGGCAGCGGTCGTCGCTGCCATGCGCCGGCCGCGTCTCAGCTACAACATCGCGATCTACCATCGCTCGAAGGCCGGCCAGTCGATCGACGAGGCGGGAGCCGCGCTCGCGGGACGCGCATGACCGAGGACGAGCGGTGGCAGGACGAGGAGTACGAGCCCGCCGCCATCGAGCCCGCCTACGAGCCGGACGGGCGCCGGCTGCGTCCAAATCCGACGGCCGTGGTCCTGGCCGTCGCCGTCCTCCTGTCCATCCTGTTTCTCGCCTATGCGACCGCCACGCGTGACGTCCCGCTGATGACTTCGGCCGCCGTCGTCGTCGGGCTCGTCCTGGTCGTTGTTGCGTTCACCGGCGCGGTTTCGACCGTTCGAGCGGGTTCGGAGGGCCGTGCCGGGCGTGCCTTCCTGCTGGCGATCCTCGGCGGACTGGCAGGTCTGCTCGCGTTCGGGTGCCTGACCGTCGCGGCGCTCCTCGTGCTCGTATACCGGC
>VBFZ01000249.1:1762-4164 GCA_005880805.1 Chloroflexota bacterium | reverse complement strand
CGCACAGAAGCGGCGCGGCCTGGAGATCGTCATAGCCCTCGGGAATTCGAAGCGCGAAGTCCGCCATGACGGTCAGGCGCTCGGCGAAACAGCCGTCCCGGTCCCATGCCGTGAACGTCGCGTTCGGGCAGAGGTTCTCGCGGCCGGACCGGCAGTAGCGGCACGTGCCGTCTACGGACGCCAGCCACCCGACTCCGGCGCGCTCGCCGACCTGCCAGTCACGGACGTCACGCCCGACCGCCTCGACGATCCCGATCGCCTGGTGGCCCAGCACTGCGTTGGGACGGTGAGGCGGCACGTCCCCGGTCGCGAGCTGGAGATCTGTGCGACAGACCGCGCAGGCCGCGGTCCGCAGCAGGAGCTCGCCAGGACCGGCAACCGGATCCGGGACCTCCCGGAACTGCAACGGTTCCGCGTCCGGGGGTCCGGGCCGTTGGAGGACGAGCGCCTTCACCGGCCAAGTCTGGCCCCTGGCGCGGCGGCGTGCCTTCTCAAAGGGTGCGGGTGACCTTGCGCAGCCCGCGGGGCGTTTCGGGATCCTGGCCGCGGGCAAGCGCGAGGTGGTAGGCGAACAGCTGGGCGGGAACGATGGCGACCAGTGGATCGAGCCAGTCGGGGGTCCCGGGCTCCAGCGGCAGGCTGTCGGCGCCCGGCACGGCATCGGGCGTGTCGGTCACGACCACGACGTCGGCATCACGCTCAGATCGGAGGCCTCGGAGCAGATCCACCAGCTCCGCGTGGAGCGGGCCGGCCGGTGCGATCGCGAGGACCGGCAGGTCCGCGCCCACGATCGCCATCGGCCCGTGCTGGAAGTCAGCCGACGAGTATCCCTCGGCGAACACGCCGGCCATCTCCTTGAGCTTCAACGCCCACTCCCGCGCGGTCGCGTAGTCGTAGCCGCGGCCCAGAACGACGAAGTTGCGCTCGTCCGAGCGCGCGGCCGCCGCACGGGCGACCGCCTCTTCACCGGCGAGGGCACCGGAGATGCGCGCGGGCAAGGCCGCCAGCGCGCCAACGTCGCCCGGCGTGGAGCCCAGCAGCGCCGCTGAGAGCATGGCGAGCGCCAGGAGCTCGGCCGTGTACGTCTTCGTCGCCGCGATCGAGCGTTCCGGCCCGGCCCCGACGTCGACCGCCCACTCGGCAGCCTGCGCCAGGTCGGAGCTGGCGTCGTTGGTCAGCGCGAGCGTCAGAGCCCCCTGCTCTCGGCCCTCCTTCACGACGGCCAGAACGTCCGGCGAGCCGCCCGACTGCGAGATCCCGACCACCAGGGCCCGTCGCAGGCGTGGGCGCGACCCGAAGCGCGACACGAGCGACGGCGCGGCGAGCGCGACCGGCAGCCCGTTGCGCGCTCCCAGCACGTATTGCCCGTAGATCGCGGCGTGATCGGAGGTGCCACGGGCCGCAATCAGGACGAACTCGCAGTCGCGCTCCCTGATGGCTGCGGCGATCGTGCCGATGAGCGCCCGGTTCTCCTCGAACGCGCGTCGGACGACGTCTGGTTGCTCGCCGATCTCCTCCCGGACGCTCACGTCGCGAGGCCTGCGAGCGGCAGCCTGCCGGTTGGCCGGATCGCGCCGGTCAGGACCTCGACGAGCGCGTCGATCGAGGGCGGCTGGATGCCGTACGTGCAGAGGTACGTGCCGGCCTCCGGGTAGGCCTCGATGTCGTCAGGCATCCGGAGCGCGATCAGGATCGTTGGGACCGAAGCCGCGAGGGCGGCGCGGACGACCTCCGCCTGGCCGCGATGCTGACGGGCGTTGATGGTCCCCACGATCGCCAGGCGGACTCCGACCAGCCGGTCCCGGATGGCACGGACATCTGCGTCGACGGGGTTGATGGACGTGCGGATTTCCTCCGCCGCGATGCCGGCCTTGCGCAGTCCGTCGGCGAGATCGATCCGGACGTGGGACGACGTGTCGGCGGGCGTGAGGTCCGCGGGGCGAGGAAGAATAACGACGACGCGGCCCTTCGACTCGCCACCGCCCGGCGCGAGCGGCAGCAATCCGTCGCGATGCCTGGCAAGGGTGATCGATCGGCGGGCAACCTCGAGCGCAAGCGATCGGTGCTCAGCCGAACCGACCACCGAGAAGTCCGGTCGCCGATAGCCCTGGAACCACCGTCGGAGCTGGGTGATCCGACGCGCTGAGGGTGCCGGGGGCCGGTGGCCGACCGATCGATCACGGAGGGCCAGCCCTTCGGCGATCGAGGTCAGCAGGTCGGCCCGGTCGGCGTGTCCCGGTCCCGCGAGCAGGAGGTCCACCCCGCTGTGGAGCGCCCCCAGGGCCTCGTCCACGAGCGCGTCCTGGTCGATCGCGCCCATGTCGAGCGCGTCGCTGACGACCACGCCTCCGAAGCCGAGCTCGTCGCGCAGCAGGTCGCGGAGGATGTGCGGCGAGACCATC
>VBFZ01000249.1:0-1741 GCA_005880805.1 Chloroflexota bacterium | reverse complement strand
TGGATCGCCGCCCGGAAGGGTTGCAGCTCGACGCGGCGCAGCCGGTCCAGCGTGGCGTGGACGACGGGCAACGCGTAGTGCGAGTCCACGGAGCGGTCCCCGCCACCCGGGAAGTGCTTCGCCGTCGTCGAGACGCCCTGGCTTTGATGGCCGCGGACGAACGCTGCGGCGAGACGGGCGGCGAGTGCGGGATCGTCGCCGAACGAACGCACGCCGACCGTCGGATTGTCGCGGTTGGTGAGCACGTCGCAGTCGGGCGCGAAGTTGACCGTGATCCCGAGCGCGGCCAGCTCGCGCCCGATCGCGCGACCGACGGCCTCCGCCAGCTGTTCGGAACCGGTGGCGGCGAGCGCGAGGTTGCCGGGGAACTGGGTTCCATCACCGATCGCGTTCAACTGTCCGCCTTCCTGGTCGATCGCGATGATCGGCGGGGGCAGGCCAGCCCGGGTTGCAACGCCGCGGAGCTCATCGGTCAGGTCGCGCAGCTGGCTCGCGGAGCGCGTCACGCCCGGCGCACCCGCGGCCACTGCGTCGAGAATGGCGTGGGACGGGCGTTCCCCCTGGAACGCGGCCAGGATGGGGACGCTGGCGATTGTCGTTGACCGCGTGTCGGATGCGGCCGCGGCCGAGGCGCCAGACACGATCGAAGCGCTCGCGCCGGACGGCTGCGGCATCAGCCCTTGACGGCCCCCGCGAGGCCGCGCACGAACTGCCGCTGGAGAACCACGAAGAAGATCAGGATCGGCACGACCGTCATCGTCACGCCGGCCGCGACCGACCGGAAGTCGGAGCTGAAGAAGCTCAGCAGCGCCGCGAGCCCGACCGGCAGCGTCTTGTTGGCCGGCGTCGGGAGCATCAGCGACGGCCACAGGAAGTCGTTCCAGGACGTGACGAAGGTGAAGATCGCCACCGTCGCGACCGTCGGACGAACGAGCGGTAATGCAACCTGCCACCAGATCCGCCACTCACGCGCCCCGTCGACGCGGGCGGCGTCGATCAGCTCGTTGGGGACGCTTCTGAACGCCTGGCGCATCAGGAAGATGTTGAACGCGCTCGCGAGGCTGGGCAGGATGATGGCCGGCAGCGAGTCGTAGTAGTCGAACGTCCGCGCGAGCAGGTAGCTCGGGATATACGTCAGCTGGGCGGGCACGATGAGGGTCGCCAGCAGCAGGTAGAAGATGACGTCCCGGCCGCGGAAGCGGAGCTTGGCCAGCGGATACGCGGCAAGCGAGGCCACCAGGACGTTGGTTAAGGAAGAACTTCGGGATCGGCAGCGCATCCAGCACGTGCCCGTAGTTGTCGAGCGTCGGCTCGTGCGGCAGGAGCTGCGGCGGCGTCGAGAACAGCAGGTCGTTCGGGCCCTTGAGCGACGTGAGCAGGATCCACGCGAAGGGGAACACCGTCACCAGGGCGATCGCCGTGAGGACGACGTACCAGATCACGGTCTCGGTCACCTTCCGCGCGGAGATCGCGCGCACGCGGACCGCTGGCGTGACCGGCAGGGCTTCGGCCCGTTGCATCAGACGCGTTCCTGTCCGCGCTCGAGGAAGCGGACGTTCACGATCGAAAAGGCGAGCGTGAGGGCAAGCAGGACCATCGCGATGGCCGCCGCGTAGCCGGCGTGCTCGAGGACGAAGGCCTGCTTCCAGAGGTAGAAGACGATCGTGACGCCGCTGTCGAGGATGCCGCCCGTCCGGTTCGTGAGCACGTAGATCTCGTCGAACACCTTGAGCGCGGCCAG
>VBFZ01000248.1:3429-5766 GCA_005880805.1 Chloroflexota bacterium | reverse complement strand
GCTTCGCACGGCTCGCGCGCGCGCTCGAAGCCGCGGGCCTCTACAACGCCACGAAAGCGCTGCGCGCTGGCGCGGATCGCGAGCTCACGAGAGTTGCCGCGCCCGCTGCCCAGCTCCGGCGCGGGGACGGGCTGACCGACATGGCGCCCGATGCCTGGCAACGCCCGGGCCGGCATCCGGAGTGGGGGCCGGTCACGGTCCTCTCGCAGGCGAGCTACTTCGCCCGCCATCAGGCCGCCCACCAGGCGCAGCTCGCAGCGGCGGTCGAGGGACGGGTCCCGGGCGAGCCCAGGAAACCCGGATCATGAGCTCGGCTGTCCGATTCGTTGCCCTGGGCGACTCCTACACGATCGGCACGTCGGTCGCCGAGGGCGACCGGTGGCCGAACCAGCTGGTCCGAATGCTGGGGCCAGATCTACTGGAGCTGACCGCCAACCTCGGAGTCAACGGCTACACGTCGGTGGACGTACTGGAGTTCGAGCTGCCCGCCCTCGAACGGCTGCGTCCGGAGTTCGTTTCGCTGCTGGTAGGCGTCAACGACGTTGTCCAGGCTGTGCCAGCCGAGCGCTATCACCGAAACCTGCGCGAGATCTTCGACTCGCTGGCCGCCCATGTCGACCCTGGCCGAACGGTGGTGGTGACCACGCCCGACTACACCGCCACGCCCCATGGCGGCGACTATGGCGACCGGGCTAAACAGCGGGCCGGGATCCTGCGCAACAACGCGATCATGGCCGGGATGGCACGTGAGCGCGGCATCCGGGTCGTCGACATCTTCGACATCTCGGAGCGCGCCGAGCATGACCGGGCGCTCGTGGCCAACGACGGGTTGCACCCCTCGGGCCGGCAGTACGCCCTGTGGGTCGAGCGAATCGCGCCGGTGGTCGCCTCACGTCTGGGTCAGCGCGTTTGAGCCGCCGCGCAGCCGACGTGAAGCGGCGCTGGGACATCGACGAGATCGGCCACGGGATCGCGAGCGGGCGCGCGTTCACCCCGGACGTCCAACGGCTCGAGGCGGCGCTCGAGCTGCCGGACTGGATCGCGGAGCAACCCGAGGCTCACCTGCTGCCGCACATCCGCCGGGTTGTCGAGTCGCCGGAGAGTCCGCATGACCTGGCTCTCTGGGAGATCGTCGACGACGTCCTGGTGGTCGATCTCGTTCGGAAGCGGCCCGGCATCCGCGGGGATGACATGGAGGTGGTCCTCGCGATCGTGGGCGGGTTTGCCGAGCCGGCGACGCACATCCGCCAGCGGCGAATCGGCGACTCGTTCGAATACGACATCGCGACCGGTGTGCTCGAGGGCGACAGCGTGTTCGCACCGCACGGCCACCTCGTGAGGTTGAGGGTCCGTCCGAAGGCTGGCTGAAGGTCGCTGCCCAGCGCGCTTACCTTGACTGCTTCGGGCACTGGAACGCGCCGGGGCGACCCTGGCGCCGCCCCTATCGGCCTGGCTGGTGTCACCGAGGTTCCCGCTTGCATAAGGTTTTGCCTCGCCCCCGGCGCCCCTCCTTGCCACGTCCGCCACCACTTCCACCGGTAGCGTCAGGATCAAGGGCCATTCCAGGCCCTATTCCGCCCACTGACGCATGGCCTTACGCGTCGCCTTGTGCTGGCAGCAACAGTCAGGGCGATAGGACCGACGACAGGGCTTGCGGCGCCGCGTTTGGGGCCTTGGGCAGGGCCTTGCGAGCGCCTCCGGCGACCCTCCTGCCCGCTACCATTAGCGCCCCGTGGCCCTGGCTCCCAACGACTTCACGCATCTCCATGTGCACTCCGAGTTCAGCCTGCTCGACGGCCTCGGGCGCATCAACGAGCTGGTCGATCAAGCGGCCGCGCATGGGTTCGATTCACTCGCCCTGACCGACCACGGCGCCCTGTACGGCGCAGTTCCCTTCTACCAGGCTGCCCTCGCGAAGGGCATCAAGCCAATCCTCGGTGTGGAGACCTACATCGCCCGCCGCTCGATGCGCGACCGCGAGGGCAAGGCGGACGCCCAGCCCTACCACCTCGTGCTGCTCGCGAAGGATTGGACCGGTTACCTCAACCTGTGCCGCCTCGTCACCGACGCCCATGTCGACGGCTACTACTACAAGCCGCGCATCGATCGCGAGTACCTGGCCGGCCATGCGGAGGGTTTGATCGGGCTCAGCGCCTGCCTGAACGGGGAGGTCGCGCGTGCCCTCGAAGTCGACGACTGGCAGGGCGCGAAGTCGCTCGCCGGGGAGTACTCGGACATTCTCGGCCAGGACAACTTCTTCCTCGAGCTCCAGGATCACGGACTGCCCGAACAGCGGCGCCTCAACGAGCAGCTGCTGAGGCTGGCGCCCGAGGCGGG
>VBFZ01000248.1:2422-3421 GCA_005880805.1 Chloroflexota bacterium | reverse complement strand
TCGTCACGAACGACCTCCACTACGTCCACCGCGGGCAGGCGCCGGCGCAGGACGTCCTGCTCTGCGTGGGGACGGCGTCCAACATCGACACGCCCGGCCGCCTCAAATTCGAGACCGACGACTTCTACCTGAAGTCGGCTGCCGAGATGGCGCAGCGCTTCCCCGACAACCCGGAAGCGATCCTCAACAGCCGGCGAATCGCCGAGATGACCGACGTGAAGCTGCCGCTGGGCCAGCTGCGCATCCCGGATTTCCCGGTGCCGGACGGGGAGACCGTCGAGACGTGGCTCGGCAAGGAGTGCCAGAAGGGCCTCGAGCGCCGCTACGGCACGATCACCCAGGAGCTCCAGCAGCGGCTCGACTACGAGCTCGCGGTCATCTGCTCGATGGGCTACGCCGGCTATTTCCTGATGGTCGGGGCTCCGCGGCCGGCAGCATCGTGTCCTATGCGCTGGGTATCACCACGCTCGATCCGCTGCAGCACGGGCTGATCTTCGAGCGTTTCCTCAACCGGGAGCGCATCTCAATGCCGGATATCGACATCGACTTCGACGACCGGAACCGCGATCGCGTCATCGAGTATGTCGGCCAGCGCTACGGCCAGGACCACGTCGCGCAGATCATCACGTTCGGCACGATGCTCGCCCGGGCGGCGATCCGCGACGTCGGACGCGTGCTTGGCATGACCTACGGCGAGGTCGACCGGATCGCCAAGGCCGTGCCCAACCAGCTGGGCATCAAGCTCGAGGAAGCGCTCGAGATTGCCCCCACGCTGCGCGAGATGGTCGACGCCGACCCGACCGTCCGCAGGCTCATCGACCTCGCACGGCAGCTGGAAGGCGTTGCCCGGAACGCGTCAACGCATGCGGCCGGAGTCGTGATCTCGCGCGAGCCGCTGACACAGCTCATGCCCCTCCAGCGCGCAACGAACTCGGACGCGCTCATGACCCAGTTCGAGATGCACGCGGTCGAGGCGCTGGGCCTGCTCAAGTTCGATTT
>VBFZ01000248.1:0-2283 GCA_005880805.1 Chloroflexota bacterium | reverse complement strand
GTCTGCCGGCATGCGGCGCTACATCCGCGACCTGCGACCGACCTCGGTCTACGACCTTGCGGCGCTCGTCGCCCTCTTCCGGCCGGGACCGATGGACAACATTCCCGCCTACATCCGCCGGAAGCACGGGGAGGAGCCGGTCACCTACCTGCACCCGCTGCTCGAGCCGTACCTCGAGAAGACGTACGGGATCTTCGTCTACCAGGAAGACATCATGGCGGCCGCCATCGCGCTGGGTGGCTTCACCGGGCCCGAGGCGGACACCCTCGGCTACGCGATCCGCAAGAAGAAGTCGTCGGTCCTGCGCGCGCAACGCGAGAAGTTCGTGACGCAGGCAGCCGACCGTGGCGTCCCGCCAGCCGTCATCGACGCCGTCTTCCAGGCGTTCCAGCCGTTCGAGCGCTACGGCTTCAACAAGGCCCACGTACCTCAAGGCGAACTTCACGGTCGAGTACATGACCGCCGTGCTGACCGCCTTCCGCGACAACGCCGAGAAGGTCGCGGCCGCGATCGCCGAGTGCCGCCGGATGGCCATCGAAGTCCTGCCGCCCGACATCCACCGGTCGCACCTCGAGTTCACGGTCGAAGGCGAGGCCATCCGGTTTGGCCTGCTGGCCGTCAAGAACGTGGGCCAGGGCGCCATCGAATCGGTCATCGCGGCACGGGAGGCGGAGGGCCCCTTCAAGACGCTCACCGACTTCTGCTCGCGGATCGACCTTCGGCTGGCGAACCGGAAGGTGATCGAGTCGCTCGCGCGGGTGGGCGCGCTGAATGTCTTCGGACACCCGGCCCAGGTGGTCGAGGGGCTCGACGACGCGATCGCCGTCGCCCAGGCCGCACAGCACGACCTCGCCACCGGCCAGACCTCGCTCTTCGGTGGAGCCGTGAGCGAGGACCTGCTGCTCGAGAAGCCCTTGCCCGAGGTCACCCCGGAACCACGTCGCGTCAAGCTCCGCTGGGAGAAGGAGCTGCTGGGCCTCTATCTGACCGAGCACCCCATGGGCGAAGTGGCCGAGCAGGTCGGCGCGTTCGTCAACGCGTACTCGAGCGACCTGCGGGACGAGTCGCTCGATGGCCAGCGGGTCGTCGTAGGCGCCATCGTCACCGGCTACCGGCTCGTGATCACGAAGGCGCGCCAGACGATGGGCATTGCCACGATGGAGGACCTGCAGGGCTCGATCGAGGTGGTCGTCTTCCCACGGCTCCACGAGCAGACGGCCGGGACGTGGGCCGAAGGCGCAATCCTGCTGGTCGCCGGTCGGGTCGACCACAAGGGCGACGAGGTCTCCCTTTTGGCGGACCTGGTGGTGCCGTGGGACGAGGCGGTCGCTCGAGGTCCAGAGGCCTTCAACCGGGAGGTGGCTGCCGGCGATCGGGGACGGGGGCGACGACCGTCAGCCGGTGGCGTGGGGAGTCGGTCGGATGTTGGCGTCGCCGTTGGACCCGGGCTGCCCCCTGGTGTGAGCGGCAATGGTCACGGACGAGATGTCGCTGGAGTCGGTGCGCGCGCCACATCACCCGAGCGACCCGCCGTTCCGTACGTCTCGCCGCTACGTGCGGGATCACCCGACGCGCGTACCTCGGCCGCGACGAGTCCCCTTGCGATCGCACCCGCCGAACCGATCCCGACCTACAGCGAACCACCCGACTTCATCGGACTCGCGCCCGAACGCGACGACGAGCCGCCACTCCCGGATGAGGCGCGAGCCCGCGCCGCCGGCGCGGCCGCGGGTCCCACAGCCGCAGTCGAGGCGAGTCCGGACAGCGTTCTCCACGTCCGGTTCTCCGGCTACGCCGGCGCGGACCGCGTCGTCACAGCAATGGAGGCGTTCAAGGGCCTCCTCCGCGATCGCCCTGGTGCCACACGGGTCGTCCTCCACGTCCCGGGCAGCGGCGGCAGCGCGCTGCCGATGGAGCTGCGCGCCGGCGTCGCCTACGACGCCGAACTCCTCGCGGAAGTCCGCCGCCGCCTCGGCGACGGCCTCGTCGACCTCCAGCTCGGCTCGTAGCTCACCGGCTGCGGCGAGTCGGGAGGCTAGCTCGCGGCAGCCTCGCGGCGCATACGCTGGATCACCGAGAGCTTGTCGACGAATTCCTCGCGGATGGAGTTCAGGACGGTGCGGTCGACGCTCAGTTCGCGGGCGATCTCGTTGACAACGGACGCTTCCTCGGCGGTGATCGTGTCGTCGGTGGCGGTGATCAGGAAGCAGCAGCGCAGAAGTGCGCGGCGCTGTTCGTCGGTGGCCGTGCGCGCGAACTCGCGGGTGACGAGGTAGTCCTCGG
>VBFZ01000148.1 GCA_005880805.1 Chloroflexota bacterium | reverse complement strand
ATGGCCGACTACCGGAACGCCTCCGGCATCCTGATCGAGGACGGCACGTACGGTTCCACGGTCACCATCGAGGACTCGAGCCGGGTCGACCCGTGGATCGTGCGCCAGGCCCAGCGCCAGGCGGCGGTGTGTCGCGAGCGCCTCATCGAATTCGCCCGAAAGGAGCAGAGCTCGGGCGACGGCTGAGGGGCCGCCGCGGATTCCAATTCGCAACCGGGCACCCTTGCCCGCCATGGGGCGTCAGGCTTCCCCCCCAGCCTGACGCCCCGCCCTTGCGGATCGGGCACCTCGCCTCCCGCGGGAGGCGGGGGCGAAGACGTCTTTCTCACCTATGATCGGTCGGTGATCGAAGCACCCCGCAGACCCGTCGGCTCCGTGGCCTACCCTCCGGCAATCTCCGCCGGCGTTCGCCTCGAGCGACTCCCGGACCTGGACGGGCTGGCACCAATGGACGCGGCCGAAGGTTTCCGTAGCCTGCCCGGGCTCGCGCTGCTGGAAAGCGCCCGGCCGGGGCGGCGTGCGCGATGGAGCTATCTGACGGCGGACCCCGTCGCCGTGATCGAAAGACCCGATCCGAGGGGCGATCCGTTCGCGACCGCCCGACGCTTGCTGTCCCGAATGAAGGCACAGTCGCTGCCGAACCCTTCAACGGACCTGCCTCCTTTCGTCGGCGGCTTCGTCGGCTTCCTTGGCTACGACCTCGGTCGGCGGTTCGAGCGACTGCCAGCCGGCGCCGATGACGACCAGCACCTGCCCGAGATGCGGCTCGCCCTCCACGACTGGGTCATTGCCTGGGACCGCCGGACCGGTGCCGCCTGGCTGGGCGGTCGCGCGGTCGATGGCCAGGCGGCGCGGCTCAACGGGCGCCTCGAGGAGGTTCGCTCGCGACTTCGCAGTCCATCGTCAGTGCCGGGTGCCCGGTCGCGCCAGGAAACGCCCACGCAATTCCGCTCGTCGATGGACCGTCCGGGCTACGAGGCGCGAGTGGAGGAAATCCGTCGGGCGATCGAGCGCGGCGACATCTACCAGGCCAACCTCAGCCGCCGGCTCGAGGCCCCCTTCAGCGGCGATCCGTGGCTCGTTTACCGCCTCCTCCGGACGGGCGACCCGGCGCTGTACGCCGCCTATCTCGATATCGGCCCCGGTGGGAACGGCGGCGGCCCCCAGGCGATCGTCTCCGCCTCGCCCGAGCCGTTCCTCGCGACGGATGCTGCCGGGACCGTCCTGACCGATCCGATCAAGGGCACGCGTCCGCGAGGACGCGCGCGCGAGGAGGACCGCGCCCTGGCCTGCGAGCTTTTGGCGAGCGCGAAGGACCGGGCCGAGAACGTGATGATCGTCGACGTGCTGCGCAACGACCTGGGCCGCGTTTCGGTACCGGGGACCGTGAGCGTGCCGAGACTGTGCCGCCTCGAGCGCACGGCCGCCGTCCAGCACCTCGTCTCGACGGTCGTCGGTCGCATGGCGCCCCCTCGTGGTCCGTTTGACCTGCTCGCAGCGGCATTCCCCGGTGGGTCGATCACGGGTGCGCCGAAGATCCGGGCCATGGAGATCCTTGCGGAGCTCGAGACGGTCCGGCGCGGTCCCTATACCGGCGCTCTCGGGTGGATCGGACCGGACGGCGCGATGGCCAGCAGCATCCTGATCCGCACGTTGGTAGCCGATGGCCGGCGGCTGTCACTGAACGTTGGCGGCGGCATCACATGGCGGAGCGATCCCGCCGCGGAGTGGGACGAAACGGTCGCCAAGGCACGCGGTCCGCTGGGCGCGATTGGAGCCGCCGAGGCGTAGTGCCGATGCCCGCCCGCGTCTGGGTCGATGGCCGACTCGTCGCGGCCGACGAGCCGCAGCTGCGTGTCGACGACCGCGGATTCCAGCTGGGAGACGGCGTGTTCGAGACGCTCCGTGCTCGGCGTGGCGTGGTGATCGAGCTCACCGAGCACGTCGCACGGCTCCGCGAAAGCGCGAGCGCCCTTCGAATCGGCTTGTCGATGAGCGATGAGGACCTTGCAAATGGCATCGCTGAGCTCCTCGCGGCCGAGGAGCTCGACTCCCCCGGGGATGACGCACAACCCGTGGGTGACGCCGCACTGCGAATCACGGTCAGCCGAGGCGCTATCGCCAGGCGCGGGCTGCTGCCGGACGGCCTCGACTCGATCAACCCCACCGTGGTCATCCAGGCCTGGCCGTACGCCCCGCCACCTCCTGCTGTTCTGGCACGCGGGGTGACAGCCATTACGGCCGCGGTCCGCCGAGACCCCGGCTCGCCGCTCGCTGGAGTGAAGTCGACTTCGCGCGCCGACTACGTCTATACGCGGCTCGAGGCCGAAGCCGCCGGGGTCGACGACGCCCTGTTCCTCACCCTCGATGGACGACTCAGCGAGGGGACCACGTCGAACGTGTTCGCGATCCGCAGTGAGCGTCTTTCGACGCCCGGCCGCGACGCCGCGATCCTTGCGGGAACCACGCGGACCTGGCTGCTCGCCACCGCGGAATCGCTCGGATTTCGGCCGGACGAGGCGGACATGAGACCTGAAGACCTCGTCGAAGCCGACGAAGCCTTCCTGTCGAGCAGCGTCGCGGGGATCGTCCCGCTGGTTCGCCTGGACGGGCGGCCGGTCGGCGACGGCCGGCCGGGCGCTGCCACCCTCCGTCTGCGAGAAGCCCGCGAATCCTGGATCGACGAGTGTTCGCGAGTCGGTCGGCGGGCGATCGTCAGGGAGGTCGAGACGTGACCCGCGATGAGCTGATCGCGCGGACGCGCCAGCTCGTCGACGAGGGCGAGCGTCTCCAGGCTCAACCCAGCCTCCGGGCCTTGCAGGTATGGATCCAGTTGTCGGATGACCTGCTCTCGGCAGCCTGGGGTTCCATGGACCGCTACCACCTGTCGTGGCTGATGGTCGGGAAGCCGAAGGACATCGTGCGCGGACGGCCGATGACCCCGGACGAGGAGGCCGGGTACGTGCGCGAGGTCGCCGAGGCCAAGACCGCGGCACTGCGCGCGAGCCTCGACGCGGTCGAGCGGCAGGGCATGCCGTTCGTTGGCGAGGAAGGCGGCGTCGCGCGGGGCCAGGGGATGGGGGGCGTACCGGGCGCCGAGGCCTAGGAGCTCGAGGAAAGGCGCGGGACGTCGACCTCAGGCGGGGCTTCGGCCTCAGGCGAGGCTTCGGCCTCAGGCGGCGGCGATCGCCGCTCCGATCAGCCCCGCGAGGAGCTCGAGAACCACGAGGAAGCCGAACGTGTCCCGGAGATAGTCGATCGGACCAAGCACGCCGCCCTCTGAAAGGGCGAACTGCCACGTTGCCAGCTCCGCGCCGACCAGCGCCGCCACGAACAGGAGGACGGCGAGGCCGATCCGCCGGCGGTCGGCGATCGCTGAACCTCCACCGGCTGCGACCGCGCGGCCGACGGCAAGGCCCATCAGCCCGGCGATGAGCACGAGCCCCGCGTCCACGGCGAGTGGTCCGGCAACGATCGTGAACACGACGACGCCGGCCACAGCGGCGACCAGCCCGAACGCGACCGCTCGGGGCACCGAACCGCTGCCCCCCGCCGCCGCGGAACCCTCGGGGTCGCGATATCGATCCGACGGAGGCCGATCGAGACGCCGCCGTGCGCTCGGCGGCGGGAGGTCACCGGGTTCGGGCCGGGTTGGTTCGGTCATCCTGGAAATCGTAATTGGGCGCTCGTTGGCCAGTTGGCCTCGGATCCGCTGAGCGAGGCGGTCTCAGCCCGTCGTGGCGGCAGCCGCAGGCGCCCGTTAGACTGCGGGACCGTGACCCATCCGAGCCTCGGCCTGCCGCCACCCACGTTCAGCACCGGTTTCCCGGCCGCGGCTGATCGTCTTCGGTCGGTTCGCAAGCAGGTGGCGGCGCGAACGCTCGAGATCATGGTCGATCGTGACCGGACCCTTACCCGCCGCTATGACGAGCTGGGCCTCCGACAGCTGCTCCGGGACGTCGACGTGTTCATCGAGCGTCTCGCCCTGAGCGTGGCGGATGACAACCCCGGCTGGCTGAGCAAGTTCACGGACGACGTGGCGCCGCAGTATCGACGCCGCCGGGTTCCGATGGACGACATCGCCAACCTCTTCGAGAGCCTCCGGCTGGCGAGCCAGGCCGTCTTCTCGCCGGTCGAGCAGGCGTTGGCTGACGCGGCGCTTGACGCCGGAATCGCCGTCTGCCGGCGCTACCGGCGGATCGCCGGCGACGCGCGAAAGCGCAACCCGATCCTCGCGTTCATCTACAAGGGCGCGTGATGGCCCCGGCATCTTCGGCACGGGCAGCAGGGGCCAACCGATGACGATCAAGTGGGTGAAGAGCGACCCACTCGTGATGAACGGCGAGCCCTTCTGCTACGGGTCGCGGCTCACCGTTCGACAGCTGCTCCAGCTCCGCCAGCACGGCTACTCCGTCACGGAGATCCTCAAGGATCACCCGGAGCTGCGGACGGTCGGGATCGCCTTCGCCTACCGGTTCGCCGCGGGCGACGAGCGATTCCGCGAATTCGTTGGCGCCGACGGCTCGCTGACCGGGCCGGGCTTCACGGAAGTGGAAGCGCTTGCATTGCCGGACGACCTCCGGATCCCCGGCGTCGTGCTCCAATCAGGCGTCGCTGCCCGCTGAAGCCTCGCTCACTCCTCACACCGTGGGCCCACACCCGCGACATGGCCATTCCGGGCTGAGGCGCACGTCAGGGCTGATTCAAACGGCCAGACGCTCGGGCGCAGGCTCTTTGTGAGCATGGATCGGCTAACAACGCCCACAATCCAGGGTCTTGCCGCGCGAGACGGGGGCTCGTTCTCGACCTAACGTGCACAGGACCCGCAATTGGCCACCTGAGCCGGGCTCCAGTCGCAAAAGAGGCTGGTGGTAGGCTTGGGTCGATGACCGACACGACCACCGAAACGACCGACACCACGCAGGCGAACACCACGCAGCCGAGCGCCGCGCCCGCCTTCGACGCCGAACGAAGGGCGACCGAGCTCGCGATCCTCGACGCGCTCCGTGCTGTGGTCGACCCCGAGATCGGGATGAACGTCGTGGAGCTCGCGCTGATCAAGCAGATCATCCTCGGAAGCGATAGCTCCGAGATCAAGATGATCCTGACAACGCCGTTCTGTCCGTATGCCGGCTCGATGGTCCAGCAGGTCCAGGAGCAGGCCGAGTCCGTCCTCGAGCATCCGGTGAAGGTGACCCTTCTGGCCGAGCGGTGGGATCCCCGCGACGCCGGCCTGATGTGGTGAGCCCCCGGCTCGCCTGCCGCCCGCGGTGAGCGGGCGGGTCGATTACGAGTCCGCCGTGGCGACAGGCCGCGGTGACGATGGCACGACCGGCCTCCTGTACGGCGGCCCGCGCATCAACAAGGACGACCCACGAACCGAGGCCTACGGCACGGTCGATGAGGCCGTGGCCGCCCTCGGGATGGCACGCGCCGAGCTCGGGGTCAAGGCGCAGTACGGGACGCTCGCCCTCGGCCTGACCGGGCTGGGCGATGTGATCCTGCGGCTGCAGCGCGAGCTATTCGTCGTGGGCGCCGAGCTGGCCACGAATAGCGACGCCTGGGACAGGCTGGCGCCGGGCACGACGAGGGTCTCCCCTGAAATGGTCGCGGGCCTCGACGAGCTGCTCAAGGGCGTCGAGGCCGAGATCACGATGCCTCGCGAGTTCGTCGTCCCGGGGGAGACGCGCTTCAGCGCCGCGCTCGAGGTCGCGCGTACGGTCGTCCGTCGCGCCGAGCGGCGCGCAGTCGCCCTGGATCGTCAGGGTTCGATCCCGGAGGGCCATCTGCTACCGTACCTGAACCGCCTCGCGGATCTGCTCTGGGTCCTCGCCCGGGCAGCCGAGCAGGCGGAGGCGCGGACCGCCACTCCCGCGCGGAAGGGCGGCCGAGCTGGAAGGGGTGCCGGCTCCGGGGGGAGATCCCGTCTCGAGGGGGCAAACGTGCCCGACAGGAGCGCAAATCGATGAACGATCCACGATCCCCATTCGGCTCACAGCCGCCATACGCCGGCCGACCGTCGACGATGGATGCCCAGCCGACTGTCCAGACGACGGCATTCCTTACGCACGCCTTCACCTGGATGTTCGCCGGCCTTCTCGTGACCGCGATTGTCTCGACGCTGGTCGTGAGCAACCAGACGCTCCTCGAGGTTGCGTACCGAAGCTGGATCGTGCTGGCCTTCGCCCAGCTCGGGATCGCGCTGTTCATCCAGGCCGCGCTTCCACGCATCAGCGCGACGGTGGCGCTCGGGCTCTTCTTCGTGTACGCCGCAACGCTCGGTTTGACGGTCGGCCTGATTGTCAGCGCCTACACGGGCCAGTCGGTTTTCGTGGCGTTCGTTTCCGCCTCCGCGATGTTCGGTGGCGCGGCACTGTACGGGCGCCTGACAAGACGCTCCCTGGCCGGCATCGGCCCGACCCTGATCATCGGCGTGTGGGGGCTGCTGGTCGCGATGATCGTGAACATCTTCCTCGGTAGCAGCCCGCTCGGGTTTGCAATCGCGATCGTCGGCGTGATCCTGTTCACCGCGCTCACCGCGTACGACGTCCAGCGGATCTCGGTCGGCGGCTACGTGAACATGTTCGGGTCGGTCGAGAAGGCAGCCGTCTTCGGCGCTCTCCACCTCTACTTCGAGTTTGTCAACATCTTCCTGTTCCTGCTGCGCCTGACGGGCTCGCGCCGCTAGGGGCCGCGGAAGGCCGAGGCGCAAACGGAGCTTGGTCGAACCGCAACTGACCGTCGCGCTCACCTTCGACCACGACGGCATTTCGTCGGAGGTGAGCAGGGGCGGCGGCCCGGTGCTGATCTCGCGCGGCGGGTTCGGGCCTCGGGTAGGAGTGCCGCGGATCCTCAGGCTGCTCGACCGGCATCGGATTCCGGCCACGTTCTTCGTCCCGGCACACACGGCAGTGACGTTTCGGGAAAGTGTCGCCGCGATCGTTGCGGCCGGGCACGAGGTCGGCTGCCACGGCTGGGCGCATGAAGACGTCGCGCAGCTGAGCGAGGCCGACGAACAAGACGTGATGGAGCGAAGCGCGGCCGAGATCGAGCGGGCTGCAGGGAGGAGGCCGGCGGGCTTCCCAGCGCCCTACTGGTCGTTGTCGGAGCGCACCCTCGAGATCGCCCTTGCGCTCGGTTTTGCATACGACTCGTCACTCATGGCGGACGACGTGCACCTGTATCGCGTGCGCACGGGCGACCGCCACGACGTCCAGAGATCCGCCCTCGGGACACCGTCACGTCTCGTTGAGGTGCCGATCAGCTGGAGCCTCGACGACTGGCCTCACTTCGAGCCTGGCAGGCTCGGACTTGGGCCGATGAGCGCACCCTCCAAGGTCGAAGAGATCTGGCAGGCGGAGCTGCTCTACGCGCACGAGCATGAGCGGAGCGGCGTCCTGACGCTGACGATGCACCCGGAGGCCATCGGCCGAGGCAGCCGCATCGCGATGCTCGAGCGCTTCATCCTGGCGGCTCGACAGCTGCCCGGCGTTGTCTTCGATCGCCTGGATCACGTCGTCGAGCGCTGGGCCGCGGCGAACCCAATGTCCTGAAAACCGGCGGTGCATCGCACAGCGACCATTGGGCCGTGGCCAACCGGCCGGGACGAACGGATGGACCCGCTGGTACGGAAGTGCCTTGCGACGCTGCGCGTGAACGGCAGAGACTGTGCGGCAACCCCGCTTTGCGGGGGGTGAGCGGACCGGCGGGGTGAGCGGGCCGCGAGATGGTCTGGGGCCTGGTGCAGGGACGCGTCGAGGCCGATAGTCCCCTGCACGACGTGCTCGTCGCGAACGATACCGTTGCCGTCTACGACTACCGGCTCACGCCCCTTGCGCCGGGCCCGTCCGGCCAGCAGGGCTCCGCACTGGTGAACGTCGACGACCTGCTGCTCGTCGTCGCGCCACCGGACACGCCGGCTCCCGTCCACGCTGCGTGGAACGAGCTGACCGTAACGGTCGGGCCATTCGAGGTGTCGGGCCTGCTGTCCGCGTTGCCGGGCTTCGATCCCGGCCGGTCCCTTGCGCGGCCCAGCAGCCGCCTCGTTCTCCTTTCCGAGGTATCCGTTGGCCTGCGGGACCAGCCCGGGTTCGTCGTCGGCAAGCACTCCTTTGCCTGGGTGAACCGCTACGACGTGGACCGGGTCCGCAGCGAGCTCGAGCTCCCGTTCTACTTCCCTGGTGCCGAACGCGAAGCGCCGGTCCCACCCGTGGTCGCGTCCTCGATCCCGACCTCGGTGACCGCCAAAGGCTGACTGGCCGGTCCCTGCAACAGCGCGGACCCATCGGCGTCATCCCTGTGCCGGCTGACCACGGCCGGGAATCGCCGAGCACTCAGCAATCGGCTTGCATTGGGGAAGTAGGATGCGCGCCGAGGGACCAGGGAGGGAGAAGTTCGCCATGTCAAGCCGTCGATCGGGCGCGGGGGCGCCCGTGCTTGCCGCGCTTGCCGTCTTGTTCGTTTCGGCGTGCGGCTCGAATACGCCGCCACCACCGTCAGTTGCCGCTCCAAGCCCGTCGCCCAGCCCAGCAGCGAGTCCATCGCCCAGCCCGACTCCGGTGGACGCATCGCAGGCCTTCCTCAGCAAGATCAAGGGACCGTTCAGTGGAAAGGCGACGATCACGGGTGAGCTGAAGGTCTCGGGCGGAACCTTCCCCGTCACCGGCACGGCGGACGTCCGGGGCTCGGACAGCCACACCGCGATCACCATCGCCATCCCCGGTCAGACGACGACCCAAGAGTCGCAGACCGTGAGCGGCCTGTCGTTTGTCAAGACCGGGAACGGCCCATGGTTCACGGCACCCGCGAAGGACTCGACGAACAGCGGTCTTTCCAGCTCGTTCCAGACGCTCAGTGCGATCAAGGACGTCGGCATCGAGACCAGGAATGGCCAACAGCTCCACCACCTCAAGCCGTCCGCTGGGTCGCTGCCCGCCGCCGCGCTCGGCCTCACGTCGCCGACCATCAGCAACGCGACGGGAACGATGGAGTTCTACGCGAAGGAAGATGGCACCCTCGTCGTGTTGGCCATCGCTGCCAGCTGGACGCAGATCGCCGGAGCGACGAGCGTGCCGGCCTCCATGACGATCGATTTCAACTTCAGCTGCGTGTCCTGCACGGTGTCGGTGATCACGCCTTCGCCGGTGTTCAAGCAGTACACCTCGAAGATCAATCACTACACCGTTGCGGTCCCCGACGACTGGGATTTCCACGCCGCGAAGGAGACAGGAAAATTCGACTACTACGAGAGCCCGTCTTTCCTGTTTGCCGATGGCGGACGCGGCTCGACCCGCGGCTTCAGCCTGAACGAGCTGGCGAAAGGGTTCATCGCCTATTCGAAGACGTCGGCGTCGGGCTACAAGAGCTTCAAGCTCGAGTCCAACACCGCGGCGACGCTTGGCGGGCTGAAGGCTCGACGCATCACCTTCCATGCGACGGCTGGGTCGACCAAGGCCTACTTCATCGTCGTCGTCGCACTGAAGGGTGCCTACTGGTACGAGCTCGATCTTGCGGATGTGCGTGGCCATGAGGCGACCAACCGCACCCTGTTCGATCAGATCTTGCCGACGTTCAAACTGACCTAACCCGTTTCGGCGACACATCGGGCCCGGACGGCACGCCGTCCGGGCCTTTTGATCAGGTTTCCGCCACCGCCCGCCCTGCGTCGAAGAGCTCCAGGCAGGCTTCCAGCCCTTCGATCTCGACCCCGGGGCGAGGCCGAGAACGCCAGTCTTCGAGCGTCATCCGGAAGCGCTGCGTGTCGACCGGCGTGCCTCTCGGAGCAGCACGCCCGATCCCGTTTTCGCGGTAGCCGACGCCGCGCGACACGCGTGCCGAGGCGACGTTGTCGAAGAACGCCTCGGTCTCCGCGACCTCCGCACCGAGGCCGTCGAAGGCAAGTGCCAGGACGGCCTGTCGCATCTCCTTCCCGTAGCCCTTGGCCTGGAACTCGCGCCCGAGCCACGAGCCGGTGTGGACGAGCCGAAACGCCGCGAAGTCGCGCGCCAGGATCCCCTGGTCGCCGATCGGCCGGCCATCGAGGGTCACCATGAGCTCGAGGTCCCAGGCGTCGGGCTGCCAGCTCGACCGGATGCCCCAGTGGAACTGCGCGAATTCGCGTTCGAAGCGCGGGCTCGGCTTGTCGGTCCACGGGAATGCGAACGGCATCTCCTCGGGATCGTGGATGCCGGCCCTGGCTACCTCACACAGCTGGGCGATCTCGTCGTCGTTCGGCAGCCGCAGCTCGAGTCGCTCGGTTCGCAGCCGAAGGTCGAACAGCGGCCAGAGTGGGTGGACCATCAGCGGATCCCGCCCGCTGTCAGGCGGTCGTCGGCGCTGGATCCGTCTGCGACGCGGCCAGGTACTCCGTGCGGAGGAGCTCCGTGACACGGCCGGCGCGGCGCCACTCGACCGACCCCGTCGGGTGCTCGGCCTGGCGAGCCTCGGCAGCCTTCCAGGCCGCCTCGAGCTCAGCCGGGGTCGCCGATGCGATCGCCTTGTCGTAGAGGTCGCTGAGGGTTCGGGCCCGCTCCTCGAACCGCGCGCTGTTGTCGGTCTCGATCGCGAGGCGTTCGGCCTCGAGCCATTCGGCTGCGAGCTGGTCGATCGGGCGGACCTCTTCGGTCATCGCTTTCATGGTATCCGCGGTGGTCGGCGGAAAAGCATCGAAAAAACCGCTCCGAGTCATTTCGACCAGGCCTGGAGTTCCAGGATATTGCCCTCGGGGTCCCTGACGTAGGTCCACGTCACGTGACGACCGTCGCTCGTGGTGAGGGTGACGACCTCGCCGACGGCCTGCCCGCCTTCGGCCAGGACGGTCGAACGCGCGGCCTCGACGTCGTCGACGGCGAAGGCCAGATGGCCGAACCCTCGGCGGTTGGCGACTGAGGGCGGTGCGTCGAGCTCCTGTTCGTACTGGTAGATCTCGAGGGTCGGACCGTCTGCCGAGCCGCCGGGTAGGCGCAAGTGGACGCCTCGCAGCGCCGCGTTCGGCACGCCAGTCCCGGCGGACAGGTCTCGGCCGCGGTAGTGGCGCTCGGGAGGAACGAGCATGCATCCGAAAACGCGCTGATAGAAGGCCGCCAGGCTCTGCCAGTCGCGGGCGATCAGGTTGACGTGCCCGAAACGGGCCTCGATCACTTCTTCTCGAGCTTGACGAGGACGAGCTCCTCGAGCGGCCCCTTGACGCTGACCTCGCGGACCTCCCCGACGTCACGCACGTAGTACTTGTTGTCGAGTACTGCGGGCTCCAGCGGCGTCCACTCTTTCGTGAGAAGTACGTCGCTGAACGATCGGTACGGCACCTTCACCTTCGCAGTCAGGGTCATCACCTGGTAGTGGTCTTCCGCGTGGCCGGTATATAGCTCCTGGACGAACTGGTGACCGATGACCGGATTCGCCTCCATGAACACGCCCGCCATCGCGCCGTTCACACCCGCGCGCCAGGTGCCCTCCCGGCTGGTGACGTTGCCCTTGGCGTCGAGCTCCTCGGTGTCCTCGCCGAAGTACCAGACGTTGCCAGCGAGGTCCTGCGTGTAGTAGTCGGCCGTCCGCTCCTCGAGCTTGCCGCTGAGGTAGAGGCGGTCCTGGATCACCCGGCAGGTCACGCCCTGGATCACGATCGTTTCGTTCGTCACGGTCACGATGTCGACGGCCGGCTCCTCATCCTTCGTACCCCGATACGTCATCGTCGTGCCCGGAAGCAGTGGGAACCACCGGTTGTCGATCGTCGCCGAGAAGGCGGCCGGATCCGGTGCAGCGAGCGGACCGAGCGACGGGGCGGCAGCCGCTGATGCGGACGGGGAGGCGCCAGCCGCCGAAGACGGAGAAGCCGAGGGGCTGACAGCCTGGCTCGCCGATTGCGAGAAGGCCGGGGCGACGTTCGTGCCGCCACAGGAGGCGGCGACCAAGGCACACGCGCAGGCCGCCACAGAGATCGGATGCATCCGGCGCGGGGGCGACGCTGGGATCCGGGCGGTCATATCGTGCTCCGACACCTTACTCCACCATGGGGTGTGCGAACGCAGCCGCGCACCCGCCTAAGCTGTCGCGGTGCGGGATGAGGGGCAACCTGGCCGGCTGACCGAGGCCGACGTCCGCGCCTTGCGGCGCGATCTGCGGCGGGTGCTCGCCGTTGCCGCGCCTGTGTCGATGGGCGCTGTTCTCGCCATCCCTGTGCTCGATCAGGTCCTCGGTGCCCTGCTGAGCGTCATCGCCGCTGGATCCCTGGCGCTCCTCGCGGGCTCGGTCGTCGCGTACGCCGTGGCGCCCATCTACGCGCGGCAGTGGCACGGTGCGGAGAACCGGCTCTCCCGCGTCTGGCCCTATGTCTACCGGGCGACGATCTGGGGTCTTGCGGCCGCGGGGTTCGGCGTGCTGCTCGCGGAGGTGGTTCCGCGGCGCGTCGTCGAGGCGTTCTCATCTGCCCAGCAAACCCTCTCGGTCGAGGGCACCTTCGCGACGATCTTCGGCGCGGCGGGCGTGACGATCGACATCCTGGAGGAGTGGCGACGGGAGGCCGCGGGAAGAGACTAGGGAATTGCGCTCGCAGCTACAGGCGGCGCGCCAATTCACGTATTGAGCGGGAGCTCCCTCCGGCCTAGGATCGCGGCAGAATGGATATGCCTAGCATCGGTGAGGCGGACGCGCGATACCTCCAGCGTGTGGCCGAGGATTGCGAACAGATGCTCGGGCCCGGGATCGTGCTTCGCTCGCTTGAAGTCGCCACGAACGCCGAGAAGGT
>VBFZ01000147.1 GCA_005880805.1 Chloroflexota bacterium | reverse complement strand
TCGCCCTCGCCCACGCCGGCGACCGTCCGCTTCGCGCTCGACTGGACGCCGAACACCGACCACACGGGCTTCTATGTCGCCCAATCGAAGGGCTGGTACCGCGACGCCGGCATCACGCTGAAGATCCTGCCCTACGGAAATACGGCACCCGAGGCTCTGCTCGCGGCAGGGCAGGCCGATTGCGGGATCAGCTTCCAGGACTCCCTGACATTCGCCGTCGCCGCCGGCGCGCCGATCAAGTCGGTGATGGCCATCCTGCAGCACGAGGCCAGCGCGATCGCGGTGCTCGCGAGCAGCCCCATCCAGCGCCCGAGCGAGCTCGACGGCAAGACCTACGCCGGCTTTGGCTACCCGAACGAGGCGCCGACGATCAAGTACGTCATCCGTGCGGACGGCGGGAAAGGCGACTTCAGGACTGTCACGCTCGACACGACGGCCTACCAGGCGCTGTATAGCAAGCAGGCCGATTTCACGATCCCGTTCACGGCCTGGGAAGGCGTCGAGGCCCAGGAGAAGGGGATCGCGCTGCGCTACTTCAAGTTCACGGATTACGGCTTCCCGGACTTCTACCAGGTCGTCCTCGCCTGCAATGACGACTGGCTTTCGAAGAACGCGGACGCGGCCCGGCGTTTCGTAGCAGCAACCGTCCAGGGCTTCGAGTTCGCCGACCAGCAGCCCGATGCCGCCGCGGCGATCCTCATCGCCGAGAACCCGTCTGTCTTCAAGGACAACCCGAGGCTGCCGCTCGACAGCCAGCGATTCATCACCCAGCAGCACCTGTACGTCGACGCGGCCGGGAACGTGGGCCGCCAGACCCTGGAGCAGTGGACCGGCTACTCGAGCTTTCTCTACCGCGAGGGGTTGCTGACCGACTCCAAGGGCAAGCCGCTGAACGCGCCGCTGGATTACGCCACGCTGTTCACGAACGACTTCCTGCCGTGATCCGACGAGCGATCCCGGTCCTCGCCGGGATCGTCGGGTTGCTCGTGATCTGGCAGCTGTACTGCGACTTCTCGGGTGTCAGCCCCCTCGTGCTGCCGTCGCCCGGCCGGATCGCCAGCGCTCTCATCGACGTTCGCGATGAGGCATGGCTTCATACTTCGACGACGCTCGCCGAGGCCCTCGTCGGATTCGGGATAGCCGTTGTTGCGGCCTGCGTGGCGGCCGCAGCGATGGATCGGATTCCGGCAGTTCGGCAGTCGGTCTACCCGATCCTCGTGGGCTCGCAGGCGATCCCGATCCTCGCCATCACGCCATTGCTCGTCCTGTGGTTCGGGTTCGGGCTGCTGCCGAAGGTGATCGTGATCGTGCTGGTGACGTTCTTCCCGATCACCGTCGCCCTGCTGGACGGCTTCGCGAGCACGACAGCCGAAGCGACGGACCTCCTGCGAACCATGGGCGCGACATCCCGCCAGGTCTTCTGGAAGCTGCGCGTGCCGACCGCCCTGCCGGGCTTCTTCATCGGCCTGCGCATCGCCGTGACGTACGCGGTGATCGGGGCGGTCTACGGCGAGTACGTGGGGGCGTTCGACGGGCTCGGGATCTGGATGCGCACATCGGCCAACCTCTTCCGCACCGACCTGGTGTTCGGCGCGATCGCCATCGTCGTGGCGATCAGCGTGGCGTTGTTCGCCGCGGTCGTGCTGCTCGAGGCGGTCTCGATCCCGTGGTATCGCGCCGCCAGGCGCGCTCGCTGATCCGATAATCGGTGCGTGGAGACGCCGCGCACGATCGTCTTCTTCCCCGAAGGGGCGTACGGGCCGACGAACAACTGCGTCGGGATCGGGGACGTCCTCCGGCGGCGCGGCCATCGCGTCGTGTTCGTCGTGGAGGAGTCGTTCGTTGGAACACTCGAGGCCAGGGGTTTCGAAGAGCGCCTGATGCGTCTTGGGCCGCCGCCCGCGGAGCCGGAGGTGCCGGGACAATTCTGGAAGGACTTCATCCGCGACACCGCACCGGAGTTCAGGAAGCCGACGATCGAGCAGCTTGGCTCGTTCCTGCAGCCGACCTGGCGGGCACTGATCGACGGCGCCCGGTACGTGGAGCCAAGGCTCGCCGAGATCTTCGGCGAGCTGGAGCCAGACGTGATCGTCGAGGACAACGTGGTCCTGTTTCCGGCGATCGTGGCCTCCGGGCGGCCGTGGGTGCGCATCGTGTCCTGCAACCCGGCGGAGATTCGCGACCCGGCGGTCCCGCCAGTCTTTTCCGGCTATCCCGCCGCCGATCGCGCTGGCTGGGCCGAGTTCGAAGCCGAGCGCGAGCGGAGGCATCGACCGATGTGGGCCGAATTCGACACCTTCGTGCGGGATCGAACCGGCGATGGCCTGCCGGACCTCGAGTTCATGCCCGAATCGCCGTACCTGAACCTCTACCTGTATCCGGCCGAGGCGGACTACGAGCGATCTCGCGCGCTCGGGCCGGCCTGGCGCCGGCTGGACTCATGCGTCCGGGGAACCGACGACATTTATGAACTGCGCGAGCCGCTCGCCTCAGCCCCCGGGCGGCTGATCTACCTGTCGCTCGGCAGCCTGGGTTCTGCCGACGTCGCGCTGATGCAGCGGCTCATCGACATCCTGGGCCGGACCGAGCATCGGGTCATCGTTTCGATGGGTCCTCAGCACGACCAGCTGCAGCTGGCCGACAACATGGCCGGAGCCGAGTTCCTCCCCCAGCCTGCGGTCCTGGGGCAGGTCGATCTCGTCGTGACGCACGGCGGCAACAACACCGTCACGGAGTCGTTCCACAACGGCCTGCCGATCGTCGTGCTGCCGCTCTTCTGGGACCAGTACGACAACGCGCAGCGAGTCGCCGAGCTGGGCTTCGGTGCCCGGCTCGACACCTACCGCTTCGAGGACCGCGAGCTCATCGACGCCATCGATCGGCTGCTTGTCGACGAGGGCTTGCGCCGCCGCCTTGCGTCGATCGCTTCGCGCCTCAAGGCGAACCCCGGCACTGAAAAGGCGGCCGACCTCATCGAGCAAGTCGCGGCCGAGGCGCCAAGACGGGCGATCGGTGTCTGATGAGCCTCGTGCCCTGGATTGCCCCGGCAGTTACGCGATCCGGACGGCAGACTCCCACAGCTCGGAGCGAGGAATGCCCTCGACGTGCCTGCCCATCTGGCGCCAGAGATTCATGCAATCCGAGTCCGCCTGGAAAGCGTTCGCGTCGTTCCAGAAATCCGAGATGGTCTCGTACTCGGTGAAGGTCACGGCGTTGTTGAGGTTTCCGACAGTGCCTCCCCACAACGTGCTGCGATGAAGGCCTTTCCTGATGACGACCTTGTCGAGCTGTTCGAACAGGTCGTAGAACTGTCGGAACTCCCCGAGCCGAACCTGGTAGTGGAACTGCAACCTGAACATGGCCTTCCTCCTGCCGTCCTCGGCCGTCGCGCGCGACGGGCCGGCTATCGCGTTCCGACGGTCCGGGGGGCACAATCAGTGGCCACCGATTGTTCGTCAAGCGGGCTTCTCCCGGACCCGCAACACTGGAGGGACCACCCTGTGACCGAGACGCTCGAGAAGGTTCGGACCTACCAGCAGTTTATCGGCGGGCGCTGGGTGGACAGCGCTGCGGGCGAGACGCTCGAGGTCATCAATCCGGCCAACGACGAGCCAGTCGCACGCGTGCCCGCCAGTGACGCCGACGACGTCGACCGTGCGGTCCAGGCAGCGGCCAAGGCGTTCGAAACCTGGCAGAAGACGACGCCCCAGGAGCGCATGACGGCGCTCCTCAAGCTGGCCGACATCGTCGAGACGAACGCCGACGAGCTGACGCGGCTCGAGAGCAGCCAGACCGGCAAGCCCCTCAACGTGGCGGCCGTCGACATGCCGGCCATTGCCGACAACCTGCGCTTCTTCGCCGGAGCGGCGCGGAACCTCGAGGGCAAGGCGGTCAATGAGTACATCGCGGACCGGACCTCGCTGATCCGCCGCGAGCCGGTGGGCGTCGTGGCCTCGATCGCGCCGTGGAACTACCCGCTCTACATGGCAGGCTGGAAGATCGGCCCCGCGCTCGCGGCGGGAAACACGGTCGTGCTCAAGCCGTCGGCTCGGACGCCGCTCACGGCGCTGCGCTTCGCGGAGCTGGCCGCGGATGTGCTCCCCGAAGGGGTGCTGAACGTGATCTCGGGCACCGGCGACGCGATCGGGCCGGCCCTCGTCGCGCATCCCAGGGTTGGCATGATCTCGTTGACCGGCGACACGGACACGGGCAAGAAGATCGCGCGCATTGCCGCGGATGGCGTCAAGCGCCTTCACCTGGAGCTGGGCGGGAAGGCGCCGGTGATCGTCTTCGACGACGCCGATCTCGACCTCGTCGCCGAAACCCTGAGATTCGCCTCGTACTGGAACAGCGGCCAGGACTGCACCGCGGCGACCCGGGTCATCGCGGGTTCCGGCGTCTACGAGAATTTCGTTTCGAAGCTCAGCGAGCAGGTGCGCGACATGAAGTGGGGCGATCCGACCCCCGGCGACGAGCTGGAAATGGGCTCGCTCATCTCACATGCGCAGGTGGACCGGGTCGCGGGCATGGTCGATCGCGCGCGCCCCGGGGCGGAGGTGGTGGTCGGAGGGCAGTCGCCCGATCGCAAGGGCGCCTATTACGAGCCGACCGTCATCGCCGGCCCCGACCAGCGTTCGGAGATCGTGCAGGACGAGGTCTTCGGGCCGGTGGTCACCGTCCAGCGCTTCAGCGACGAGGATCAGGCGATCGCGTGGGCAAACGACGTGCGGTTCGGCCTGGCTGCGTCTGTCTGGACACGCGACATCGGGCGTGCCCTGCGCGTGTCGAAGGCCATCCAGTTCGGGACGGTCTGGGTCAACGACCACTTCACGCTCGTCTCCGAGATGCCGCACGGTGGCTTCAAGGAGTCGGGGTACGGCAAGGACCAGTCCGCGTATGCGGTCGAGGACTACACGGTAGTCAAGCACGTCATGATCCGGAGCTGAGCTGAGCGTTCAGCCCGCTGCCGTTCCAGAGGGCGTTCGACCGGCCCAGATCCAGGACGCGGTCCTGTCGTGGTTCACGGGACACCGCCGGGAACTGCCCTTTCGTGGGACGCGTGACCCGTACGCGGTCTTGGTGTCGGAGGTCATGCTCCAGCAGACCCAGGTCAGTCGGGTAGGGGAGAACTGGGCTCGTTTCCTCGACCGATTTCCTACCATCGAGGCGCTGGCCGCGGCCGATCTCGGCGACGTCCTCCGCGCCTGGGCGGGCCTCGGCTACAACCGTCGCGCCGTCAACCTCCACCGGCTCGCGCGAGTCGTGGTTGCGGAGAGCGGCGGGCGGCTCCCACGAAGCGTCGAGGCGCTGGAACGGCTGCCGGGCATCGGGCCGTACACCGCCCGCGCGGTGGCCGCCATCGCGTTCGGCCAACGCGCAGCACCCGTTGACACGAACGTTCGGCGGGTCCTCGGGCGGCTGAGCGGCGGCTCGCAACCCTTCCCGGGCAGCGAAATTCAGGCCCTGGCGGACGGCCTTGTGCCTGCAGAGCATCCCGGCGAATGGACGCATGCGCTGATGGATCTCGGGGCGACGGTCTGCCGGAGCTCAAGACCCTCGTGCGAGGTCTGTCCACTCAACGCCTTCTGTGCATGGGCCGCCACGCCCAGCCGGAGGGTCGCGCGCAAGGCGCGGCAGGCGCCCGTCCGGTTTGAAGCATCGTCACGCTGGCTGCGCGGCCGAATCGTCGAACGTCTTCGTGATGCCGCCGACCGGAGCTGGGTTCCGCTCGATCAACCGATCGGTGCTCACCGCGAAGACGCGATCGAGAGGGCACTTGGCGCACTCGAACGAGACGGCCTCGTCGAGCGGCACCCGGACCGCGCCCGGGTCGCGCGCCTCCCAATGTCCGGAGCGATGCCCGGCGCCCTCGGCTAGGCTGTCGAAATGAGCACCCCGGAGAGGGATACCTCGGGACCCGTGGCGACGTCGCCGGGGGCGCGGCACTGTTCGAGCTCGGCCTCGACGAACTCGCCGACCGCTGGCGTGACGCCGCGGGCAGAAGTCCGATGACCGCTGAGGCGATGACGGGGGCAGATCGTCGCGCGCAGCGCTTCGGCATTCCGGCTTCCGTCCTGATGGAGCACGCGGGAACGGCCGCGGCCGCAGCAACGCGTGCCCTCGCGGTCGAGCGGGGAAGATGGGGAACCGGCTCGATCCTCGTGCTCGCGGGTCCGGGGAACAACGGCGGCGACGGATTCGTGATGGCGAGGCGCCTGGCGCGTGCGGGCGCGCGGGTCGTGGCGGTCCTCGTCTCGACCGAGGCTCGACCCGGCGCGCCTGACGCCTCTCGCAACTGGGATCGACTTGCATCCGAGGCCGAAGTGACGCGGATGCACGCGGAGTCGGCGCGGGACCTGGCGGTTGTCGCCAGGGGCGTGGAGAAGGCCTCCGTCCTGGTCGATGCCCTCCTGGGTACCGGCGTTCGAGGCGCTTTGCGTGATCCCATCCGTTCGGCGGTCGAGGTCGTCAACCGGGCGCGGAGCGCAGGCGTCCCCGTCGTCGCTGTCGACACACCGACCGCCGTCGACTTGACGTCAGGCGAGCCCTCCGAACCCGTCGTCCGGGCGGACCTCACCGTGACCTTCCATCGACCGAAGACCGGCCTCCTGACTCGTCGCGGGGCCGCGTTGGCCGGACGCGTTCTCGTCGCCCCGATTGGCATCCCAGCCGAGGCGGATCGTGCCTGAGGCATACCGTGGCTGAGGCGCGGACGGCCACCCTGCGCGACGTCCTGCTGGTTGCTGCGGCGGTGGTAATCGTCGTGCTCGGGCTGTCGGTGGTCACCGGCGTCATCCCGGGCGTTGGCAAGGATCTCGTCTTCCAGACGCCGGTCGTGATCGCGGTCCTGGTGCTGGGCACGGCACTGATGCTCTATCGCGTCAGCCGACGCCCGCCCCCGCTTGACTGACCGGCCCGCTGCCCGATCGCTGGCCGCCGCATCGCCCTCCGGCGGCTCGGCGCCATCTGCGCCCGCGCTGGATCCGATCGAGCGTCGCGCCAGGGACTGGGATCGCCTCACGCGCGAGACGTTCGACGTTCTGGTGGTCGGCGGCGGCATCACCGGCGTGGGTTGCGTGCTCGATGCGGCGAGCCGGGGGCTGAATGCCGCCCTCGTCGAGCAGGGAGACATTGCGTCCGGCACGAGCAGTCGGTCGTCGGGGCTCATCCACGGGGGCCTCCGCTACCTGGAGCAGTTCCGCTTCGGGCTCGTGCGCGAGGCCCTCGCGGAGCGTGGACGGCTGCTGCGCCTCGCGCCTCACCTGGTTCGCCTCGCGCCGTTTCTCTTTCCAGTCTTCGGGACGCCGCTCCACCGACCGTTCTACGCGACCGGGTTGACGCTGTACGACATGCTCGGCGCTTCGGGCGACGGCGGCCCGCATCGGTTCGTCGGCGTCGAGCAGGCCCTCGAGCTCGCCCCCGCGCTTCGGCGGGAACGACTGCGTGGTGGCTTCCTGTATCACGACGGCGTCGAGGACGACGCCCGCTTCGCGCTGGCCGTCGCCAGGACGGCGCGCTCGATCGGCGGGGTTGTCCTGACCCGCGCGGAGGCAGTAGAGGTCCTTCGGGAAGGTGAACGCGTTTCGGGCGTCCGGGTGCGAGATCGGTTGAGCGGTGACGAGGCCGCCGTCACGGCGATAGCAGTTATCGACGCGACCGGTCCGTGGTCGGGCGAGGAGGGGCCGTTCGCGACCGGCAGCTCCGTCCGCCGATCGAAGATCCGGCCTTCACGAGGAACCCACGTCCTGGTTTCCCGCTCCCGAATTCCCGGTTCGACCGGGCTGACCTTGCGACTCCCCGGCCGGGTGGCGTTCCTCGTCCCGTGGCCTTCCCACTGGCTGATCGGGACAACCGACCGTCCGTACGAAGGCCGTCCGGAGGACATCCGGCCCACGGCGGAGGAAGTCGACGAAATCCTCGAGACGGTCAACAGGCGCCTGACGCTCGACCTGACGCGCGCCGATCTGCTGGGCGCGTATGCGGGAGTCCGACCGCTGGTCGCCGAGGGCTCAGTGCGGGGTTCGACGGTCAAGGTGTCGCGCGAGCACCGCGTTCGGGTGGACGCCGACGGCCTGACGCGGATCCAGGGCGGCAAATACACGACGTACCGCCTGATGGCGCGCGATGCGGTCGATGCGGCGCTCGGGACGGGCGCTCCGCCGTCCGCCACTGACAGCCTGCCGATCGCCGGAGCCGCGGAACCCGATCGCCTGGCGCGCATCGCGGATAACCTCGCGCGGCGGCTGGAATCCCACGATGTTCCGGCGAGCGCGGCCGCCGGCCTCGTAGCGCGCCATGGGGCAGAGGCCACCGACGTCGTCGACCTCGGCCAGCACACCGACCTCCTTCGGCTCCTGGCGCCCGATTCGGATCATCTCGAGGCGGAGATCGTCTGGGCGGCCCGTCACGAGCTCGCGCTTTCGATCGACGATTTCCTGGTTCGGCGCACGCGGCTAGGGCTCGAACGCCCCGATCGCGCCGAGGACCTCGCGCCGCGGGTGGCCGAAGTCCTTGGTGGGGAGCTCGGGTGGGACGTCGGTCGTCAGGTCGACGGGCTGGAGGCGTATCTGGCCGCCGCCCACCGGCAGTTCGACGTCCCGTGACGGCGGCTGCCGGTCCTCGCTACATCCTGGCGCTCGACCAGGGGACGACCTCGTCGCGGGCGATCGTGTTCGATCGTGCGGGTGCCGTAGTGGCATCGGCGGCCCGGGAGCTGTCCCAGTCCTTTCCTGCGCCCGGTCACGTCGAGCAGGATCCAGACGAGATCTGGGAGACGCAGATCGCCTCCGCGCGGGAGGCCCTGGAGGGTGCGTCGGCGAGCGCCGCCCAGGTCGCAGCAATCGGCATCACGAATCAGCGCGAGACCACCATCGTCTGGGAGCGCAAGACCGGTCGCCCCGTGGCACCTGCGATCGTCTGGCAGAGCCGGATCACGGCTGACTTCTGCGAGGAGCTCCGGCGCGCACCGGATTACTGCTCGATCCATATTTTTCCGCAACCAAAGCGACTTGGCTGCTCGACCACGTCGATGGCGCGCGCGCCGCCGCCGAATCCGGCGCGCTCGCCTTCGGCACCATCGACAGCTTCCTGCTCTGGCGGCTGACCGGCGGCAGCGTCCACGCGACTGATGTCTCGAACGCCAGCCGGACGATGCTGTTCGACATCCGCCAGCGTCGCTGGGACGACGAGCTCCTGGCCGAGATGGACGTGCCCCGCGCCGTGCTGCCCGAGGTGCGCACGTCCTCGGAGGCCTTCGGTTCGACCGAGGCGGACGTCTTTGGCGGCGAGATCCCGATCGCTGGAGTCGCCGGCGACCAGCAGGCGGCGACGTTCGGGCAGGCGTGCTTCGCGCCAGGCGAAGCGAAGACCACGTACGGCACAGGCGCATTCCTGCTGCTCAACACCGGTGAGCGCCCTGTCGAATCCCGGCATGGACTGCTGACCACGATTGCCTGGCAGCTCGGTCCGGACGCCCCGCCGACGTACGCCCTGGAGGGCTCCGTATTCGTCGCCGGTGCCGCGGTCCAGTGGCTGCGTGACGGCCTGCGGGCGATCGTCGCCTCGGCCGATGTCGAGAAGTTGGCGGCGTCCGCGAAAGCGCACGAGGGCCTTTACCTCGTGCCCGCCTTTGTCGGCCTCGGGGCGCCGTACTGGGACGAGCGTGCGCGCGGCATCCTGGTCGGGCTCACGCGGGGAACCGGCCTCCCGGAGGTTGCGCGGGCGACGATCGAATCGATCGCCTACCAGGTTCGCGACGTCGTCGATGCGATGGACGCGGACACCGGCACGGTCCTGCGATCGATGAAGGCCGACGGAGGCGCCGCAGCCAACGACGCCTTGCTCCAGTTCCAGGCAGACATCCTGGACGTGGAGGTCGAGCGGCCAGTCGTGGTCGAGACCACTGCCCTGGGCGCCGCCTACCTGGCCGGCCTTGCCGTCGGCTTCTGGGACGGCCTCGATGAGATCAGGTCGAAGTGGGCCCTCGACCGCCGCTTCCGGCCGGGGATGGCGCCTGACCGCCGCGCGAAGCTGTACGGCGGCTGGCAGCGGGCGGTGGAGCGCTCACGAGCGTGGGCAGAGCCCGACTGAGGGTGCGCGGCGAGTTCAGGCAACGCCGATTGGGACACCCTCTGTACAGGCGCCAATTGAGCGTGTAGAGTCCCGCCGACAACTTGCGGGATGGCCCGCAGAAAAAAGGCGTAGCTCCACGATCGACTTGGACTCCTCTCACGGCTGACGCGAGAAACAGGGGATCGCGCAGCTACCGAGAGGAGTTTCGATTCGGTGTACAACGACAAAACCCTGACCTGTGCCGACTGCGGACAGCAGTTCGTGTTCACAGCGAGTGAGCAGGACTTCTACGCCCAGCGCGGTTTCACGGAACCGCGTCGCTGTCCCAGCTGCCGAGCGAGCCGCAAAGCGGCGCGCAACTCGGCAGGCGGTGGTGGGTACTCGAGTGGCGGCTACGGCGGCGGCGGTGGCTACAGCTCCGTCGGCTACGACCGTGGCCCTCGGGAGATGTTTACTGCGACATGTAGCAACTGCGGTCGCGATGCCCAGGTCCCATTCCGCCCGACAAGCGGCAAGCCGGTCTACTGCAGCGACTGCTTCCGGAGCATGCGGGGCGCCTAGTTCCCACTCCTCTCAACCTTTCTCTCGGAGCGGCAGCCCAGCCGCCCGACCCGCGAGACAGCGACTCGGGCTCGTCAGCCAGCCCGAGTCGTTCTTAGTGCCAGGCACCGCTGGGCATCCCCAGCCCGTCGTTCGTCGTCCGTCCGGCCTCGCCGGCAGTCGTCCGAGCGTCGCTAACTCACCTGTCGCTGATTTCAGCCGTGGTCGGTTCGGCCCGGTGACAGAAGCGACAGGTCGAACTTGCGCTCGGTGCCCTTGATGAGCCGCTCGATGTTGTCCGCATGGGCGATCCAGATCAGCACCGGGCCAACCGCCGCGTAAACCAGGTAGGCGGGCGGGATCGCGCCGCTCCAGACGAGCCACAGAATGACCATCGCGGGGAACATCGCCGCCGACCCGAGAAGGGAGCCAAGCGACACGTAGCGGGTGAGGAGGATCGCCCCGACGAAAACGGGCGTCGCCAGGATCACCGCGAGCGGCTGGATCACGAGCATCGTCCCCACGCCGGTACCGACCCCGCGTCCCCCGCCGAAACCGAGAAAGACCGACCGCGACGCGCCGACGACGGCCGCGAACCCGCAGGCCACCTCAACCGCCGGGTCTCCATTGGTGACGATGCGCGCGAGCAGGACAGGGAGCGCACCTTTCGCCAGGTCGCCAGCGACTACGACCGCCGCCCACTTGCGACCAAGCGCCCGGAGCGCGTTCGTCCCGCCTGTTCGACCGGAGCCGATCCTCCGCGGGTCCGGCCCGCCAGACGCCTGGGCAACCAGGACGCCGACGGGGATCGAGCCGGAAAGGTAGGCGATCGCCACGAGGACGGCATCCCGGATGAGACTCGGTCCGTCCATTCGCGCGCTCCGTCAGTTGCTAAGGCTCAATTCCGATGCCCACCCCGGGGGCAAGCCTAGCATCGGGTCAGCGCCCGAATCCTTGCCTCCCGAGGGCGTTTTCCGCCCGCGTTTGCGTGTAGGAGACGATGAGGGACATCTGGCGCCTGCTCGGACGCCTCTCGATCCGGAAGTTTGCACCTGCCGCAAGAATGGACCCCAGCTCGAGGACGTCCTCTTGCTTGTTTGCAGCCCCTGCACGGAATTGGGCCACGGGGCCCCCGAGTAGGGTCGCACGTGGTCCCTTATCGAATGCCGGACGCAAAGTGCCTCAGGCCTGCGGGGCGCTAACCCTCGGTTGCGCCCCTCGTGAACTGCCGCGTACCATCGCCGGGTGACCCTCCATCGCGAGTTGCCGCGCGCGTTCGCGCGCTGATCCATGGCCGTCGGCTCATCCAACGATTTCGATCTCGTCGTCCTGGGGGCCGGCACGGGCGGCTACACCGCGGCATTCCGCGCCGCGCAGCTCGGCCTCCGCGTCGCCCTCGTCGACCAGGACAAGATCGGTGGCGTCTGCCTCCACCGCGGCTGCATTCCGACCAAGGCCCTGCTCGAATCCGCGGACATGCTCAGCAAGGCGCGCCACCTGAAGGACTACGGCGTCAAGGTGGACGGCGAGCCCGGCGTCGACTACGCGCAAATGGCCGTGCGCCGCGACCAGGTCGTGAAGCGGATGTGGACCGGCCTCAAAAGCCTCATCAACAAGAACAAGGTCGAGTGGGTCGACGGTCGCGGACGGCTCGAGGGCCCCGGACGCATTCGCGTGAGCCAGCCTGGCGAGGACGGCAAGGCCGGTGGCGGAGGGGATCGTCTCCTCCAGGGCACCGACGTCATCCTGGCAACCGGCTCTCGCGTGAAGTCCCTGCCCGGCCTCGATCCCGACGGTGAACGAATCCTGACGAGCGACGACATCCTGCGGCTCGACAGCCCGCCCGAAAGCATCGTGATCGTGGGAGCCGGGGCGGTCGGGGTCGAGTTCGCGAGCTTCTTCCAGGACATCGGCACGAAGGTGACCCTGCTCGAATACCTGCCCGCCCTCGTTCCCGCCGAGGACAAGGACGTCAGCGCCGCGATCGAGCGCAGCTTCACCCGCCGGGGCGTCAAGGTCATCACCAATGCCCGCTTCGACACCAAGGCGGTCACCAGGGACAAGTCGGGCGTCTGCGTCGACGTCTCGCAGGAAGGCGGCAAATCCGAGGAGATCCGCGCGCAAGTGATGCTCGTCGCCGCCGGGCGCGCGGCGAACGTCGAGGACATCGGCCTCGAGTCGACCAAGGTCGAGGTCGACAAGGGCGTCATCAAGGTGAACGGCCGGATGCGGACGAAAGAGCCGCATGTTTATGCGATTGGTGACGTGATCGGCGGGTTGTGGCTTGCGCACACCGCCGGCCACGAGGGCATCATCGCGGCGCACACGATTGCCGGCGACAAGGACGTTCCCGAGATGGACTACACGCAGCAGCCCCGTGCGACGTACTGCCGCCCAGAGATTGCCTCGATCGGCCTGACGGAGCAGCAATGCGCGGAGCGGGGCATGCCGGTGAAGATCGGCAAGGTGCCCTTCCAGGCCATCGCCAAGGCGGTCATCGGCGGCGAGTACGAGGGCTTCGCGAAGGTCATCGGCAATTCGGAGACGGGAGACACCCTGGGCGTGCACATCGTCGGCCCGCATGCGACCGACCTGATCTCGGAGGCCTCGGTGGCGTTCGAGCTCGAGGCGACGCCCTGGGAGATCGGGGCCGCGACACACCCCCATCCGACGCTCGCCGAAGTGCTCGGCGAAGCCGCGATGGCGGTCGACGGCCGGTCGATCAACTTCTGAGCCGGCGCTCGATCGACTGATGGCGGTCGGCCACCGAACCGAAAGCGGGACATCGACGCGAAGGGCGCACGCCGGGGGCCTTGGCGCTGCGGTTGGGCTGACGGACGAACAGCTGATCGAGATGTACCGCATGGTTGCGCTCGCCCGCGCGGTCGACGAGCGGATGTGGGTCCTCAACCGGGCCGGGCGGATCCCGTTCGTCATCAGCGGCCAGGGCCACGAAGGCGCGCAGGTCGCGATCACCTGGGCGCTCAAAAAGGACCACGACTGGGTCGCCCCGTTCTACCGATCGATCGCGACGGCGATGACGTTCGGCATGAGCGCCCGCGACATCCTGACGGCGCAATATGCCACCGCCAACGACCCGTCGTCTGGCGGGCGGCAGATGCCCGGCCACTACGGGCACGCCGAGCACAACCTGCTGTCCGTCAGCTCGCCGGTCGCGACGCAGATCCTGCATGCGGTCGGGATCGCGCTGGCTGCCAAGATCCGCAAGACCGGACAGGTGGCCATGACGTTCATGGGCGAGGGATCGTCGAACCAGGGCGACGTCCACGAGGGCCTGAACTTCGCGGCCATCCACAAGCTGCCGTTCGTCCTCGTGATCGAGAACAACGGCTATGCGATCAGCGTTCCGGTCAGCAAGGAGCTGGCGCTGCCGGACGTCGCCGACCGGGCATCTGGCTACGGCATCCCGGGAGTCGTGGTCGACGGAGCGGACGTGCTCGGCTGCTATCAGGCGTCGAAGGAGGCGGTCGCGCGGGCGCGGGCGGGCGACGGCCCGACCCTGATCGAGGCGAAGGTGACGCGTCTCACGGGGCACTCCTCGGACGACCAGCAGACCAAGTACCGCCCGGCGGAGGAGCTGGAGGCCGAGCGGACGCGGGACCCGCTGCCGAAATTCCGCGAGCAGCTGGCGGCCGCCGGCGTGCTCGACGACGAGCTGATCGCACGTATCGACGCCGAGAACAAAGCCGTCGTCGACGATGCGACCGACTACGCCGAGAAGGAGCCCGATCCGGACCCCGCAAACGCGCTGATGCACGTGTTCGCTGAGGGCGTCGAGGGCGAGTTCTGATGCCCACCAAGACGTTCATCGAGGCGATTCGTGAGGGCATCCGGGAGGAGATGCAGCGCGACGACTCGGTGATCGTGCTGGGCGAGGACGTGGGCAAAAAGGGCGGCGTATTCCTGGCGACAGATGGTCTGTTCGAGGAGTTCGGGGAAGAGCGCGTGATCGACACGCCTCTCAGCGAATCCCAGATCGTGGGGACGTCGATCGGCGCGGCAGTGAATGGGCTCCGACCAGTGGCCGAGATCCAGTTCGCCGACTTCATCTTCCCGGCGTTCAACCAGCTCCTGTCCGAAGCCGCACGCATGCGCTACCGCTCAAACAACACGTTCGGGGTGCCGATGACGGTCCGGGCCCCGTACGGCGGAGGCGTGCACGGTGCGCTCTACCACTCGCAGTCGGTCGAGGCGTTCTTCACCCACATCCCAGGCCTCAAGGTCGTCATCCCGTCCACGCCGTACGACGCCAAGGGCCTGCTGCGGTCGGCGATTCGCAACGACGATCCGGTGCTCTTCTTTGAGCACAAGAAGATGTACCGATCGGTCCGTGGCGAGGTGCCGGCCGGGGAGTACACCGTCCCGCTGGCGCGGGCGCAGGTCACGCGCCCGGGCACCCAGCTCACGGTCGTGGCCTACGGCTTGATGGCCCACTACGCGCTGGAGGCCGCCGATCACGCTGGCGAGGACGGCTTGAGCGTCGAGGTCGTGGACCTCCGGACTCTTCGGCCGCTCGACAAGGAGACGGTCCTGGAATCGGTCCGCAAGACCGGCAAGTGCCTCATCGTGTACGAGGACAACCGCTTCGGTGGCTACGGGGCGGAGATCGCCGCAATCATCGCCGAGGAAGCGTTCGATTACCTTGACGGACCGGTCACTCGCATCGCCGGCCCGGACGTGCCCGGTGTCCCGTACAACCATGTCCTCGAGGACTGGTTCATGGTGAACCCCGAGAAGATTCTGGACGGCATCCGCCAGCTCGCGGCCTACTAGGCGCCGAGGGCGCGCGGTCACAGTCATTCATTCCTGGGAGTAGTCGGAAAGCCTGGTGTCGCCGGTTCTTGCGGTCAGATAACCGTGTCAGACATATGCCTGCCCTGGGTCCCGGTCATATATCACCACGGGTGCTCGACGGCGGCAATTTGGGAGTCAGAACGGGCGATTCGCAGGACCTTTCGCGCATCTGACTGACGGAAACGCGAGCCCAATTCCCGGAGGTCGTATCTGACAGGAACCAGATCCCGGCCAGCGAGCCTGCGGGTTGTCGGATCCAGCGGCTGACGGCGCGACCGCGAGCGGGTAGGGCCTGATCCAGCACCACGGCGTGTCGAGCCACCCTACGGCGGGCGGTGCTCTCGTCGAGCAAGACCAGGACACATCCGACCGATGACGCCTGCCAGCCGAGGCGTTCGCGAGCGACCCTCGGCGCCAGGCGTGCCTTCTCGTCTAGCTTGCGGAGCGTTGCCTCGAGCGAGATTAGGTCCGTCTTGACCTCGACGACAACCAGCGCCCCGAACGCTGGTCGCGATCCCAGAAGGTCGATCGACCCGCGTTCCCCGTATTCCGAGTAAGAGACCTCCGGCGCAACGACCCAACCGAACCGGCGAAGCTGGTGGGCGGTTTGACCAACAAGTGCGGCGTGCCGCTCATCCAGCAGGCGGTCGATGATCCCTTCTCGCCAAAAGATTTGGAGCGAGAGCTCAGCGTTCAACCTGGAGAGCACGATCCGCACCGTTTCGATCGTCGTGTGATCGATGCGGCCAGCCTCCAGCTTGGAAATCGCGCCCTGGCTCAGTCCGCACGCGCCCCCAAGTTGGCGCTGCGTCATCCCTTTACGCCGACGCAGGATTCGCACGACTCGGCCGACGGTCCGATCATTCACCAAGCCAGTCTGCCGCGCGACCCTTCGCTGGGGCTTATCCCCGGGTGAGGACGAAGAACGGCTACCGGAGGAGGAAGAAGCATGGCCGATCTTGCCGCGGTCGATGCTCGGCTTCGGCAGATCCTCGAACCGTATCGAGGTGATTTCGTGGTCGCGCAGGACGGGCCGCGCGGTGTGGCGCTTCACCTCAAGGGTCTCGCTGATCAGCCGCACGGCTTTGTCGCCGGTGTGCGCCCGGGGAAGCGCTACGTGAGTTTCTACCTGATGCCCGTTTACGCGTTTCCCGAGCTGCTATCGGGCACTTCCGTAGCCTTGCGGCGGCGCATGCAGGGCAAGTCGTGCTTCAACTTCAGCGCGGTGGACGAGCCGCTCATGGCCGAGC
>VBFZ01000146.1 GCA_005880805.1 Chloroflexota bacterium | reverse complement strand
CACGAAGAGGTTGATGTGTTCGCGGATCGCGGGACCGGGCTGGCAAAGCCGGTCGCGTATGCCAGGCCAGCGAGCATCAAGGCCGTCGATCACCTCGCCGACCGTTGATCCGGGCACCGTCGCCCGGTGCTCGGCGGCCGGAAAGAGCGCGATCAGGGATCTGGGCAGGATGACGGTCGCCATCGAGGGGGTCAGCGCCGCCCGGTCAGCACCGCCTGGTCAGCCCTTCGCCGTGGTCGCCTCGACCGACCAGATCGAGGGCAGGTTGTCGGCGATCAGCGACCAGGTGGCGCCTTCGTCGGCGCTGCCATACAGCTGCCCGGTGCTGGTCCCGAAGTAGACGCCCACAGGGTCGAGCGAGTCGACCGCCATGGCTTCGCGCAGGACGCCAACGAAGGCGTTCTCCTGCGGGAGACCGTCGCCCGAGCGAACCCAGGTGGCGCCGCCATCCCGCGTGCGCCAAACGCCGGCCGAGCCATCCGGCATGAAGCGACCTCGATCGTCTCCATTGAGCGGGATCGTCCATACCGTCTGGGGATCGCGCGGGTGGGCGGCCATCGGGAAGCCGAACTGCGAGGGCAGACCGGCGGTGATCTCCTGCCACGTTCGTCCGTCGTCGTCCGTCCGGTAGACGCCGCAGTGGTTCTGCTGGTAGAGGCGGCCCGACTCGCCGCCCGCCATCGTCAGCTTGTGCACGCACTGCCCGAACTCCGGCGGCGGACCGGGAACGAAGTCGGCGCGAACGCCCTGGTTGCGGGTCTCCCACGTCGCACCGCCGTCTTCGGTCGCAAACGTGCCGACGGCCGAGATCCCGACCCACATCCGTCGTGCGTCGTCCGGGTCGCTGACGATCGAGTGGAGGATCAGGCCGCCGGCGCCCGGCTGCCACTGTGCGCGCGACGGGTGGTCGCGCAGCCCCGAAACGTGCGACCAGGTCTTCCCGCCGTCATCGCTCCGGAACAGTCCCGCAGGCTCGACACCCGCGAAAACCGCGCCGTGACCGAACCCGACGTTCCAGACCGTGGCGATCTTCGGCGCCTCGGCGTCGTCGCCGTAGGTCAGCCCATCGGACGACTGGCTCCAGGTCGTCCCCTGGTCGTCGCTTCTGAAGACCGTGGCGCCGTACCACGGGCTGCCGCCACCCGCGAAGAGGGCGCCGCTCTCTGGTTCGACCGCGATGTCATGGATGGGCCAGCCCTCGCACGTAGGCCCGTCGACCTGCCAGCCGCCGCCGTTGCGATTTCCCTGGACGATGAACGCACCCTTCCTGGTGCCGATCAGCAGCCGGACGTCATCAGCCACGCGGCTCTCCTCCGATTCCGTGCTGTTTCCCGATTGCCTACCGTTGCTCAGACTCCTTGGCGGTGGCGGGGAGGCTACCGCCAGTCTGCGGCAGCCCTCCGGCGCCGGGAACGTGCTCCCGCTCGGGCGTTCCAGCCTGGTGGGCGGGCGACGTGATGCTGACGCGCGGTGCAATCCAGACAGGCGCTGAGGTTGCCCAGTAGCTGGCAAGGAACTCGAGGCGGGAGGCGTAGATCGTGCGGGCTCGCTCGAACGAGCGCCAGGCCGTCTCCGCCGGCTCGAGGGAGTAGCCGGCGGCCGCAAGTCGAGCGTAAGCCACGTCGAACTGCGACTCGTCGACAATCGAGCCGTCGGTGCCCTTGTAGCCGAAGTAGTTGCTGAGGTCCTCGACGAAGTGGGCCCCGACGCGTTTCATCAGCTCGGCCTGGCCGCGTGGCACGTCACGCACCGTCGTCAGCACGAGGGCGGCTGCGTCCAGCATGGCCCCGAGAGCGCTGACCCAGGACAGGTTGTCGTGGCTCGAGCGGAAGTACCCGAGCAGCGGGTATGCGACGTGGGAGTCGAGCACCTCGGCCGACCACCGTTCCCACTCCGCGAAGAGCGCCGGCAGCTGGTCGACGAGACCGAGCCGGACGTAGTTCTCGAGCAGCGTCACGGCTGATGGCGGCGATTTCGCCCTGGCAGAGAGGGCGACGACGAGCCGCTCCCGCCGCTGATACGAGCCGAACAGCGAAAACAGGAAGGTGATCACGAGCGCAACAAGCCCCAGGCCGGTCGCCGCACCGGCGAGCGCGAGGAATCGCGCGGCCGGGCCCACGGGGATGACGTCCCCGTAGCCGACCGTCAGGACGGACGCCGCCGCGAAGTAGAGGACCGTGCCGAAATTGGTGGGGACGGGATAGAGCTGGTCGCGAATGGCGTACAGGATCAGCCCGTAGCCAACGATCAGCAGGAAGATCCACGCCGCGAGCAGGAGGACCGCAGCAAACGGGGCGTAGAGCCCGTAGAAGAGGTCACGACCGAGGCCAGTCCGTGCGCGCTCCCCGAGCCACCGCCAGGCGCGCCAGGTCCATGGCACGAGATGACGGCCAAGGCGCAGCTGGCTGGGCGTTGGACGCGGGACAACGATCGTTTCGAACACGTCCCAGAGCACCAGCCCCAGGCAGACAACGCCGGCAAGGAATGCGGCGATCTCCATCGGGAGATCATCCCACGCCAGGTGCGATCGGGCACGTGGCGGCGTCGGCGCGAATGAGGCCAGGCCTGCTACGGAGATTGGCTGATTTCGGGCACCCGACGGGCCGCTATCGTTGCGCCGCCCAGGTCCGACAGGGGTCCGTCTCAAATGACATACCCGCGCGTCGCCTCGCGATGCCAAGCCGTGCCAGGCCGGCTGGTTGCCCAAACTCGTTCGGTTCCCTGGCTCCGTGCCGCCTAGATCGTCGGACGGTTCGTCCAGCGACCCGACCGGCGACCCGTCCAACTGGTTGGCTCCAGGCGATCTCCCCGGCCATCCCGGCGTCGATCCTCACCTCGGGGCCGCGACACTGGAATCCGAAGCCTTCGGCCCGGGGCCGGGCAGCGCCGGTCACGGCGGGCACACGATCCTCGTCGTGGACGACAACCCGGTCGTCCGCGCCCTCATGGTTCGAGTCCTGGGCGAGCACGGCTACGAGGTGCTCGAGGCAAGCAATGGTGAGCGGGCGCTGAGCATCGCCGCGGCTCATTCCGGGCGCATCGATCTCCTGCTGACCGACGTGCTCATGCCGGGCATGTCGGGAGCGGAACTGGCCGTGGAGCTGGAGACGGTGCGACCGGGCGTGCCCCGGGTCTTCGTGTCCGGCTATCCCGAGGGCGAGATCCTGCGGAGCGGCATGCTCGACCCCGGTGTCACCTTTGTGCAGAAACCGTTCGTCGCAGCGGCACTACTGCAACGCGTACGCGAGGCGCTGGCCGCTGCTCGGGCCTAATCCAGCAAATCGGCGGAAATAATCAAGTCGCTTCGATCGCCCGGCTCGTCACTTCGGGACGGAAGCTGCACGCGAGGCGCCCACTCGCGGATCGGGGAGGACCGTCAACAAAAGGGGAGGAAGCATGCCTGCCCGTCGCGTCCTTGCCGGCTTCACGCTGGCTGGAGTCCTTGCGCTCGTCACGACTCCGCTTGGTGCCGCCGCCACGCCCATTCCAGCGCACGTCTACTCGCCCTATTTCGAGACCTGGACGACCGACAGCATCACGACGATCGCCCAGCAGTCGGGCGCGCGCTACTTCACGCTGGCATTTCTCGAAACGCTCAGCAAGACCTCGTGCACGCTCGCCTGGAACGGCACCTCGAGCCAGACGGTGGCCTCCGGGCGCTACCTCAGCGACATCGCCAGCTTGCGGTCCCTGGGTGGCGACGTCATTCCATCGTTCGGCGGCTGGAGCGCGGACCAGGGCGGCACGGAGATCGGGGATTCGTGCAAGGACGTGAACTCGATCCTCGCGGCGTATCAGGGCGTGGTGACGACCTACAACGTGAGCCGGCTCGACATGGACATCGAGGGCCGCTCCCTGACGAAGCCGGACGGCATCGACCGCCGCAACAAGGCGATCAAGCTATTGCAGGATTGGGCGACGGCGCAGGGCAGGCCGCTGTCGATCTCCTACACGCTCCCGACGTCACGCACCGGGCTGGAGTCGAGCGGGCTGGCCGTCCTCCAGAACGCCGTGACGAACGGTGTCCGCATCGACGTCGTCACGCCCATGGTGTTTGACTACTACGACCGGGCGAACCTCGACATGGGCGACTCCGCCATCTCGGCCGTGCAGGGACTGCATGGCCAGCTCGCCGGCCTGTTCCCGTCGAAGACGTCCGCGCAGCTCTGGGGGATGGAAGGTGCCGTGATCATGAACGGCCTCGACGACTACCCGCGGAGGACCGAGTCGACCAGTGTGCAGGACGCCCAGCAGCTCCTGGATTTCGCCCGTGCGAACGGGATGACGGTCCTGTCGATGTGGGCGATCCAGCGCGACAACGGCGGCTGCCCCGGGTCGACCGGCTCGAACAACTGCTCGGGGATCGTCCAGAACAGCTGGGACTTCACGAACACCCTGAAGGGGTTCACCGGTCCGTAGGCGGCGGCCTGTGCGTGGCGGCTCCCGGTTCGGGCCCCGCTCCCGTCTGGCACTCGTCCGGCGTCACCGGTCTTGAGCATGCGGCCCGCGATATCGCCCTGAGTGATGCCGCGGGCGTCAACGCCGGGATTAGCCGGCGACGACGGCCAACCGGCCTTAGCTAATCGGCCCAAGAGAGCCTTCTTATCGCCGTGACGGGTGCAGGAACAACTAAGGGAGCGGTGCCCGCTCCTTACGCAGAAGGCTTGTTCTCAGAGCAACAGTCAGGGCGATACGGCCGAGCGTAGGCTGGGCGGGAGAGGCGGCGTGCGTGGGCCAGACGAGCGATTGCCGTGCGTGGGCGGGGCGGCGGAGACTGCCGCGCGTGGGCCAGGCGGGAGCGGCTGTCGACCGCAGCCGGCCGGCTGAATCTGCCGACCGCGGCCGGCCGCTGGAGCTAGCGGCCGCGGACCCGGCCCAGGAAGCTGCGCGACTTCTTGGCGTCGCGCGCCCGCGCGGCGTCGCGCGCGATCTTGTCCGCGTCGGCCGCGTGGTCCCGAGCCACCTGGCGCCCCAGCTCGTACTGGAGCATCGAGTGGCCTTCGGTGTCCTCCGGTCGAGCCGGATCGCCGTCGGGTGGGTCGGTCGGCTGGAGAGTCTTGTCAGGATCGCCTGTCGTCATGGCTCGCCTCCCGCGAGCGGCGCGCCCGTTCGGCCGCGCCCGTCGCACGATGGACGAACTGTACTTCCGCAGGGCCGATCGCGACCTGTCGCCGAGCCGATCGGCCCGCTGTCGTCTAGCCGACTCCCACTGCAACGGCCGACCAACTGAAGCGTCAGTCGAGGTCAATGACCACGACAGAGGGAGTCGATCGATGCAGAGGTTTCTTTCGGGGGTAGCCGCAGTGGTTCTGGGTCTCGCCATTGCCGCCCCGGTCGCTGCGGCGCCGGGAGCCAGCGGGACGAAGGCGCCGTCGTACTACCTGTCGTTGGGCGCTGGCTACCAGGCGATCGCCCAGGCCTTCTGGGCAGCGCTCGGCCAGTAGGGGCCGCCCAGCTACTCGCGGTCTGGCGCCCCTCCACGGGCGGTGCCGTCCTTCATGGCGCGCCGCCGAGCCCAGAGGGAGCCATAAAGATACGCAGTAGCCAGGGATCGATATGGCCGCCAGGCCTCGCCGATCCCTCGCACCTCGCTTTCGCTCGGCAGGCGGTCGAGCCCGTACGCATCCTGCACTGCGTGCCGGATCCCGAGGTCCGCGGCGGGCAGGATGTCGGGCCGACCGAGCTGCCCGAGCAGGAACAGGTCGGCGGTCCACTTCCCGATGCCGCGCACGGCGGTGAGTTGTGCCTCGGCCTCTCCGTCGGTCTGCTCGCCCAATCTGTCGAGCTCGAGGCGGCCGTCGAGCGTTCGTTCAGCCAGGTCCCGCAGCGATGCGGCCTTGTTCGCCGATAGCCCGATCGCCCGCAGCTCTGCGTCGGTTGCACCCGCGATCGCTTCGGCCGGATCGCGATCGGCGATGAACGCCTTCAGCCGCCCGAAGATCGCGCTGGCGGCGGCAGTCGCGATCTGCTGCCCGACGATGACCCGGGCGAGCGCATCGAACCTGTCCATCGACCAGCGCGCGCGCCATGTGGCCATGTCGACGGGCTCGGCGCGGTCGATCAACCTGGCCAGGACAGGGTCAGCCGCGCGCAACGCGTCGACGGGCGACTCCGCTACCTCATCGGGCACGCGCTCGATCGGCGCTGCCGTCGATGCTGGCCCGTCGCCCATGTGCCGACCTTTCGCCTCGAGGCAGACGCCGCTTCGATCGACGGTCCTCAGGGAAGTTGGAGCGGGAGACGGGATTCGAACCCGCGACATCTTGCTTGGGAAGCAAGCACTCTGCCAACTGAGTTACTCCCGCTCGGGAGGACCCTGAGTCTAGCGCGTCGCAATTACGAGGCTCAACGCCGGCGCCGACGTTCGAGGCTCGCGAAGCGCGGTCGTGACCGCAGCCGGACGGTGGACGTGCTGACCGGTTCGGGGGTGCACGCCCGGTGGTCGCAGAAGCCTTCGCGCCATACGGTGCCGGTGTCGGGCCTAACGAGCGTCGTACTCCAACGGAGGCGGGCCATGCTTCGAAATCGGATGGCGCAGGGTGGCGCCGTCGCTACTGAGAACATGTACCAGATGCGCCAGAGCATGTTCTCGATCGGCGATGACTTCTGGATCGAGACAAACAACGGCCGTCGGGCGTTCCGTGTCGATGGGAAGGCGCTCCGTGTCCGACAGACACTCTTGCTCGAGTCGGCTGAAGGCAGGGAGCTGTACCACATCCAGGAGAAGCTCCTTCACGTTCGCGACACGATGGCGATCGAGGGGCCGTCCGGCGTCGTCGCGACAGTCAAGAAGGCACTGATCTCACCGATCCGCGAGCGGTTCGTCGTCGAGTTGGCCAGCGGTGGCGAGTGGAATGTTCAGGGAAACATCGTCGACCACGAGTACAAGATCACCGGCAACGACGGCGATGTCGCCGAGGTCGGGAAGAAATGGTTCCGCATCCGCGACACCTACGGTGTCCGAGTGGAGCCGGGGCACGATGACGCACTCGTCCTGGCCGTTGCCGTGGTGATCGATCAGCTCTCGCACGGGAGCCGATAGAGCCGCCGGTCACGCGCAGGCTTCCTCGACGCAGGGAACGAGGTCCAGCTCACCCGCCACCGAGTCGACTGTCGAGTAGACCGACTGCGTCGGCGTTGTCGCGATCACGATGCCCAGCAGATGGCCCGCGGGGTCGACGATCGTTCCGCCGCTGTCGCCAGAGGCTGACGGGAAATCGGTCCCCCAGGTATGGCGGATGTGTTTGCCGGCGACTGTCGTATCAACGTCCACCGCAACGATCTTCCCGCACGTCCAGCCGGAAGTGCCACCTGAGCGGCAGACTTCCGAACCGATCGTCTGGGAGGTGTCCGGCAGCGTCGCCTCCACCCGACGAAGGTCGGAGCCCGCAGACGCATAGACGACATTGGCGAAGGCCGACTCCTCGAGTTCAATCGCCCCGGCATCGGCCGTCGACCCGTCCTCGAAAGCATCGAGGGCCGCCCGCCCGATCACCGTCCCGTGATGCGACCACTGTGCGAACAGGCCGCTCCCTGACGTGCAGTGACCGGCCGTGACCACGAAGAGCTTCCGCGTTTCCGGATTGCTGGCAAAGAAGCCGATCGTGCAGGCCCAACCGGTGAAGGTGATTCTCAGGCCAGCCTTCAGGGGAGAGCCGCAATCCGCGCGGTTCTGGCACTCGGGTGCCGCCCCCGCCGTCGCGTTCTGAACCGCCGGACCCCTCGCCGCCGCCGTTGCCTGCGCCCCACCGCCAAGCAGGAGCGCGATCCCCATGCTGATCGCTGCCGCCCGCCAAATCCTCTGCGCGTCCATTGGAACCTCCCGTCTCGACTCGGTCGTCGACGGGGTTCCAACCTCGAGCTAAGGAGGCCCGAAGCCATCGGGCAGTGCCTTAGGAGCTCTTCATTTCGCTCTTCATTTCTGATCCGCCCTTTGCCACACTCCCCTGAGGAAGGACGGGGACCACATGGCCGTGGGGGACACACCAGCTCAGGGGTCAGCGGTCGACCGACCACGGGCCGACGGCTCGGCCACGGCGCGCGCAAGCCGACGGCTGCCTCTGCCCCTCTCCTCGTTCGTGGGTCGCGAGCAAGAGCTCGGCGAGGTCGAGGATCTCCTCGGTCAGGCGCGGCTGGTCACGCTCACGGGTGCCGGAGGCAGCGGCAAGACCAGGCTGGCGATCGAGACGGCGCCCCGCGCGGCTAACCGCCTTGGGGTCCAAGCCGCCTTCGTCGACCTCGCACCGATCGCGCATG
>VBFZ01000145.1 GCA_005880805.1 Chloroflexota bacterium | reverse complement strand
CCGAATGCGGTCCGTACCGTCCCTTGCCGACGGCCGACTGCCAGCCGCGCGTCATGCGCTCGTGTACGCGTTCGCTGAAGAGCTCCGATAGCTGCTCGTCGAGGAATCGCTCGAGCACGAGGTCGTGGCCGAAGCTCAGGATCGCGTGCCGGATCCGCGACTGCCGCCGGGCACGCTCGGGGAGTCGCTGCTGCACGGCCGCCTCGAGGGCCTCCAGGGTGGCGGCACGCTCCGGGGTGATGAACCGCCGAATGCTCGCGACGAACGCGATCGGCGGCGGATCGGCCAGGCTGAGGCGGTCGAGCTCGTCGGAGGTCAGTCGCTCGATTCGCTCGAGGTAGGCCTGGACGACGGGCGAGTCCAGCCCGACCTCTTCCCGTTCGACGGGCAGCACGCGTCCACGCCACCCCGCCGGACGTCGGGGCACGGGTGCTGCCGCAGGACGACGGAAGGCGCGGCGAGCGCGGAATCCGGCCGGTGCTCGAGCCTGGTCATAGCGGGCCCGGAGCTGCGGATTGCTGAGCCAGTCGTGGGCCACGTTGATCTGCTTGGCAAGCTGCGTTGAGCTCGCGCCGGCGACGTCCGGGTGGTACCGCTTGAGCAGGGCGCGCCAGGCGATCTCGATCGCCTCTGGATCGGCCCCGACGGGCAGCTCGAGGCGGGCATAGAGGTCGTCGGTCGGGATGTCGCCAGCTCGCACGGCCGAATGGTAGGCGGCGGTTCGAAGGGCAAGCCCTTGGCGGCGGATCGACCGGGTCCGAGGCCGCACCGGGACCTGCTAGCCTTGCCGGCGATGCCCACCCCTCTTCAGATGCGCGGTTCCGCGCGACCGCGATACGCCCATGCCTGAGGGATTCACGCTCGTCCTGGTGATCATCCTGGGGCTTGCCGTGGTCTTCGATTACATCAACGGGTTCCACGACACGGCGAACGCGATCGCAACTTCCGTCTCGACGCGGGCCCTCCGCCCCGAACAGGCCATCGCGCTGTCGGCGACGGCGAATTTCGTCGGCGCGCTCACCGGCACCGCGGTTGCGACGACGATCGGCAAGGGCCTCGTCGACGAGCAGGCACTGAACGCCGCCGACCCCTCGTTGACCTACCTGGCCGCGGCGATCATCGGCGGGATCATCTGGAACCTGCTCACGTGGCGGCTCGGCATCCCGAGCTCCAGCAGCCACTCACTGATCGGCGGCCTGCTTGGGGCGTCCATCGCGGCCGCCGGACTCAGCGTCGTCAAGGTCGACGGCGTGGTCGGCAAGGTGCTGTTCCCGCTCGTCACGTCACCCTTCCTCGGCCTGGCGATCGGCTTCGGGTTCATGGTGGTTCTGCTGAACATCTTCCGGCGAGCCCACCCTGCCCGCATAAATGAGCGCTTTCGGCGAATGCAGGTCCTCTCCGCGGCCTACATGGCGTTCAGCCACGGCTCGAACGACGCGCAGAAGACGATGGGCATCATGGCCCTGGCGCTTTTCTCGGCCGGCGTCATCCCGACCTTTGAGATCCCGATCCCCGTCATCCTCGTGGCCGCCACGGCCATCTCGCTCGGCACGGCTGCCGGCGGCTGGCGGATCATCAAGACGATGGGCCAGCGGGTCGTGAAGCTGGATCCGGTCCATGGGTTCGCGGCCGAAACAACCGCGGCGACGATCATCCTGGGCGCCTCACACTTCGGGATGCCCGTCTCGACGACCCACGTCATCGCGAGCGCGATCATGGGCGTCGGCTCGAGCGAGAGGCTTTCCGCGGTTCGTTGGGGAGTCGCGCGCGGCATCGTCATCGCGTGGATCCTGACGATACCGGCGGCGGGCCTGGTGGCCGCGCTTTCCTACGCGATCCTGCACCCGCTCCTGGGCGCCTGAGGTCCGGGCTGGCGCTGCCGGCCAGCGGAACTAGCCTGCGCCGGCCTTTGGCCTGGGCTGCTCGATATAGAACTCGGTGAAGGAGCGGCAGCGGCCGTCGTCGTCGAACTCGAGCAGGTAGGCGTTGTGGTACAGCGTCCGGAACGACCCGTCGGGGTGCAGGTAGCGACTCCAGCCCGTCGCGACCGCCCGATTGCCCCCCACGGCGTACGGCTCGTAGTGCGCCTCGTACGTGCCGGGCTTGTCCCGGGCGCTCGCGTCGGCGTCGGGCTCGGTCCAGCTGCGGACGATCGTGTCCCGCCCTCGGACCGGCTCGTCCCATGGGTGGTAGCGGTATTCCGCATCCTGGCTGAACAGGTCGCCGATCTGCTTGGGGTCGTAGGTCAGCCACGCCTGCACGTAGCGGTCAAGCCAGGCCTGGACGTCTGAGCTGGTCATGCTGGCGTCTCCTGTTTCACCTGGCCTCTCAGCCCGTCGATGGCCCGATCCAGTCGCTGGAGCGTTCGCTCGTAGCCAAGCGCGACCAGCGTGTCGAACAGCGGCGGCGTCGCGGTCCGGCCGGTCACCGCCACGCGAATGGCCATGAACAGGTCGCCCGCCTTCCAGCCCCGCTCCTCGGCCAGGCGCCGGAGTGGGGGCTCGAGCTCATCCGCCTCGTAGCTGACGTGCCCGACCGAGGCGATGACGGCGCGCGCAGCCGAGAGCGCCTCCTGGGTCGTGGCGAGGTCCCAGCGTTTCGTCGGGAACACCGAGACGTCGACGGCCACCTCGTCGACGAACAGGAAGCCGATATCACGGGCAGCAGGGCGCGGATCTCCTCGTCCGTGGGTATTCGGTCGATTCGCCCGGCCGCCAGCTCGGCCTCGAGGAACGGCCGCAACCGATCGATCACCTCATCCGGCGGCATACGGCGGATCCATTGTCCGTTGAGCCACTCGAGGCGCTCCCGGTCGAAGACCGCACCGGCCTTCTGGACGTGCGCGACGTCGAAGCGCTCGACCAGGGCCTCGAGCGAGAGGACCTCCTCCTCGGTGCCCGTCGACCAGCCCAGGAGCGCCAGGTAGTTAACCATCGCCTCACGAACGAAGCCCTCGGCGATGTAGTCGCCGATCGCCGTCTGGCTCTTGCGCTTGCTCATCTTGGTCCGGTCGGGGTTGAGGATTAGCGGGAGGTGGCCGAACGCCGGCTCGGCTTCTCCGAGGGCGCGGAACAGCAGGATGTGTTTGGGCGTGTTCGAGAGATGGTCCTCGCCGCGGATCACGTGGCTGATGCGCATCGCGGCATCGTCGATCACCACCGTAAAGTGGTAGAGCGGCGTCCCGTCGGCGCGGACGATCACGAAGTCGCCGCCCAGGTTGGCGGTGTCGATCTCGACACGGCCGCGGATCATGTCGTCGAAGGAGATGACGCCATCCGGCACCCGGAAGCGCAGTGCGGCGACGCGACCCTCTGCCTCGAAGGCGGCGCGCTCGGCTGGAGTGAGTCGCGCGCAGCGGCCGCTGTAGCGGGGCGGCTGGTGCGCGGCCTCCCGCCGGCGGCGGTCCGCCTCGAGGTCCTCCGGGGTGCAGTAGCAGGGGTAGGCCAGGTCGGCGGCGAGCAGGCGCGCGGCCGCCTCGCGGTAGATCGGCAGGCGCTCCATCTGGCGGTACGGCCCGAACGCCCCGTGGTCTGCATCGCCCGCGACATCGGGCCCCTCATCCCACGTCAGTCCCAGCCAATGAAGCCCGTCGAGAATGTCCTTCTCGTAGGCGATCGACGAGCGGACGACGTCGGTGTCCTCGAGGCGCACCATGAACGTCCCGTCGTTGTGCCGCGCGAACAGGTAGTTGAAGAGCGCCGTCCGCGCCGTCCCGATATGCAGCGGGCCGGTGGGGCTCGGCGCAATTCGCACGCGGATGTCGGACATGCGCCGATTGTACGTTTCGGTTCCGGCGACCCCGGGCTAGGTGTCCGCTCCTTCGCTCCCGAGGAGCCGACGCATCCTGCGCGCCCCGACGATCAGACAAATCGTGGCGGCAAAGGCCCCGACTCCCGTCATCAGTACCGCCTGCCAATCCCGGCCGTTTGAGCCCAGCTCCGGAAGGTCGAACAGCCCTGGGCTCTCGATCGGGCTGATGCAGTCGACCATCGAGTACGCCGAGTGCTCCGAGCAGGTGCGGACGTCTGCAAGGAACTGTGCCTGCACAACCAGCGCCACGACGAGCATCACGCCCGCGAAACTGACTATTGCGACGGTCCGACCGTTGATCCCTGGGAGCTTCACGCGGCGACTATCTGCCGCCGCCGCGAGACAGTCAACGCGATCGCTCTGCATCACATACGACTGGCAGTAGTGCTAGACGCAGCATCCGCGGCGTTTCGACGGTTACTTGTCCCGGCGCACGTTCGCGCGGCACGTTTTGCGGAAGCCGGCGGCGCTGGCCTCAGATACCAGCAGTGGGCACGCGGTGGAAGAGCCCCGGATCGGCGTCTCCTGGGAGGACGTGGATGAGCGAGGCGGGCCGCAATCCAAGCGTCGCCCGGCCGCGCGGGCCGTCGAGCGTCAGGGAGTCCAGCGATTCGGAGCGCGCGAGCACGGTGATGTGGGCACCCGGAGTGAGGGCGCGAGCCTCGAGGTACGACAGCAGCGCCGGGTCCTCTTCGGCCTCCTCCGTGATCCGGTAGACGGTGGCCCGAGTCCCCGCTTCCATCTTCGACAGCAGCTCGCCAGACGGTCGGCGACGGGCGGTCGCGGCGTCGATCGGGTTGCCATGGGGACACGTCTCGGGGTGGCCGAGCATCTCGTCCAGCCGCGTTTCGACCCGCGGCGAGATCGCGCCCTGCAGGCGGGCGGCCTCCTCGTCCGACTCCGCCCAGCCGAGGCCGACCACCGCCGTGAGCAACCATTCGAGCAGGGCGTGGCGTCGGAAGATCCCGTCGGCTGCCGCACGTCCGGCGTCGGTTAGCACCAGCTCCCGTCCATCAGCCTGCGAAACGAGACCATCGGCCGTGAGGCGGCGGAACATCTCGGATGCAGCCTGGGTCGAGACGCCGAGGTGCCTGCCGACCTGGGCGGCGGTCACGTGGCGGCCGTCAACGGCCATGACCCGGAGCGCGAGGAGGTATTCCTGCGCGGCCTGGGAGAGAGCGTCGTGGTCGTGTCGGCGGCCTTGGCGGGCGCCAACAGTGCCCGCCGGCCCGCGGGACGGCGGCGTGATCGTCACGAGGAGTCGACCGCCGCGCGGCGAGAGGCGTCCGGCAACCGAAACCGTCCGGCGGCCGCCCCGGTAGCACCGATGATGTAGCCGACCGCAAGTGCACTCACCAGCACCATGCTCGTGGTGAAGACCGGACCTCGTCCTCCACCCGTCACGCTAAGCACCGCCGCCACCGGAATCCCGGCCAGGAAGGCTCCGATGGTTCCGATTGCTGCGACGTTCGCGAGGAATGGAAGCGCGAGCAGCAGCCCGATCACCAGCGGTTGAACCAGCCAGGGCAGCACCCCGGCGGCGTCCGAACAACCAGCCGAGAAGCGGCCACAGCCCGTGAGCTCGCCGAGCAGGGCGGCGAGAACGAATCCGATCGGCGGCCAACCGAGGAGGATCGGCACGACTCGACGGGCGACCGGGCCCGAGATCCAGCTGCGTACGGCAAGACCGACGCCCTGGTCGCCGTCGGCGGGCTCGGGGTCGTCGGGCCACGATTCCTGCCACGAGTTTCCGGACGGTGCGCCTTCTCCTGCCCGCCGCCAGTCCGTCCAGGCCTGGCCGGCCGTTGCCCCCGCAGTCGTGCCGGCCGACCACGCCGGGTTGGCGGCTTCAGTCCATGAGCTGCTGGACGCACCGGCCGCGCCGGGCGAAGGCGGGGCGGAACCGCGAGATCGCCCCGGGCCTGCCCCCGTCGACGTTCGACGACCGCGCGCCTGGTATTCCGGGCCGTGCTTGCGGGGATCGGCGTATTCCTTCGGGTTGACGCGCCAGTACGTTCCCGACCCCGATCCGTACCACGAGCCTCCCGCCCAGTCAGGCTCGAAGGGCTCGTCCTCGACACCGTCGTAGGAGGTCGATCCCATGGTCGCCCGGCCACCGGACCGCTCGCCTCGCCCACGGGACGAGCCCGCCCTCCCGGTGCCCGAGCCGGAGGTCCCCACGGGCCGTCGTCGTTGCGGGCCTGCATCGGTTGAACGGGCGGCGCCTGTCGCGCCCCCAGGGCCCGGCGGCGAACCTCCCTGGGATGGCCGCCCGGATCCTGAGCGCGACCGCGTCGCGCGCGCTCGATCGGGATCAACGGCCCACGTCGGAGGAGTTGGCCTGGCGCTTGGCGTGCGGTTGGTCGAATTTCGGCCCCGGGTCGGCCCAACGATCGCCTCGTAGGCCGACTGGATTGCGAGGAAGCGCGGCATCGCCGCTGCGCCCGCCGAATCGGGGTGATAGAGCTTCACGAGGCGGCGGTAGGCGCGCTTGACCTCGGCGAGCGACGCGGTCCGGGGAAGTCCCAGCGTTCGATAGGGGTCGGTGGGAACGGCCATCAGGCAGGCAACGGCGGGCTCAGGCGAAGAGCTCGCCGACCGGTGCCAGGTCGAAGCTCGCCACCGCCTCGGCCGCGAGCCGTCCGTGGGAGTCGTTGGCCGACGGGCGGTGATACCGGCTGAGCATCCGGACGGCCTGCCCTTCGATGACGCCTGCCTGGCGGAGTGCCTCGACCGCCGCGGCCCATCCCGCGCGACCGGCACCGTCTCCGTCCTCGATCTTCACTGCCATCCCGGACGGACCTGCGGAGACGCCGCTTGGACGTCCGCCGGGCAGGACGGCGATCCCTCGCAGCCCTTCCGCACCGCCCTTGCTGATCACGATGCCGGGCGCTGACTTCATGAGCGACGTGTCGAGCCGTTCGCGGCTTCCCGCAACCATCTCCGGGTTGGCGAGCATCGCATCGCGAATCCTGAGCAACGCGCCGGCAAGCGCAGAGCGCGGATCTCCTGTGGGCACGGAAGCTGGGTCAGCCAGGAGGGCGTAGGCCCTGGCAACCTCACGGAGCGGGAACGCGAAGGTCTGGATGCCGCACGCGTCGATCGCGGCGACCAGGCGGTCGGGCCGGGTTCCAAAGGCTCTTGCCACCGCGGAACGGTAGGCGACCTGGGACGGGTGGTCGGGCTGCCAGTACGTGTCGGGTGGCCAGTCCTTCAGTCGGCTCAGCAGGATGAACGACGTGTGCTGGCCGGAGCAGTTGTGCCGAACCGGTCCGGGCTTCTCGCCGTCGCGTGCCAGCCGAGCGGCCGTGAGCGCGTCCAGCGGTGCATTTTCCGCTCCACAAGCGAGCATGCCCTGGCTGAGTCCGGCGCGTCGGTAGATGGCCTGGAGGGTACGGACGTGGAGGTCTTCGCCGGAGTGCGAGCTCGCCATGAGAGCCAGCTCGGGCGGCGACAGGTCGAACGCGTCGATGCCGCCGGCTTCGACAAGCGCCAGAAGGCCGAACGGCTTGACCGTGGAACGCAGCGTCACCGGCCACTCCGGGTCGCCGAGGACACGGACAATCGAACCCGTCGCGTCGACCTCGACGATGTGGCCACGGTGCTCGCTCTCGACGATCTCCCCGCGGACCTGCCGAACGAGTACGGGCGGCGCCGACCCGCGGCTGGGCTGCCGAGCGCGGGAGCCGGTTCTGAGCGTCCCGGCGCTGTTTCGGGGTCGTGCGGGGAGGGCTGTGGACAGGGCGAAATCTCCAGGTTCGAGGGCGTCGTCGAGAAGGCGCGCAGCAGCGCGAGGATACCGCTGGACGTCGCCGAGCGAGTTGGAAATCGAAGCAGCAGCGCCGGCCGGAATACGCGCGTTTTCGCCGGCACGGACCGGGGGTCCAGGCGACGGCCTGGGCACTGGGCCACCGCCCGGACGAGCCCGGTCGTGCAGCCCGACGCTAGCGGTCAGCAGGGCAAGCGTCAATCAGGGAATCGGGTGATTTTTGCGGTGCTAGCATCCAGCGGCGAAGACGCCCAAGAGCTCCGATGACGCTCCGACAGGAGGCCTCGCGTGTCGGCACCCACCGCTGCCGTTCAGGCGCCCGATAGCTCCCGCTGGCCCGGGCTCCACATCTCGACGCATCCGGCCGTGCTGCACAAACTGGCCATTCTCCGCGCCGAGACCACCGAGCCGAAGAAGTTCCGGGAGATCGTCCGCGAGCTCTCGTGGCTGCTCGGGTACGAAGCGTTAGCCGACGCCCGCATCCGGCCGCTCACGGTCCGCACTCCCCTGGAGGAAACCCAGGCGGCCGAGCTCGGCGACCGGATCGGGCTCGTGCCGATCCTGCGGGCCGGACTGGGCATGGTCGACGCGATGCTCGAGCTGATGCCAACGGCCGAGGTCTGGCACCTGGGACTGTTCCGGGACGAGCGCACGCTGCGGCCCGTCGAGTACTACAACAAGCTGCCCGACTCCGCGACCGTAGACGTATGCCTCATCCTCGATCCGATGCTCGCGACGGGTGGGTCGGCAACCGCCGCGATCGATGTCCTGAAGCGCTGGGGGGCCGTCCGGATCAAGCTCGTCAACCTGATCGCCGCCCCGGAGGGCGTGGAAGCCGTGACCCGGGCGCATCCCGACGTGCCCATCCACTGCGCCGCCCTGGACCGCCAGCTCAACGACCGCGGCTACATCCTGCCCGGCCTGGGCGATGCCGGAGACCGCCAATTCGGGACAGGCGGGACGTAGCCCCGAGGCAAGAAGAGGCCGGTCCTCGCGACCGGCCTCTGAATGGGTGGCGTTGCGGAAGCCTGTGCTCAGTTGCCGCCGGGGTTGAGCGTCACCGTCTGCTTCTGAAAGTTAGCGCCCTTTGTCTCGACGCTCGTGCCCAGCGCGGTGACGGCTGCCTGGGCGAGGTCGGTACGGTAGGCACCTGCGGTCGGAGCCGCCTTCAGGATCTTGTACGTGGTCGCGATCTGGATCGTTTGATCCCAGAGCTTCTGGTCCAGGACGCCGACGCCGTTCGGGGACGGCCAGATCAGGGCGTTGATCTCGTTCATCTGCCACGCCTGGTGACTCGCACCGAGCTGCGAGCCTGCCTTCAGCACGAGGTCGACGCATTTCTGCTGGTTGTCGCGGCAGTAGGCCCAGCCCTTGAAGGATGCCTTCAGGAAGCGCGTCGCGACGTCCTGGTTGTTGCCCTGCTTCAGCCATGAGTCGCGGGCGAAGATCTGGTCCTGGAGCATCGCGGTCCCGACGGCCGGATCGTTGAAGTCGAGGACGTTGAAGTCGGTGGGCTGGTACAGCTGGCCGGTCTGCGGGTTCTTCGCCTCGAGGACCTGGGCGTACTCGTTGTAGATCATCGCCTGCGCCACGTCGAGATCGCCCTTGAGCAGTCCGGACATGTCGAAGTTCTGCTTGATGACGCTTTCCTTGGTGGGATCGAATCCGGCCTTCGTCAGGGCCGCGAACAGCTCCGGCTCGTTACCCAGCAGCCAGCTGCCGATCTTCTTGCCGTGGAAGTCGTTGATCGTGGTGATGTTCTTGCTCTTGAAGGACGCCATCCGCGTGCCCGACCGCTGGAATACCTGCGCGATCGAGACGAGGTCGGTCCCGTTCTCGCGTGACTGGAGCATCTTCGGGAGCCAGCCAGTGCCGATATCCGCGGTGTTCACCGCAACGGCGTTGATGTTGTCGACCTGCGGCCCGCCGAGCAGGAAGCTGACATCCAGGCCTTCGTCCTTGTAGTAGCCCTGATCGAGCGCCGCGTAGTAGCCGGCGAACTGCGCCTGGGCGACCCACTGCAGCTGGAACTTCACCTTCGTCATCGCACCGGCGGAAGGACTCGCCGCCGCCGACGCGCTTGCTGCTGGCGATGGGCTGGCTGCGGTCGAGGCGCCGGCGGGCGACGGGCTTGAAGCCCCGGTGCCGGTACAGGCCGCCAGCGCCACGGACAAGGCCGCGATGAGCGCAGCGCCAGTTCGAGCGAACTTCATTGTTGCCACTCCTCCTCCATGCGAGGCCCGCCCGAGCTTCCTCCGACGACCGGCGCCTGCGCAGGGCGCGATGGTAGGCCAAGTGGCCGCGCGGTCACAGCGGCGTTTCGCGGGCCACTCCCCAGGGAACCACGATCCGTTCGGCGACGACCACGAGCACGTAGAACGAGATGCCGAGCAGGCACGCGAGGACGATGGCGGCCCACGCGCCAGGGTAGTCCGATATACCGGTCTCGTTGGTGATGAAGATGCCCAGCGAGTAGAGGGGGCCGCCGAAGAACTCCCCGACCACCGCACCGATGACGCTGAGGGTCGCCGCGATTCGCAGCGCGGTGAACCAGTACGGAAGGGCGTTGGGAACCCGGAGCTTGCGGAGCGTCTCCAGCTCCGACGCGGCATACGAGGCCATGAGCTCAAGGGACGCCGGGGCCACTTCCGTCAAGCCACGGACCGTGTTCACCAATACCGGAAAGAACACCATGGTGGCGACGATGACCATGCGCGGCAGAGGGCTCTCGTAGCCGAACCAGTTCAGGGTGATCGGCGCGAAGGCGATGATCGGCACCGTACTGGCGCCGACCGCGATCGGCACGAGCGTCTCGCGGGCCCCGCGCCAGCGCGCCGTTGCCAGGCCCGCGAGCGTCCCCAGCGTGACCCCGACCACGAGGCCACCGACTGCCTCGCTCGCCGTGAAGGCGACGCCGCGCGAGAGCGTCGTCGGCCAGAGCTCCGCCAGCTTCGACCAGATGACGCTTGGCCGCGGGAGGAGGAACGCCTGGACCTGGAGCGCGAGGAGGCTGATCTCCCAGATTCCGATGACGGCCACGAACACGACCGCTGCGGGCAGCCAGCCCCCGACGCGAGACGTCAACCAGGACGTCATGCCAGGCCCTCCGCCCGGATCCTCGCCGCGTCTGACGCCTCGATCTCCTCCAGCTCGCCATCCGGCTCGTGGCGGCGGAGCGTTTCGCGGACCCTGGTGACGAGCTCGAAGTAGTGCGGCAGCTCCCGCGTTTCGACCGTTCGCGGCTGNNNNGCGCGATCTGTCCTGGTCGTGGGGACATCACGGCGACCCGCGTGGAGAGGAACACGGCCTCCGGAATCGAGTGGGTCACGAATACCACGGTTGTGCCGGTCTGGCCCCAGATCTTCATGAGCTCGAGGTTCATTCGCTCGCGGGTCATCTCGTCGAGGGCGCCGAACGGCTCGTCCATCAGAAGCAGCTTCGGGTCGAAGGCGAGCGCGCGGGCGATCGCAACCCGCTGCTGCATCCCACCCGACAACTGCCACGGATGCTTCCCTTCGAAACCCTCGAGCTCGACGAGCTTCAGGAGCTCCGCGGAGCGCCGGGATCGTTCCGCCCTGGGGAAGCCCATGATCTCGAGCGGGAGCTCGATGTTCCGGTCGATCGTGCGCCAGTCCATGAGGACCGGCGCCTGGAAGACCATCCCGTAGTCGCGATCGAGGCGGGCCCGCGCCGCAGGCTTGCCGTTCACGAGCACTCGGCCGGCGGATGGGCTCGTCAGGTCCGCGATGAGGCGGAGGAGAGTCGATTTGCCACACCCGGATGGGCCGATCAGCGAAACGAACTCGCCCTGGCGGATGGTCAGATCGATGTCCACCAGCGCCCTTACCGCGGATCCACCGCTGCCGAAGGTCTTCTCGACGCCGTCGACCTCGACCACCGGTCGTGCGGTGGACCGCCCCTCGGTCCGGTCTGCGGCCGACCTGCCGGTCTCGCTTGCGGTCATTGGCCGGGGGACACGTCCAGCGTGCCGTAGCGTCTCCGCAGGACCACGGCCTCGGCCAGTTTCACGAGACCAACGAATACGAGGCCGACGGCTGAACACAGCACGATCGTCGCCCACAACCGCTCGGGCGCAGTCACGTAGTACTGGTTGTAGTTCACGATCGCGCTGGCGAGCCCATCCTGGATGCCCGCCGGGATCTCGCCGATGATCGCGCCGATCACCGCCGCGGCCGCGGCGATTCGCAGGGCCGCGAAGAGATACGGCAGGGATGCCGGCATCCGAAGTCGCATGAGGATCTGGCGCCGTGAGGCGGCGTAGGACCGGAAAAGCTCGAACGCCCTAGGGTCGGCCGCGCGGAGACCTCGCAGGGCACCAATCGTCACCGGAAAGAACGTCAGGTACGCGGTGACGAGCGCGACGGACAGCCAGCCGGCCTTGGTGGCGTTCACGACGATGGGTGAGATCGCCAGGATCGGCACCGTCTGGGACGCGACGACGTATGGCACGAGCGCCCGCTCGGCGAGCTGCGAGTGGACGAACCAGACGGCGAGCCCCAGACCCAGGATGCCGCCGAACACGAAGCCCACGAGCGCCTCGCGGAAGGTGAACAGCGCCTGGCCACTCAGGACGAGTCCGAGTAGTGGGCCATTGCGCTGAGCCGGGTCGACGAAGGCGCGAGTGACGTCCCAGACGTGGGGCAGCGAGAGATCGTCGGCGATCCGCCACTGGAGAGGCGGTCGATGCTCGTAGTCAATTCGGACTCCGAACACCGTGCCATGGATGAACCAGGGATCTCCGCCAAGCCATTTCGCGGCTTCCCAGATCAGCAACACGGCGAGAAGCACAACGATCGCCACGGCCGCCTTCCGCCACACGCTGATGCTGCGCCTTCCGACAGAAGCAGCTCGCGCGGTCGGCGACAGCGAGCCGGCGGCGACGGCCATGGGCTAGGCGGTGACGGCCTGGTCGGAGATGTCGAGGGCCCGGTCAATGATCTCGAAGCCCTCCGCGAGCTGGTCCTCGGTGATACAGAGCGGCGGGTTCGTGTGGATCATGTGGTTCGCGACGAAGGTGTACAACCCGTTGTCCCGGAAGAACTTGCCGATCGCCTTCATCTCGTCGCTCGTGCCGTTGTACGGCGTCATCGGCGTGTACGGCTGCCGGCTGCGAACGACTTCCAGGACGCCGAACAGCCCCAGGCCACGGAACGCCCCGACGCTGGGGTGCTTCTCGTACAGACGCCGGTGCCAGTCCCGCTGGACCTCGCCCATCCGGGCGGCGTTCTGGATCAGCCCTTCGTCCTCGTAGACACCGATCGTCGCGAGAGATGCGGCGAGCGAGACCGGGTGCGACGAGTACGTGAGCCCGCCGCTGTAGTAGGTCGACTCGAACTTCTCCGCGATCCGGCGGCGCATCGCCACGGCCCCCAGCGGCAGGTACGAGCTCGTGAGGCCCTTGGCCATGGTCATCAGATCGGGCACGACGTCCCAGTGATCGACCGCGAACCAGCGGCCGGTCCGCCCGAACCCGGCCATGACCTCGTCGGACACCATCAGGATGTCGTAGCGGTCGCAAATCTCGCGGACGCCCTGGATGTAGCCGTCCGGCGGCACGAGGACCCCGTTCGTGCCGACGATCGTCTCGAGGAAGATCGCCGCGATCGTGTGGGGACCCTCGTAGCGGATCACGTCCTCCAGCCCGCGCAGGCTCTCCTCGACCGGCCGTGGATCCTTCTCGCCCCAGCGATGGGTGTCCGGGTAGCGGACCACCCCGACGAGACCTGGTTCGTTCGGCCAGCGCCGTGGGTCGCCGGTGAGAGTCATCGCGCCCATCGTGGCGCCGTGGTAGGAGCGGTATCGGGCGAGGACCTTGTAGCGACCCGTGAAGTGGCGCGCGATCTTGATCGCGTTCTCGATGGCCTCGGCCCCGCCCAGCGTGAAGAACACCTTGTCCAGGTCGCCAGGCAGGATCTCGGCCAGCTTCTGTCCGAGCCGGGCGCGAATCTCCGTCACGAACGCGGGCTGGACATACTGGAGCTTGGTGACCTGCTCGGTGATCGCGTCGATGACCCGGCGGTTGCCGTGGCCGATGTTGACCGACATCAGCTGGCTGTTGAAGTCGAGGATCCGCCTGCCGTCCGGCGTGTACAGGTAGACGCCTTCGGCGTGGTCGATGGCGATGGGGTCGACCGCACCCTGGATCGACCACGAGAAGAACGTGTGCTCGCGCGAGAGGCGGACGATCTCCTCCGCGGTCAGGCCAGGCGCAGTGCCGATGCCCATCTCAACCTCGCTGCGGTCTCGCTCGGCGGCAGGATGGTCGTCGCCGGGGCCGCCATTACATCACAACCGCGGTCGCGTTCCGCGGGTGGGGCCTCGCGCGGCCGAGCGGCGGGCGGGACCCTCAGGCCGGGACGCTGGCGACCTCACGGGCGCAGCGCAGGATCGCTTCGGCGGATACGTCGATGTCCGCCTCGGTCGTGCTCCAGTTCGACACCGAAACGCGCACGGCGGCGACCCCGTGCCACGTCGTCCCGGACAGCCAGCAGGTTCCGTCGCGCTGAACCGCAGCGATCACCGCGCGCGTGTAGTCATCCGCGGCGGCCGCATCCCCGGGACCACTGCCTGGCGGACTGAAGCGGACGAGGACCTGGTTGAGGACCACATCGTTCAGGATTTCGACGCCGGGCTCTTTCCGCAGTCGATCGGCCATCCGGCGGGCAAGGCGAGAGCAGCGCTCGATGAGCTCGGCGACGCCCGAACGCCCCAGGGCACGAAGAGCGGCGTAGACCGCGAAGCCGCGCGCCCTGCGCGACGACTCCGGGACCCAGTTGTAGGAGTCGCGTTCCGCTCCGGCGGTCTCCACGTAGTACGCGGCTCCGAGCGTCATTGCGTCGTGGTGCGGAGCCGGATCGCGAACGAACGCCAGCCCGGAGTCGTGCGGGACGTTGAGCCACTTGTGGCTGTCCGTCGTCCACGAGTCGGCCTCGGCCACACCGACGAGCAGCGCGCGAAACGCCGGCGATGCTCCCGCCCACAGGCCGAACGCACCGTCGACGTGGAGCCAGGCGCCACGCCCCCGCGCGAGAACGCCGATCTCCTCGAGCGGGTCGAAGGCCCCCGTGTTGACGTTCCCGGCTTGCGCGCAGACGACGGTCGGGCCGGACGGCAGGCCGGCCAGCGTGGATCGCAGGGCGTCGGCCCGCATTCGCCCCTGGTCGTCCGTCGGTACGCGATGGACCCGCGAGCGGCCCAGGCCGAGCATCTGGAGCGACGCGAAGATCGTCACGTGCGCCTCGTCGCCGACGACGACGTGGATCTCCGGCGCACCGAAGAGGCCCTGCTCCTCGACGTTCCAGCCATCTCTCTGAAGCACCGCGTGGCGCGCGGCTGCGAGACACGTGAAGTTGGCCATGGTCGCGCCGGTCGTGAATCCGACGCTCGTACCTTCCGGTAGGCCGAAGAGCTCGATCAGCCAGGCAGCGGCCACCTCCTCGGTAACCGCGGCTGCCGGCGACAGGACGTACAGGCCGGCGTTCTGGTCCCAGGCGCTCGCGAGCCAATCCGCCGCGAGGGCCGCGGGCTGGCTGCCGCCGACCACGAACCCGAAGTAGCGCGGGCCGGCGGTGGCGACGACACCAGGCTCGGAGGCCGCCGCCAGGTCTTCGACGACTGCGGCCGGGTCCTGGCCCTGGTCCGGCAGCGGCCCGCCCATCGCCGCCCGCAGGCTCTCGAGCTCCACGTCGGGGAAGACGCGGCGCGAAGGCAGGGTGTCGAGAAATTCGGCCGCCAGGTCGGCGGCTCGCCGCAGCAGGCGTGGGTCGCTCATCGCTCCGGATCGTAGCGCAGGCCGGCGCGACCTCCTTCGGGCGGCGGAGGCTCGGCAGTCTTCGGCCGCCATGTCAGGTTCGGTCGAGGATTTCGAGGACGGGCGCCAGCTTTTCGATCGAGGCGAGGGTGATCGGATCCAGCACCAGTTGGAGGTGGCCGATGCCTTCCCGAGCGAATGCGCCGAAGACCTCGGCCAGCTGTTCGGGAGTGCCCTCGAGTGCTGGCGAACCGCTCCGGCGGGTCGCGCCCGCGGGCCTGCCCTCGCCGCCCGACAACCGGACGAATACCGCGACCGTGCGCTCGATTTCGGCGGGATCCCGTTCAACGGCCGCGCAGATCGCATCGACGCGATCCCGAAGCGGGGCGATCCCCTCCGGCCGGTTGCCTGGCTCCTCGAACCAGCTGTTCCACGCGTTCACGTAGGGCAGCGCGATCTCGAGCATTCGCGGACCGTTCGAGCCGATCAGGAGCGGCGGACCCTCGGGCCTTGGGCCGCGCGGGACGAGTTCGCAGTCACGAGCCTCGTAGAACTCGCCGGCAAAGTCGATGTGACCGTCGCGCAGCAGCGTGCGGATGATCGTGAACGCTTCCTCGAACCGGCTGATACGTCGGTCGAACGGGAAGCCGAACGCCCGGTACTCCGTCTCGTTCCATCCGGCGCCGAGGCCCAGGACGAGGCGCCCGCCGCTGATCTCGTCGATCGTCGCAGCCTTCTTGGCGATCATCGCCGGGTTGTGGAAGCTGGTAGCGGCCACCAGCGGGCCGATCCCGATCCGGGAGGTGACCGCCGCGAGTGCGGCGAGCTGGGACCACGCTTCCCACGGACCGCGAGTGCTGCCGTCGGCGCTGCGGTACAGCAGGTGATCGCCGACCCATAACGAGTCGAAACCGAGCTCTTCCGCGCGCGTCGCCATCTGTCGCAGCTCGGGCCAGCGGATGACATATTCGACCTCCGGAAGCTGGATGCCGATCTTCAGCGGACGAGCCACAAACCCTCCCTCGTGTCATTCATTCAAGGTTCTGTCCTTGATCGGCGTTTCCGGCCGCCTGCGGCCCACCTGGGCCCAATACGGCTGCAAGGTGCGTGAAACCCCTCCGCGACCGTTCGGTTCATGTGGACGGCACCCCGCAGAGGCGATGATTCAAGCCTCCCAGAGACCAGTCGCGCCGAGGGCGTGTCTTTCGGCTCGACAGGAAGGAAGGAGTTTCCCACTCATGCAGCAGACCATGACGGATATCTGGGTCTTCCGTGATCAGGCCTGGTCGGGGGTCGACCTGACGGGCTTCGACGTGGAGTCCACGGACGGCAAGATCGGTTCGGTTTCCGATGCCAGCCGCGACGTAAGCAGCAGCTTCATCGTGGTCGACACCGGCCCGTGGATCTTTGGTCACAAGGCGCTGCTGCCGGCGGGCACGATCTCGTCCGTCGACACGCTCGACCGGAAGGTCTTCGTGAACCTGACCAAGGACCAGATCAAGAACGCGCCGGAGTTCGACGAGAGCAAGAAGCTCGACGAGAACTATCGCCGTGACCTCGGCGAATACTACGGACGCGAAACCTACACTGGCACGTACGGTCAGGGCACTCGCAGCTGATCGACCGTAGCCATGCAGCATCGAAGCCCCTGACCGTTGGGTCGGGGGCTTCGCGTGTCTGCGACGTCGTTATGGCAAACCCGCCCGGGACGGCCGTCCAGGGGCGTCAACGGGCGCGTCGTCGGAGCTCGCCGAGGTTGTCCCCGATCAGCAACAGACCCAGCCCGAGCAGGCAAAGCAGGACCAGCTCACGGATGAATGTGGCGGCGAGGAGGAATGCGCTGACGATCGCCAGGAACATGGCGATGCGCAGCAGCAGGAGTCCGACCGATCGTTCGAAGAACGCTTCGACGGCGAGATAACCGCCGAGCAGGACGGGCAGGGCCACGATCGCCGGGAGGATGCGGAGCCAGACCACGACCGCCAGGAGGGCGATCAGAAGCCCGACGCTCAGAGCAGCCCACGCTTCGCCGAACGCCCGGCGCCTGACACGCGACGGCTGTTCGGGCTCGGCGGCGTGGTGGAGGTGGCCGCGCGGGTCCTCCCTGATGCCGCCCGTGAGAGCCGCCAACCGGGCGCGGCCCGCGGATATGACCCGGCCCAGCTCGACGTCGCGTGCCCGAAGCATCGCCAGACGAGCCTCATCGGACTTGAGCGT
>VBFZ01000144.1:481-8552 GCA_005880805.1 Chloroflexota bacterium | reverse complement strand
GCTCGACGGTCATCTCGACGTTGTCGCCGGGCATGATCATCTCGGCGCCGGCGGGCAGGCCGATGGCGCCGGTGACGTCGGTCGTGCGCAGGTAGAACTGCGGCCGGTAGCCGTTGTAGAAGGGGGTATGGCGGCCGCCCTCCTCCTTGGTCAGCACGTACACCTGCGCACTGAACTTCGTGTGCGGCTTGATGGAGCCCGCCTTGGCGAGCACCTGGCCGCGCTCGATCTCGTCGCGCTCGATGCCGCGCAGCAGGCAGCCCACGTTGTCGCCCGCGCGGCCCTCGTCGAGCAGCTTCTTGAACATCTCGACGCCGGTCACCACGACCTTGCGGTTGGGCTTGACGCCGGTCAGCTCGACCTCGTCGCCGACCTTCACCACGCCGCGCTCGATGCGCCCGGTGGCGACCGTGCCCCGGCCCTTGATGCCGAACACGTCCTCGACCGGCATGAGGAACGGCTTGTCGATCGCCCGCTCGGGGGTCGGGATGTAGGAGTCGACCGCGTCCATCAGCTCCTGGATCGGGGCGTAGGCCGCGTTGGACGGATCGTCGGGCGCTTCGAGCGCCTTCAACGCCGAGCCGCGCACGAAGGGGATGTCGTCGCCCGGGAACTGGTACTTGGAGAGCAGCTCGCGGACCTCGAGCTCGACGAGGTCGAGCAGCTCGGGGTCGTCGACCGCGTCGACCTTGTTGAGGAACACCACGATGTAGGGCACCTCCACCTGGCGGGCCAGCAGGATGTGCTCCTTGGTCTGGGGCATCGGGCCGTCGGTCGCCGCGACGACGAGGATCGCGCCGTCCATCTGGGCGGCGCCGGTGATCATGTTCTTGATGTAGTCGGCGTGGCCCGGGCAGTCGACGTGGGCGTAGTGGCGCTTATCGGTCTCGTACTCCACGTGGGCGATCGCGATCGTGATGCCCCGCTCGCGCTCCTCGGGCGCGTTGTCGATCGACTCGAAGGCGCGGTACTCCGAGCCACCCTTCATGGCCAGGTACTTGGTGATCGCCGCGGTGAGACTCGTCTTGCCGTGGTCGATGTGGCCGATCGTGCCGATGTTCACGTGCGGCTTGGTGCGCTCGAACTTCTTCTTGGCCACGGACGCCTACTGCTCCTCTTCCTTCACACGGATCGCGCCTCCACCAGGCGCGGCTCCGCCACTACGCATCTTTGTCGGGACCGTCCGCCGAGGGATGGAGCCCACAATCGGACTCGAACCGATGACCTCTTCCTTACCAAGGAAGTGCTCTGCCGACTGAGCTATGTGGGCCCGAGTCCTCGAGTCACGGGCGGACGGTGGTGGGCAGGGAGGGAATCGAACCCCCACAGTCGAAAGACGGCTGATCTACAGTCAGCGGAGCTCACCACCTGCTCAACCTACCCACGGGCGGCTCCGGGCGAGCTGCGGCTCGTGGTGCGCCCGAGGCCGGTTTGTTCGGTTGGAGCCGACGACGGGACTCGAACCCGGAACCTGCGGTTTACAAAACCGCTGCTCTACCAATTGAGCTACGTCGGCATGCGGCGCAGGACCATACCGCAGGCAGGACCCGTGGCGCCCGCGAATGATAGGGCGCGGGTCTTCGGCGGGTCAAGCGAGCTCAGCCGCCGGCCGAAGGACCGTCTGGCGGCAGATCGTCGGCCTCGGTCGGCGGAGTTGTTTCGGGCGCGGAGGCTTCTGACGCCACTCGTGGCCCCTTCCTTGGCTCGGTAGCCGTCTTCGCTCGCCGCTTCGGCCTGGTCTCGCTCGCCGCGGATGAACCAGGGCTCGCTCCGCGCTGGGAAAGCGCCTCGTACAGGAGGATGGAGCCGGCGACCGCGGCGTTGAGGGACCCAATCGCGCCGCGCATCGGGACGCGGACGAGGAGATCGCTGCGCCGCCGCACGGCGGATCCGAGGCCCTGCCCTTCGCTCCCGACCACCAGCGCGAGCGGGCCGCGCAGGTCGGCGTCCCGAACCGCCAGCGGCGCGTCAGCCTCGGAGCCCACGATCCGGAGCCCCCGGCCATGCAGGTCGGCGAGCGCCGACGCCAGGTCGTCGACGGGTGCCAGGAGGAGGTGCTCGACGGCTCCCGCGGACGCCTTCACGGCGGCTGGCGTGAGTGGTGCCTGCCGACGTGTTGGAAACACCACGCCGTGAACGCCGGCCGCCTCGGCCGTTCTCAGCAGCGCACCGACATTCTGGGGGTCCTCGAGCGAATCGAGGGCGAGCACGAACGGCGGCTCGGAGCGCTCTTTCGCCCTGGCGACGATTTCCTCGACCGTGGCATACCGCCGGGGCCCCACCACCAGCGCGATTCCCTGGTGGCCGTCGAAGCCTGCGAGCGCGGTCACGGTTCCCCCCTCGACCTCTACGATCGGGATCCGGAGGTTCGTCGCGTGCAGCACCAGCTTCTCGAGGGCCTCGCGGCGCTGCGGCACGACGAGCAGGCGCATCGCCTCGCGCCTGGCAACGAACGCTTCCTCGACGGGGCGGCGACCGGCGATCAGCTCCTCGCCCGGTCCAAGGAGATCGGGCTGAGGAACGCCCTGGGGAGCGTGCGGAGGTCCGCGATGGATCGGGAGCGGACCTGCCGGCCGCCTGGGGCCGCGGTCCCGGGTCCACGGCCTGTCTCCTCGATCGTCGCCACGCTGGTACGGGCGGTGACCGGGCGGTGCCCCCTCGCGACGCGGTACAAATCGGCGTTCTCCTGGCCGGCTGGATGGACCTCTGCGATCAGCAGGCTGGGATGGTCGACCTTCGGCCGGAGGTGGACCTTCCCCTTGTCGTCCGAAACCGAAGCCGCGACGACGCTCGCCACCGGCCGGTCGGCCGTCCCCGGGGCCACGGAAGCCACCTTCGCGCGGGCCACGGAAGCCACCTTCGCGCGGGCCACGGAAGCCACCTTCGCGCGGGCCACGGAAGCCACCGGCTGGACCCGTGTCACGTCTCGGAGCCCGCCCGCCATTCGGGCGACCTCCCCCACCCTGGTGCGCTCCGCCACCCTGGCGCCTCGGTTGCTTGCTGCGGTCACGATCGCCTCGGTCCGAACGCTCGTCGTCCCGACCTGGGCCTTCGCGACGCCGTCGATCAGGCACGGCTCGGCTCGCCAACCCGCCGCCAGCGCTGACCGTCCCGCGTGTCCTCGACCGCAATTCCGTGATCTGCCAGGACGCCGCGCAGGCGATCCGAGGCGGCCCAGTCGCGCGCCGCGCGCGCCGCCGCTCGCTGCTCGAGGAGATCGGCGACGTCGCTCTCGAGCTTCCGAGTGGGCGCGCTCATCACGCCAAGGACGCGATCCAGGTCGAGCAGGAAATCGGCCGCGCGTCGGGCATCGGCGGTGGACAGGCTGCGCGCACCGATCCTGCGGTTGAGCTCACGAACGACCTCGAAGACGGCCGCGAGACCACCCGACACGTTCAGATCGTCGTCCAGCGCTTCCTCGAATGAGCGGCGCCCGTTCGCAAGCACGTCGTCGAGCGAGGGGTCGTCCTCGCGTTCCTCGGAGTAACTGTCGAGCGCCGCGAGCACGTTGTCCAGGCGCTCGACGGCGCTCGCCGCAGCGGCAAGCGACTCATCGCTGAACGCGAGCGCCATCCGGTAGTGAACGGAGATGAGCGCATAGCGGAGCGCCCGGGGAGGCGTGCCGCGTTCGAGCAGCTCGTCGACGCGGGCGATGTTGCCCGCGGACTTGGCCATCTTGCGACCGGCCATCTGCAGGAACGCGCAGTGGAGCCAGGTCCGGACGAATTCCTTGCCGGTTGCAGCCTCGCTCTGCGCGATCTCGTCTTCATGGTGGGGAAAGATCAGGTCCACACCGCCAGTGTGGATGTCGAAGGTCTGGCCCAAGTGGGTCATGCTCATGGCCGAGCACTCGATATGCCACCCGGGCCGGCCTTCCCCGACCTCCGTCGACCACGAGGGCTCGCCGCGCTTCGGTCCCTTCCAGAGGGCGAAATCGCGAACATCGTCCTTCCCGTACTCGTCGGACTCGACCCGTTCACCCACTCGCATGTTCTCCGGGTCGAGCCGGGCGAGCCTGCCGTACCCGGGCCACGAGGAGATCTGGTAGAAGATCGACCCGTCGTCCGTCCGGTAGGCGTGGCCGCGTCGGCTCAGCTCCTCGATGAGGGCCACGATCTGGGGGATGTGCTCCGTCGCCTTCGGCACGACGTCCGGGTCGGTCATGCCGAGGATGCGGGCATCGGTCAGGAACCGGTCCGTCCACCGCTCGGTGAGCTCGCCGATCCCGACCCCCGCAGCCGCCGCGCCGCGGATGATCTTGTCGTCGACGTCGGTGACGTTCATCACCCATTTCACCCGTAGTCCCCGGTAGCGCACGTAGCGGACCAGGATGTCGGCGAACAGGAACGAGCGGAAATTGCCAATGTGAACCGGCCCGTACACGGTCGGGCCGCACGAGTAGATGCCGACGAAGCCCGGCGTCAGCGGTTCGAGCGGCCGCGTCTCGCCGCTCAACGTGTCGTGCAGTCGAAGAGTCATGGTGGCTCCTGGTCGGTCGCGTCGACGCCGACCGGCTTTTGCGCCAACCCGGCCAATGGCCCGGCCGGAGCAACCGCCACCACCGCTTGCGCGCTGATCCCTCGCCCGGCTCCCTCCATGCCCGCGAGATTGCCGGTCGACGCCTTCACGTTCACCGTCCCGGCCGGAACACCGGCGATTGCCGCGATGGAATCAGCCATGGCGTCGAGGCTACCTGCCAGTCGAGGACGGCCGGCGACGATCGTCACATCGATCGACCGGATCTCCAGCCCTGTCTGCCGCACCCGCGCGACGACATCGGACAAAAGGCGGCGGCTCGCGATCCCTTCTGGCGTCTCGGGTCCACTCGGGAACAGGCGGCCGAGGTCGCCCATCGCGGCCGCTCCGAGCAGCGCGTCCGCCACCGCGTGCAGCGCGACGTCGCCGTCCGAATGGCCACTCAACCGGGGTGCCGCCGCGATCTCGATGCCACCGAGCATGAGCGGCCTGCCGGGCCCGAACGGATGACTGTCGCTCCCGAACCCGACCCTCGGGATCGATCCGCCCCCGAGAAGCAGGCTTGCGCGATCGAGATCGGCGGCCAGGGTGACCTTGAAGTTGGTTGGCTCACCGGAAACGGCACGAACCTGGATCCTCGAGGCCTCCAGGAGCGCCGCTTCATCCGTCCAGGCCTGGGGGCCCGACGGCGGATACTCCTGGAACGCGCGGCGGAGGAGGCTCATTCGCACTCCCTGCGGTGTCTGCGCCAGCGCAAGCTCCGAGCGGTCGATGGTGCCCTGGACCTCCCCGTTGGCGACGTGCTTGACCGTCTCGACGATTGGCACGACCGGGATCGCGGCACCCGCCTCGGCAGCGGCGGCCGCGACCTCGTCGAAAAGGCCGGGGCGCACGAGCGGTCGTGCACCATCGTGGACCAGCACGACGGGGTCGTCGGCGGGCCCGATTCCTTCCAGTGCCCGAAGGCCCGCGGCCACGGATTCGTGTCGCCTATCGCCACCGGCCACGACTGCAGCGACCTTCTCCGGTTTCCAGGCTGCATTCGAGATGGCGGCAACGCGCTGTTGCGCGACGACGACCACGATTCGCCGGACGACGCTCGATGCGGCGACTGCGGCGAGCGTCCAGGCCAGCAGGGGCCTTCCGCCGAGGTTGGCATCGAGCTTGTCGATGCCGCCCATCCGGCTGCTGCTCCCGGCCGCAACGACGATCGCTTCGGCCGCATGATTCATTCGAGGCGGGGTTGGGCGAAGATCATCCGGCCGGCGACGGTCTGCAGGACCCGTGTCACGGCGACGTCGAGGTCCTTGTCGATGAACCTGGCGCCGCCCTCGACCACGATCATCGTCCCGTCGTCCAGGAAGCCGACGCCCTGGCCGGCCTCCTTGCCTTCCTGGATGACGCGCACCCGAAGGTCCTCTCCGGGCAGCACGGCCGGTTTCACCGCGTTCGCCAGGGAGTTGATGTTCATCACGCGAATACCCTGCAGCTCGGCCACCCGGTTCAGGTTGAAGTCGTTGGTGAGGATGGCCCGGCTGCGAGCCTTGGCGAGGGCAATGAGCTTGCCGTCGACTTCAGGGATGTCGGGATAGGTCAGGTCCGCGATCTCGACCGGTGTCGTCGAGTCCTTCTGCATGCGGCCCAGGATCTCCAGGCCGCGACGCCCGCGGTTGCGACGGAGCGTGTCGGAGCTGTCCGCGATGTGCTGCAACTCGTCGAGGACGAAGCGAGGAATGACGAGCGTTCCGTAGATGAAGCCGGACTCCGTGATCTCGGCGATCCGACCGTCGATGATGGCGCTCGTGTCGACGACGATGTGCGGCTCGCCTGACGCATCGCGCGACTGGCCCTCGGCTTCCGGTCGCCGGAAGATGCCGAGTGCTTCAGCGGCCGTGATGAGATCGGCGCGCTTGGCAACCGTCAGCCCGACCATTCCCAGGCCGAGGAAGATGGAGACCCCAAGTGGCAGCCACCGCCCCCACGGCTCGGGCAGTGCTGACAGGGGGAGGCCGAGCAGCAGTCCCATCAGGAGGCCGATCAGGAGGCCAACGACCGCGGTCACGAATTCGGCAGTCGACAGCTCCTGGACCCAGCGGATCAGGCGGATCGCGGGCACGACAGTCAGGTAAGGAAGGATCCCGAACCCGACGACGACCCAGGCCACCACCCAGGCGGCCAGATAGGCGCCGCCGTACGGGCCCGTCGAGAAGAGGCCCGGGCCGGGCGCCGTGGCAAGGGCCAGGCCGATGATCCCGCCGAGGGCTGCTCCGAGGACGCGGATAGTGCGGATCACGGTCTGACTGGCACTCCTCGGATCGTGGGCTGCGCCGCCCCGTCCCGACGCCTGAACCCTCGCAGGCGCCCCACTCGCGTACGGACGGGCGGTCAGCCTAGCATCGCGGGAGCAGCCTCGCCACGCTTCCCGACGGGTTCCGAGAGCGCCGCGTCGAGCGCCGCACGAAGCGAAGGCACCGCAATCAGCTCCAGGCCGGGGACCTCCGGCAGGCGCCCATTGTGGGATGCGGCGGGGACGATCGCCCGCTCGAAACCCAGTCGTGCGGCCTCGCGCAGGCGACGTTCCAGCCCCGGAACGGCCCGCAGCTCGCCCAGCAGGCCGATCTCCCCGATTGCGGCGGTGAACGGCCTGACCGGCCGGTCCCGGAGCGACGACGCGAGCGCGAGCGCCACCGGCAAGTCGAGGGCCGGCTCCTCCACCGACAGCCCGCCGGCCAGGTTCACGTAGACATCGTGGCTGCCCAGCCCGATCCCGGCTCGCCGCCCGAGAACGGCCACCAGGAGGGCCACGCGATTCGGGTCGAGTCCGCTCGTCGTGCGGCGAGGCGTCCCGTAGACCGACGGCGAGACGAGCGCCTGGACCTCGACGAGGATGGGACGGCTGCCCTCGAGCGTCGGGGCGACAATGCTGCCCGGCGCGGGTCCCTCATGTTCTGCGAGGAAGGCCCGCGACGGGTCGGCCACCTCGGAGAGACCGCGTTCGCCCATCTCGAAAACGCCGATCTCCTCCGTCGATCCGAAGCGATTCTTGGAGGCCCTCAGCAGGCGCAGCGCGGCGAAGCGCTCGCCCTCGAGGCCGAGCACCGCGTCCACGAGGTGCTCGAGCGTCTTGGGGCCCGCAAGGCTCCCGTCCTTCGTGACGTGGCCGACGAGCACAACCGCCGTCCCCTCCCCCTTCGCGAGCTCCATCAGCCGTAAGGCCGACTCCCGCACCTGGCCAACGCTTCCGGCGGGGCCCTCCAGCTCGGCGACCCTCATGGTCTGGATCGAATCGACGACCAGCAGGTCGGGTCGCGTTTCGCGAACCACCTCGGCGATGTCACCGACCTCGCTCTCGGCCAGCACCCGGATTGCGTCAGCGCTGGGACCGTCGAGCAGCCCGAGACGCGCCGACCGAAGCCGGATCTGCGCGGCCGATTCCTCGCCCGAGGCGTAGAGCACCGAGCCGGCGCCCGACGGCGAGGCTGCCACACCCGCGGCCGCCTGCAGGACAAGCGTCGACTTGCCGATCCCCGGCTCGCCCCCGACCAGCACGACCGATCCCGGCACCAGCCCGCCGCCGAGGACGCGGTCCAGCTCG
>VBFZ01000144.1:0-465 GCA_005880805.1 Chloroflexota bacterium | reverse complement strand
GAGAGCAACGGGACGCGCCCCATTCGTTGTCGTCCTCTGACCGGCGGCGCGCGCGGCACGAGGCGACTCGCGAACGACGGTCTCGACGAGGCTGTTCCACGCACCGCAGCCCCGGCACTGACCCTCCCAGCGCAGGAACGCCTCGCCGCACGACTGGCAGACATAGCGACTCGATGTTCGCCCCGCGGACTTACGGATGGCTCAACCTCAATGAGCGGGCAACCTCAATGGCGAACCGATTCTCGCTCACCGAGGTCGGAGGCGGAGCTCCGCGACGCCATCCGCCCGAGGTTGGCGGAAGCCCTCCGACGCCATCGGCCTGAGGTCTCGGAGGTTATGAGGTCGCGGTCTCGACGGGGGTCTTCGTTTCGGCGGCGTGGATGTCGAGTCCGGCCTCGGGATCCCTGTCGACGACGATCGTCGTGCCCGGCTCGTACTTCGCGAGCAGCAGGTGCTCGGCCAGGA
>VBFZ01000143.1:2582-10828 GCA_005880805.1 Chloroflexota bacterium | reverse complement strand
GGTTCTGAACAAGATCGACCTGCCGTCCGCCCAGCCCGAGCTCGTCATCGAGGACCTCGAACGCGTCCTCGCGATCCCGCGCGAGGAGGTCATCCTCGCGTCGGCGAAGGAGGGCACCGGCGTGCCCGAGATCCTCGAGGCGATCGTCGAGCGGATCCCGGCGCCGACCGGCGATCCCAAGGCTCCCCTGCAGGGGTTGATTTTCGATTCCCACTACGACTCGTACAAGGGCGTGGTGGCGTACGTGCGCCTGGAAGCCGGGACCCTCCACGAGCACGACGACGTGCGGCTCATGGCCTCGGGCGCCGAGTCGGAGATCCTCGAGCTCGGCGTCTTCCGGCCCCAGCTCGTGCCGGTCACGCAGCTGAGTGCCGGCGAGGTCGGCTACGTGGCAACCGGGCTCAAGAGTGTCCGCGACGCCCAGGTTGGCGACACCGTCACCAGCGTTCGGCGTCCCGCACCGCAACCGCTGCCTGGCTACCAGAAGGCGAAGAGCCTGGTGTTCGCCGGCCTCTACCCGGTCACCGGCGAGGACTATCCGCTCCTCCGCGACGCGCTCGAGAAGTTGCACCTGAACGACGCCAGCTTCACCTACGAGCCCGAGAGCTCCGTCGCGCTCGGGTTCGGGTTCCGCTGCGGGTTCCTGGGCCTTTTGCACATGGAGATCGTCCAGGAGCGCCTCGAGCGCGAGTTCGCTCTGGAACTCATCGCGTCGGCGCCTTCGGTCGAATACCGGGTCGTCCTGACTCAGGGACGCGGCACGGTCGCTGTCGACAATCCGGCGCGCATGCCATCGCCCGGCGACATCGAGGAGATCCAGGAGCCGTGGGTCAACCTGTCGGTCGTCTCGCCAGCCGCTTACATCGGGCCGCTCATGGAGCTCTCGACGAACCGGCGCGGGGCGTTCAAGGACCTCGAGTACCTCGACCCAGAACGCGTCCTGATGCGCTTCGAGATGCCCCTGGCGGAGCTCATTGTCGACTACTACGACCAGCTGAAGAGCCGCACGGCGGGCTATGCGTCGATGGATTACGAGGAGGCTGGTTACCGACCGGCCAACCTCGCCAAGGTCGACATCATGGTCAACGGCGAACCAGTGGACGCCCTGTCGCTCATCGTCCACCGCGAGCGGGCGCAGGCCACCGGCCGCTCGCTGGTCGAGAAGCTCAAGGAGCTCATCCCCCGCCAGATGTTCGAGGTTCCGATTCAGGCCGCGATCGGATCGAACGTGATCGCGCGCGAGACCGTGCGGGCGATGCGCAAGAACGTGCTGGCCAAGTGTTACGGTGGGGACATCACCCGCAAGCGGAAACTGCTCGAGAAGCAGAAGGAAGGCAAGCAGCGGATGAAACGCGTGGGCTCGGTGGAGATCCCGCAGGAGGCCTTCCTGGCGATGCTCCGAATGGGCGAGGGATGACGCTCGGAGGCCGGCGGAACGGCCTCGCGGTCGGCCTGCGCGGCTGAGCGCAGATGGAGCCCGAGACCACCGTCCGCATCCTCGTTGCCCTGGGATTCGGGCTGCTCGTGATCATGCTCCGCCTCGACGCCCAGCGGTTCGGGGCGGCCGAATACGACGAGGCGGGGAGAGGGGGCCGCCCGCCTCCCCTCCGTCGGCGACTGAGCTGGTACGTCCTGGGCATCGGCCTGATCGTGGCGACGCGCTACGTCTACCCGCTCGAGGCGACGCAGCCGCTCTACCTGGGCCTGGGTGACCGAGCCTCGTCCCTGATCGGGGGCCTGATCTTCGCCGTCATCGGCACTTCACAGGCTCTGCTCTATGCCCTGTACCGCTACCGTCACATTCGACTGCCGGACATCCGCGAGTACCCCGGCGCGCTCCTGAATGCTGTCGCCACCGCGTTCATCGACGAGGCCGCGTTCCGCGGCATCCTGTTGGCGTACCTGGTCGGCTTCGGCGTCCCGCCCCTGCTCGCGATCGTCGCGCAGGCGCTCGTCTACACGCTGTGCACGCGCCTTGGCGCGCCCGGCCGCGACCGCTACATGCTGGCGCTCACGCTCCTCATCGGCCTCGGTAGCGGGTGGCTCACCGTCGTCGTGGGCGGCATCGGGGGCGCGTTCCTGGGCCATGCAGCGACGCGTTGCGCCGTCTTCCTGACCACCGGCCACGCCGGTCAGCTGGCCCCTCGCGGCCGCGAGACCGAGGAACTCGAGCGGAAGCGTCGAACGCCCGACGGATGGCGCGTGGTCGGCGCCAAGGATTCGGCCGCTGGCGATCGCTGAGGCTCCACCAGGCGCGGCCAGCGTCGCGACCGGCTTGGAGCCCCGTGCTCCGGTTGGTCTCTACGTTCACGTTCCGTTCTGCGTCTCGCTGTGTCCGTATTGCGAATTCGTCGTGTTCACGGGCAGAGCCGCGCGCGGACCACGCAGCGGAGTCGGGGCGTTCCTGGCAGCCGCCCGGGTCGAGCTGGGTCTGCGAGCGGACGACCTCGACGCCCGCTTCGGCCCGCCCGGCAGCCCGGGCCGCCTGCCGCTCTCCTCGCTCTATTTCGGAGGCGGAACGCCGTCGCTGCTGCCGGCCGAAGAGATCGCCGGCCTGATCGACATCGTCCGTGGGCGATTCGGCCTGGCCTCTGACGCGGAGATCACCGTCGAAGCCAACCCGGGACCGGCCGACCGGGGCAACGCGCGAGGCTTCGTCCAGGCCGGGATCACGCGCATGTCGATCGGTGCCCAGAGCTTCCAGCAGGCCGAGCTGAGGGTCCTTGGACGCCGGCATCGGCCGGGAGACGTCGCCGAGACCGTGGCCGAAGCCCGGTCAGCGGGGATCGCCTCCCTCAGCCTCGATCTGCTGTACGACGTTCCCGGGCAGACAGCCGACAGCTGGGCGGACAGCCTCCGGCAGGCGCTGGCGGCTGCGCCCGACCACCTCTCGCTGTACGCGCTCGCGCTCGGGGATCCGGATCGCGAGGGCCTGACGGGCCCGCTTGGCGACCATCTGCCCACGCGGCGAGGTGCGGCGCGCTGGCGGTCGCAGGCAGGAGCGCTCCAGGACGAGGATCGCGCTGCCGCGATGTACGAGCACGCCAGCGAGCGTCTGGCGGCCGCCGGATGGCGCGGCTACGAGATCAGCAGCTGGGCACAGCCGGGCCACGAATGCCGGCACAACCTCGCCTACTGGCGGAGGGAACCCGTGGCGGCAGTCGGGCCCGGAGCGCACTCCTTCGACGGCATCAGCCGCCACTGGAACGCGGCGTTGCTCGGGCCGTACCTCGAGGCACTCCTGCCCCCTTCGGGAAGGCCGGCCAGCCTGCCGCCCGGCGGGATCGAGGTGGTCGACACGGAAACAGCCGAAGCGGAGCGCGTCATGCTCGCCCTGCGGACGGACGCCGGCCTGCCTGCCGCCGACCTCGACCACCTGCCGCTCTCGCGGGTCGCCGCCTGGGGGACAGACCTCGATCTGCTCTGGGTCGCCGGCGAGCGTGTGGCGCTCACCACGCGAGGTCGGCTCCTCGCGGATTCGCTGTTCGAGCGCCTGTTTTGAGGGAGAGACGAGCGTTGACACTCGGTTCGGCCGACTGCTACCATGCCGGTCAAGCGGTTAGCACTCACAAGGCGAGAGTGCTAACGCTCTGAAACCCCACCGATCCTACCAGGAGGCAGGCCCAACTTGGCGCGTCGTACACGACCCGCGGGCCCGCTGGACCTCCGATCCCAGGCGATCCTCCGGGCCGTCATCGAGGAATACGTCGCGAGCGCGGTGCCCGTCGGTTCGCAGGCACTGGTCGCGCGGTACGGCCTTGGCGTCAGTAGCGCCACGGTGCGACATGTGCTGGCCCAGCTCGAGGACGAAGGGCTGCTGACCCACCCGCACACCTCGGCCGGTCGCATTCCGACCGATGACGGCTACCGCTACTACGTCGAGTCGATCGTCGAGGCTTCGCCGCTCCCGCCCGTCGAACAGCTGATGATCCGCCACCAGTTCGGCCAGGTCGAGTTCGCGAACGAGCACTGGTTCCGGCTGGCTGCCACGACCCTGGCCTCGATCACCGGTGCGGCCGGCCTGGCGACACCCGCCAAGCCGCGCTCGGCGCGCGTGCGGCGGATCGACCTGGTGGCCATCCAGGAGCGGCTCGCCAGTCTCGTGCTCGTCCTGCGAGAGGGCACGATCAAGCAGACGCTGCTCAACCTCGACGACCCGACCGACCAGGACACGCTGTCGGTGGTCGCGCGGCGCCTGAACGAGACGTTCGCCGACCGGACCGCAAACGAGATCGGCTCGCGGCTGGAGCGCTTCGATTCCGACGATCCCGCCAACGTGCTCGTCCGCAAGGTCGCCGAGCGGGTTGCGCGGACGATGCGCGAGTTCGACGACGCGATGATCGCCGAGCTGTTCAGCGACGGTCTGCTCAACGTGATGTCCGCGCCGGAGTTCGCCGAGAGCGAGAAGCTGCGGCGTGTCTTCTCGGCGCTCGAGGACCGGGCCTACCTCGGCCGGTTGCTGGGAGCGGTGGCGAGCGGACGCCACGTCCGCGTCTTCATCGGCCACGAGAACCCGCCCGAGGAGATGCGCGAGGTGTCGCTCGTGCTGGCGCCCTACGGCCAGCCGGGTCGCGCCGTGGGCGTCGTCGGGGTCCTTGGCCCAACGAGGATGGCCTATCCGCATGCCATCGGGACGGTCCGTTTCGTATCCGGCCTCATGAACGAGCTCGTCGACCAGCTGTACGCCTGACATGGACGGCAATCCACGCGACCGCTACGGCCCACGCGACCGATACGGCCGCCCATCCCATCGCAACGAGACTTCGGACATGCCACATCGCACCCGTGCCCAGGAACGAATCGACGAGCTCGACGTCTCGTCATCCAAGCTGCTCGCCCAGATCGAGCAGCTCAAGGGCGAGCTCGACGAGGCTCGCAAGCAGGAAGCGGCGGCGCGCAAGCAGGCCGACGAGTACCTCGAGGCGCTCCAGCGCGAGCGCGCGGAGTTCAGCAACTTCCGCCGCCGGACGGGCGAGGAGCGCGAGCAGTGGCTCGGGCTCGCCAGCGAGTCCCTGATCCGCAAGGTGCTCGCCATCGCCGACGACTTCGACCGTGCGATCGAGGCGATGCCACCCGAGCTCGCGGGCAATCCGTGGGCACAGGGCGTTGCCGCCATTGACCGCAAGCTGCGCCAGCTGCTCGAGAGCGAAGGCGTCAGCCCGCTCGAGTCGGTCGGCAAGCCGTTCGATCCACGCGAGCACGAGGCAATCAGCAACGTGCCCGACACAGGGCGGCCGGTCGGCGAGGTCGTCGCCGAGCTGCAGCGCGGCTACAAGCTGCGCGACCGCGTGCTGCGGCCGGCGCTGGTCGCCGTCGCATCAGACGGAGACGGATCAGGGCCGTCGGGATCGCCGGGAGGCGAGCCCGGGGAGGCCCACGAAAACCAGAAGCAATCGAGATCAGAACATTCAGCACGGGACCAGGAGCAGGAATAAATGGCCAAGATCATCGGAATCGACCTCGGCACGACGAACTCTGTCGTCGCCGTCATGGAGGGCGGCGAGCCGACGGTCATCCCGTCCGCGGAGGGCGGTCGGACGGTGCCGTCGGTCGTCGCGTTCACGAAGACCGGCGAGCGGCTGGTCGGCCAGCTGGCGAAGCGCCAGGCGGTCACCAACCCCACCAACACCGTCTATTCGATCAAGCGCTTCATGGGCCGCCGATGGGACGACCTCGAGGTGAAGCGCAGCAAGGATCTCGTGCCATACGAGGTCGAGAAGGATCCGAAGTCGGACGGCGTCCGCGTCGCTCTCGCGGACGGCAAGAGCTACACCCCTCCCGAGATCAGCGCGATGATCCTTCAGAAGCTGCGGACCGACGCGGAGGCCTACCTCGGCGAGAAGGTGACCGACGCGGTCATCACGGTCCCTGCCTACTTCGACGACACGCAACGCCAGGCCACCAAGGACGCAGGCCGCATCGCCGGCCTCGACGTCAAGCGGATCATCAACGAGCCGACTGCTTCGGCCCTGGCATACGGGCTGGACAAGAAGCATGACGAGAAGATCGCCGTCTACGACCTGGGCGGCGGCACCTTCGACATCTCGATCCTCGAGCTCGGCGAGGGCGTCTTCGAGGTCAAGGCCACCAACGGTGACACCCACCTCGGCGGCGACGACTTCGACCAGCGCGTCATCGAGTGGTTGCTGGCCGAGTTCAAGAAGGACCAGGGCATCGACCTCGCGAAGGACCAGCAGGCCCTCCAGCGCCTCAAGGAGGCTGCCGAGAAGGCCAAGATCGAGCTGTCCTCGACGATGTCGACGGAGATCAACCTCCCGTACATCACGGCCGATGCGTCGGGTCCAAAGCACCTCGTCATGACCCTTTCGCGGGCGAAGCTCGAGGAGCTCGTCCGGGATCTGGTCGAGAAGACGCGCGGACCTGTCCAGAACGCGCTCAAGGACGCCGGCCTCGCGCCGTCCGACATCAACGAGGTGATCCTCGTCGGCGGCCAGACCCGGATGCCGGCCGTCGTCGACGCGGTCAAGGCGATGTTCAACGGCAAGGAGCCGCACAAGGGCGTCAACCCGGACGAGGTCGTGGCCGTCGGTGCCGCGATCCAGGCCGGCGTTCTCGGCGGCGAGGTCAAGGACGTCCTCCTGCTCGACGTCACCCCGCTGTCGCTCGGCATCGAGACGCTGGGCGGCGTGATGACGAAGCTCATCGACCGGAACACCACGATCCCGACGTCCAAGTCGCAGGTCTTCTCGACGGCGTCGGACAACCAGTCGCAGGTCGAGGTCCATGTCCTGCAGGGCGAGCGGGACTTCGCGTCGGACAACAAGACGCTGGGTCGCTTCATCCTCGACGGGATCCCGCCCGCCCCGCGCGGCGTGCCCCAGATCGAGGTCACCTTCGACATCGACGCGAACGGCATCCTTGACGTGAAGGCCAAGGACCGGGCGACCTCGAAAGAGCAGCAGGTCCGGATCACCGCCTCCTCGATGCTCTCGAAGGACGACGTGGACAAGATGGTCCGCGACGCCCAGGAGCACGCCGACGAAGACAAGCGGCGGCGCGACGAGGTCGAGACGCGGAACCAGGCCGAGCAGCTCTCCTATCAGGCCGAGCGAACGCTCAACGATCTCGGCGACAAAGTCTCGTCGGAAGACAAGGCCGATGTCGAGTCGAAGATCGCGTCCCTGCGCGAGGCCCTGAAGGGCTCCGATCTGGATGCCGTACGTTCCGGTGCGACCGCCCTGGGCGAGGCGCTCCAGCGGGTGTCGACGGCCGCCTACCAGGCCGCATCCGCGGCGGGCGGTGGCGACGGTGCAGGTCCGGAGTCCAGTGAGGGCGAAGCGGCCCCCGAAGGCGAGGGTGCCCCGGCCGGCGAAGAGACGGTCGAGGGCGAGTACAAGGAGGTCTAGGCAACCTGCGCACCTCCGCTTCAACGGCGGAGTGCGAGCGGCGCATCGAACACTGAACAAACGAGCCTGGCACTGATCCGATTTCGACGATTCGGATCTCGTGCCGGGCTCGTTCGATTCCACAACGGTGCGCGACACGCAAGAGGTCCGCGCGGGAGCCGGGCGCTCTCCTGACGGCGACTGGCAGGATCCCGGGCTAGGGTTGGGCTGGTGACGCAGACGGCGAGCCAGGGGAAGCCGACGATCGGGGAGCCGGAGTACCATGCCCCGCCCATGGCCCAGACTCCTTCTCCTCGCGCGCCGCTCATCCGCGCCCGCGGACTTACGAAACGATTCGGCGATTTCACGGCCGTCGACGCTGTCGACTTCGACGTCCAGCAGGGCGAGGCCTTCGGGTTCCTTGGGCCGAACGGCGCCGGGAAGACGTCCACGATGCGGATGATCGGCTGCGTCTCGCCGAAGAGCGACGGCGAGCTGAGCGTGCTCGGTATGGACCCGGCCACCCAGGGGCCCCGCATCCGGGCGCGGATCGGTGTGGTTCCCCAGGAAGACACGCTCGACCAGGAGATGACGGTCCGCGACAACCTCGTTATCTATGGCCGCTACTTCAACCTGCCGCGCGCCGAGGCGCGGCGACGGGCCGACCAGCTGCTGGATTTCGTGCAGCTGACGGAACGTGCCGAGTCGTCGGTCGAGCCCCTGTCCGGCGGCATGAAGCGTCGCCTGACCATCGCCCGCTCGCTGATCAACGAGCCAAGCCTCTTGCTGCTCGACGAGCCAACGACGGGTCTCGATCCCCAGGCGCGCCACCTGCTGTGGGACCGCCTCTACCGGCTGAAGCAGCGCGGCACGACGCTCGTCCTCACGACGCACTACATG
>VBFZ01000143.1:501-2543 GCA_005880805.1 Chloroflexota bacterium | reverse complement strand
TCGCCTGGTTGTGATGGACAAGGCGCGGATCGTGGCGGGCGGTTCGCCACGGGAGCTGATCGACCAGTACTCCTCCCGAGAGGTGCTCGAACTCCGCTTTGCGTCGGACATCGTCGAGTCGCTGGACGGGCAGCTCGAGCAGCTTCTCGACGGGCGCGCCGAACGCGTGGAGCGCCTGCCAGACAGGGTGCTCGTCTACGCGGCGGATGGAGAGGCCGCTGCCGTCGCGGTCCACGCTGCAGGACTCAGACCGGAGAGCAGCCTCGTGCGACGGAGCACGCTGGAGGACGTCTTTCTACGGCTCACCGGTCGCAGCCTGATCGAGTAGCCAGCCTGACCGAATGACCGCGCCCGCCGTCCATGTCTTCGAGCACCGGCTGGTCTCTTACCGCCGCACGTTCCGTGGCTCGCTGTTCAGCTCGTTCCTGCAACCGGCGCTGTTCCTGACGGCGATGGGCGTCGGTCTGGGCGCTCTCGTGAATAGACCGGGAAATGCGGCGCTCGGCGGGGTGTCCTACCTCGTCTTCCTGGCGCCCGGCCTGCTGGCCGGTACCGCGATGCAGACGGCCGCCTTCGAGTCGACCTTCCCGGTAATGGCGGCCATCCGCTGGGTCCGCAGCTATGTGGCGATGCTCGCGACGCCGATCGGCGTGAACGACATCGTCATCGGCCAGCTGGCCTGGATCGCGGTTCGCCTGACGATGGTCGCCACGATCTTCGTCGCGATCATGACCCTGTTCGGCGCGACGCACTCGCCGGCGATCCTGCTTGCAATCCCGGTTGCGGTCCTGACTGGGATGGCCTTCTCCGCGCCGATCGCCGCCTTCAGCGCGACCCAGGAAAATGCGGAGGGCTTCAACATGCTCTTCCGCTTCGTCATCAACCCGCTGTTCCTGTTCTCGGGGACCTTCTTTCCCGTCGGTCAGCTTCCGGCGCTCCTCCAGCCGATCGCCTACGTGACACCGCTCTACCACGGGGTTGCGCTCGCTCGCCAGCTGTCACTTGGAACGGGAACCGTCTCCGAGGCGATCCTTCACGGCGGCGTCCTGGTCGCCTTCGTCGTGGTCGGCGTTGTCGCGTGCCTCATCACATTCCGGCAGAGACTCGTCAAGTGACGGTTCTGAGTCGCGTCTCCAGCCCGTTCGCCTTCGGAAGCGGACGAGCTCGCTTCCTCATCGAGCGCAACGTCTACGTCTACCGGCGGACGTACATGACGCTCGTGTCCGGCTTCTTCGAGCCGCTGTTCTACCTGCTCGCGATGGGCTTCGGGCTGGGTGTCCTCGTCGGCCAGGTTCCGGGGCCCGACGGACGGGATATTTCGTACACGGTGTTCATCGCGCCGGCGCTGCTGGCTGCCTCGGCGATGAACGGCGCGATCTACGACAGCACGTTCAACGTCTTCTTCAAGCTCAACTACGAGAAGGTCTACAACGCCGTGCTGGCCACCCCGCTCGGGGTCGGCGACGTCGCACTCGGAGAGATCATCTGGGCGCTCATCCGGGGGCAGCTGTACGCGATCGGTTTCATGGGCGTCGTCCTGCTGCTCGGCCTGATGCCCTCCGCGTGGGGCTTGCTCGCCGTCCCAGCGTCGGTCCTGCTGGGCTTCGCGGCGGCCGGCCTCGGCATGGCGGCGACTTCGTTCATGAAAACCTGGCAGGACCTCGATCTCGTGCAGCTCGTGGTGCTCCCGGTCTTCCTGTTCTCCGGCACGTTCTACCCGCTGTCGGTGTATCCGGAACCGCTGCACACGATCGTCCAGTTCTCACCCCTCTATCGCGGCACAGACCTGATCCGCCGCTTGATGACGGGGGCGCTCGATCCGGTCATGCTCCTCGATCTCGGCTATCTCGCCCTGCTCGGCATGGTCGGGCTGGCAATCGTGTCGCGGCGCTTGGACAAGCTGCTGCTCAAGTGAGACGCCGCCCCCTTCGACGCCGCCGTCGACGCCGAATGTGACCGATCCTGGCGAGCGGGCCACGCGTCTATCGGCGTTGGCCGAACTCAACACTGAGGTCATAGCCTGCCGACGCTGCCCCCGCCTT
>VBFZ01000143.1:0-407 GCA_005880805.1 Chloroflexota bacterium | reverse complement strand
CCTGGCTCCGGCCGCGCACGGAGGCAACCGGACCGGCCGGATATTCACCGGTGACCGCTCGGGCGACTTTCTGTTTGCCTCGCTGCACCGGGTGGGGCTGGCCAATCAGTCGACGAGCGATTCCCGGGACGACGGCCTCCAGCTGCGAGGCGCGTACGTCGCTGCGATCGTCCGCTGCGCGCCGCCAACCAACAGGCCGACGCCGGAGGAGCGCGACACCTGCCTGCCATACCTGGTCCGGGAGCTGCGCATCCTGAGCGAAGTCCGCGTCATCGTCGCCCTGGGCGCGTTCGCCTGGGACGGGGCCCTGCGCGCGCTCGCGGCTCTCGCCTACGTCGCCCGCCCGCGGCCTGCCTTCGGCCATGGCACCGAGGCCGTCGTTGGGCCGTACCGCCTGATCGGCACCT
>VBFZ01000036.1 GCA_005880805.1 Chloroflexota bacterium | reverse complement strand
CCCCCGAAACGGACCCGATCCGCTATTCCTGTGGACAGGAGGCCTCACGCCCCCGCGGTCGTCAGGTGTAGGCAACCTCGCCGTGCGTGGCCAGGTCGAGGCCGAGCTCCTCGTCGCGCTCCGGGACCCGGATCCCGAGCAGGCCGTCGACGACCTTCACGATCACGAAGGTGGCGACGACCGCATAGGCGACCGTCGCGGCAACGGCGATCAGCTGGGTGCCCACCTGCTCCGGCTTGCCGTCGATCAGGCCGGGGAAGACGTTGATCGCAGTGGTGGCCAGGACACCGGTGGCGAGGGCGCCGAACACTCCCCCCACACCATGGACGGCGAACACGTCAAGCGCGTCGTCGACCTTGATCCGCTCGCGAAGGAGCGTGGCGCTGTAGCACAGCCCGCCCGCGACGAACCCGATGAGCAGTGAACCACCGGCAGTCACGAAGCCGGATGCCGGTGTGATCGCCACGAGACCGGCGACTGCGCCGCAAGCGGCGCCGGCTACGCTGACCTTGCCCTTGTGCAGGTAGGCGGCCAGGACCCAGGTGATCGTCGCGGCGGCAGCAGCCGTATTCGTCACGAGCAGCGCATTGGCGGCAAGGCCGCCCGCCGACAGCGCCGAGCCGGCGTTGAAGCCGAACCAGCCGAACCACAGCAGGCCGGCGCCCAGGACGGTCATCGGAATGTCGTGCGGCTCCATCCGGTCGCCGTTCACGACCCGGCGGCCGATGAGCAGCGCCACGATCAAGGCCGACAGTCCGGAGGAGGCGTGGACGACCGTGCCTCCGGCGAAGTCGAGCGCGCCGAGCTTGTACAGCCAGCCATCGGACGCCCACACCCAGTGCGCGATCGGGGAATAGACCAGCACCGACCACAGGACCGTGAAGATCACGAAGCTCGCGAAGCGCTTGCGCTCGGCGAAGGCACCCGTGATGAGTGCCGGCGTGATGGCCGCGAACATCAGCTGGAAGGCTGCGAACAGGATGAACGGGATCGTGCTTCCTTGTGCCGGCGTCATGCCCACGTTCATGAAGCCGAGATACGTCAGGCCGCCGAACAGTCCGGTGCCGGTCGCGTCCGGAGCGAAGGCAATCGAGAAGCCGATCAGCACCCAGACGACGCTCACCAGGGCGAGGCCGAAGAAGCTGTGCATGATCGTCGAGAGGACGTTCTTGCGACGAACGAGGCCGCCGTAGAACAGCGCCAGGCCCGGCAGCATGAGCATCACCAGAGCCGTGGCGACCAGCATCCATGCCGTGTCACCCGAGTTGATGGCTGAGCCGTCCGCGGCAGCCGCCGTCCCGGGAACGGCCGCCAACGCCAGTGCCGCGATCAGTGCTCGTGTGCGGCGATTCATCTATGTCGATCCTCCGTGCAGGGTCGGACGTCGGTTCTTACCTGCACCCTACGAATCGCCACGATCGGCGTCAGCACCGGCCGAGGAAAGGTTTCGGTTCGCTTGAGCGGCACGAAGGTTGCGGGTGGGTTGCGCGGTCAGGCGCGCAGCTTCATCGCGCGGCCGCCCGAACCGCCTCCGCGAGATCGAGACGGCCTTCGTAGATCGCCCGACCGACGATTGCCCCAGCGCAGCCGAGCTCGCGGACGGAAACGATGTCGTCGACCGAGCTGACGCCACCGGACGCCACGATGTCGCCAATGCCACTTCCGACGAACGTCCGCAGGAGCTCGAGATCCGGCCCCTCGAGCCGGCCATCCCGTTCGATCGCGGTGACGACGAAGCGCGTGACGCCGAGGCTCGACAGCCCGCGAGCCGTTTCGAGCGCCGGGCGCGACCGCGCCGCAGGGTCCCAGCCGCGGCCAAGCGCCACGCCACCGCGGACGTCGATCGCACATGCGAGGCGGTTCGAGCCGTGCCGTTGGATCACGGCCGCGGCGAAGGAGGGGTCCTCGAGAGCCGCGGTGCCGAGCACGACTCGCCGCGCCCCAATGGCAATCGCGGCATCCACGTCCCTGGTCGTTCGCAGGCCGCCGCCGACCTGGCAGGCAACCGCAGGACCCACCGCTCGAATGACGTCAGCGATGAGCGACGCCTGGCCGGGCGCTCCCGCTCGCGCCCCGTCGAGGTCGACGATGTGGACCCATTGGACCCCGGTCGAAGCGAGTGCCCGCGCCGTCGCAACCGGATCCTCGCCATAGACCGTCTGCCGTGCGAAATCGCCCTGGGCAAGTCGTACGACCCGGCCGGCCCGCAGGTCGATCGCCGCCAGGAGCTCGAACGTTGACGTCACCTGCCCTTGCCCTCTATCCTGTCCACCCCCTATCGTGTTAGCATGCTAAAACGTTAGCATGGTCAGACGGCACTTACCAACGAAGAGGAGCGGACGATCGGCATGGATGCGGGCGTGCAGCGGCCCGACTGGCGGACGGAGGAGACCACCTCCCTCTTCGAAGCCATCCTGCGCCTCGAGAACCGTGAGGACGCGGAGCGCTTCTTCCGCGACCTGTGCACGCTCGGAGAGCTCCACGACCTGTCCCAGCGATGGGCAGTCGTGCGCCTGCTCGACGAGGGACTCCACTACGCGCAGATCTCGCAGCAGACCGGCGCGAGCACCGCGACCATCACCCGCATCGCCTCGTGGCTGCAGCACGGCGAAGGTGGATACCGCCTGATGCTGGAGCGCACACGAGGCGGGCGGCTGCAGGGCGGTCGACGCGGCCGGAGGTCCCCCACCAGATGAACGACCGCCTCCGCCTTGCCGTCCCGAACAAGGGGCGACTCGTCGAGCCGACGCTCCAGCTCCTGCACGACGCCGGCCTGGTCTTCGAGAGTACGGATCGGTCGCTCGTTGCTCGCGTCCGCAACTTCGACCTCGACATCCTCTTCGTGCGGACCAACGACGTGATCGAGTTCGTCCGGGACGCCGTCGCCGACCTCGGCGTCACCGGCATTGACCTCCTCTGCGAGTCGGGCGTCGACCTGCCGCGCGTTCGACCGCTCGGCTACGGGCAGTGCCGCCTGACCATCGCGGTGCCGGCCGACAGCCCGTACCAGTCGGTCGATGAGCTCAGCGGCCTGCGGGTCGCCACCGCCCATCCAAACACGACGCGGAGCTACTTCGCGGCACAGTCCGTCCCCGTCGAGGTCATCCCGATCTCCGGCGCGGTGGAGGTCGCCCCGCGGCTGGGCCTCGCCGAGGCGATCGTCGACCTCGTGTCCAGCGGCTCGACCATGATCCTCAACGGCCTGCGGCCGATCGGGGACGTGCTGCCCTCGGAGGCCGTCCTCGTCGCCAACCCCGAAGCGCGCGAAGGACGCGCGACGGAGCTCGCGGCGATCGAGACAATGCTGTCGGCGGTCATCGCGGCGCGCGACAAGAAGTACCTGATGATGAACGCGCCCTCGGTCAAGCTCGACGAGCTCCAGGCGCTGCTGCCCGGCCTGTCGGGGCCGTCGGTCATCCCGCTCGCTCATGACGGGATGATCGCGATCCACTCCGTCGTCGGGGCTGACGAGGTGTGGGGGCTCCTCCCACGGCTCAAGGGCGCAGGCGCCTCGGGCATCCTCGTCCTCCCGATCGAGAAGATCGTCCAGTGACGTCCGCGGCCGAGGCGGTAGCCGTTCGACTGGGCCGACTCGACCTGGCCGATACGGAGCGCGATCCGGCGGTCGCCGCCCAGCGCGACGGGCTCTTCAGGCGGGGCGCGATCCCGGATCCGGCCGTACGAGACGCCGCTCGGCGGATCGTGGCCGAGGTGAAGGCAGGGGGCGAAGAGGCCGTGCGAGCCGCGAACAGCCGATTCGGCGGCGGCTTGCCCGATGGTCGACTGGCGCTCGAGCGATCCGAGCTTCTCGCGGCGCGCGATCGACTTCCCGCTGCGGTCCGAACGGCGCTCGAGGCCGCGATCGCCAACGTGACGCGGTTTGCCGAAACCCAGCGGCCGACGACGACCACGACGACGATCACACCGGGCATCAGGATCGAACGCCGGTGGACGCCCATCGAACGGATCGGGGCATATGTACCTGGCGGATCCGCGGCCTACCCGAGCTCGCTGGTCATGTCGGCCGTCCCGGCCCGTGTTGCCGGGGTCGGCAGCCTCGTCGTCGCGTCGCCGGCGAGCGCAGATGGCACGGTGGACGAGGTCCTGCTCGGGACGGCGGGCCTGCTGGGCGTGGATGCCTTCATCGTCGCGGGCGGCGCCCAGGCCGTGGCCGCCCTGGCATTCGGCCTCCCGGATGCCGGTATTGCGCCAGTCGACAAGATCGTCGGCCCCGGTAACGCGTGGGTGACGGCGGCAAAGCTCGAGGTGCTGGGAGAGGTCGGCATCGATCTGCCCGCCGGACCGTCGGAGGTGATGGTCCTCGCGGACGCAACCGCGGACCCAGCCTTCGTCGCGGCCGACCTGCTGAGCCAGGCCGAGCACGGCCCCGACTCGCCGGCCCTTGTGGTGACGCCGGATCCGGGCATGGTCGAGGCGGTCGAAGCGGAGGTCGCCCGCCAGCTCAGCGCCGCTCCTCGCCGCGCGATCCTCGAGCGGAGCCTCGTCGCCGGCGCCCTCGTCGTGTTGGCGCCCACACTCGATGCGGCCGTCGCGTTCGTCAACGACTACGCGCCTGAGCACCTGACGGTGCTGACCGCCGACGCGGACGATGTCGCAGCCCGCGTGCTGAATGCCGGTTCGGTCTTCGTCGGGCCGTACGCCCCTGAGTCGGCCGGCGATTACGCCTCGGGCGCGAATCACGTGCTCCCCACGGGCGGACTGGCCAGGTCGTCCGGGCCGCTGGGGGTCGAGGCCTTCGGGAAGTTCGTCCAGGTCCAGCGCATCGACCGAGCGGGATTGAGCTCGATACGCGAAACCGTGACGACGCTCGCGATAGCCGAAGGACTGGCCGCGCATGCCGCGGCTATCGGCCTGCGCTTCGGGGAGAAGGCATGAGGAACGGCGACGGAGTCGCGACGACCGACGCCCCACGGCAGGCCACCGTCGCACGACGGACGCGGGAGACCGACGTGAGCGTGGACCTCCGCCTCGACGGCTCCGGCGAGGTATCGATCCAGACGGGCATCGGGTTCTACGACCACGTCCTCTCGAGCCTCGGGCATCACGCCCTGTTCGATCTGACGATTCGGGCATCGGGCGACCTCGAAGTCGACGAGCACCACACGGTCGAGGACGTCGCGCTGGTGCTGGGCTCGGCGCTCGCGGAGGCTCTCGGGGATCGCGCAGGCATTCGCCGGTTCGGCGACGCCAGCGTTCCGATGGACGAATCGCTCGCAAACGCGACCGTCGACGTCGGGGGTCGGCCGTACTCGGTCGTCGAGCTCCCGTTCCGCGGTGAGCGCGTCGGCGGCCTCCCGCTGGACCTGGTTCGGCATGCGATCGAGTCGTTCGCTCGAACCGCGGGCGTGACGGTCCATCTGAGCGGGTCGGGCCGCAACGACCATCACCTCGCGGAAGCCGCGTTCAAGGCACTCGGCAGGGCGCTCCGGGAGGCGGTCGAGCCGGATCCGAGGCGGGCGGGGGTCGCCTCGACGAAGGGTGTGCTCGATTGAGCCCCGGGCGATCGCCGATTGTGGGTCTCATTGACTACGGCGCCGGCAACCTCGTCAGCGTCGCGCAGGGACTTGAGATAGCGGGCGCGGCTGTCCGGCCGGTCCGGCGGGCGGGCGATCTGGCGGGCCTCGAGCTCGTCGTCGTCCCCGGCGTCGGCGCCGCGGCTCCCGCGATGGCGCGGCTCGAGGAGGCCGGCCTCGTCGAACCGCTCCAGGCGTGGCTCGTGGAGGATCGGCCGTTCCTGGGGATCTGCCTGGGCCTCCAGCTGTTGTTCGAGGGGAGCGACGAGGACGACGCGATCATGCTCGGCGCGATCCCCGGCCGCGTTCGACTGCTGACCGGCGGGCGCCGCCTGCCGCACATTGGCTGGAACCAGGTCGAGCGTCGACGCGGGCACCCCGCGTTCGCCGGGATCCCGAACGGCGCCGATTTCTACTTCGTGCACTCGTACGCGGGCAGGCCGGAGCATCCGTATACCGACGACGTCGTGCTGGGGGAAACGACGGACGGCGGGAGGTTCGTCAGCGCAATCGCTCGTAGTCGGCTCCTGGGCGTCCAGTTCCATCCGGAGCGGAGCGGCCCGCACGGACTGCGCTTCCTGCGGAACGTCGTGGGACTCGTGCGCGACGATCGCTTCCCGCGCGAAATCCCTTCGCCGGCAGTCGAGGTGGTCGCCTGATGCTGCTCCGGCGCGTCATTCCTTGCCTCGACGTGGCCAATGGTCGCGTGGTCAAGGGAACCCGCTTCGTCGACCTGGTCGATGCGGGCGACCCGGCCGAGCTTGCGGAGCGTTATGCACGCGAAGGCGCCGACGAGATCGTGTTCCTCGACATCAGCGCCGCTCCGGAGGGGCGCGGGCCACTGCTCGACGTGGTCAGACGGACCGCGCAGCGTGTCTTCATCCCGCTGACGGTCGGAGGCGGGGTCCGCTCCGAAGACGAGATGGGCGCGGTCCTGCGGGCTGGGGCGGACAAGGTCTCGCTCAACACGGCGGCAGTGGCAGACCCATCGCTGATCGCGAGGTGCGCCGCACGCTTCGGCAGGCAAGCCGTGGTGGTGGCGATCGACGCACGAAGGAAGCTCGGCCAGCCTGCCTGGGAGGTCCTCGTACGCGGAGGGCGCGACGCGGTCGGGCTGGACGCGATCGCCTGGGCGCAGCGCGCCGCCGATCTCGGCGCGGGCGAGTTGCTCGTCACGTCGATCGACCGGGACGGCACCCAGTCCGGCTTCGACCTGGGACTCCTGCGTGCAATCGCGTCGCGCGTTCCGGTGCCAGTCATCGCCTCGGGAGGTGCCGGCGAACCGGCCGACTTCATTTCCGCGATCTCGGAGGGCGGCGCGGACGCCGTGCTCGCAGCCTCGATCTTCCACCGCCAGCAGCACAGCATTGACGACGTCAAGGCAGCCATGGCCGGGGCTGGCATTCCGGTCAGAGTTGCGCCTCGCGCGGCGTGAGCCGGTCCGTGATCCCGTCGGATCGCATCCGTTGGAACGGAGACGGGCTCGTTCCCGCCATCGTCCAGGACGCCCTCGATGGGCGCGTCCTGATGCTCGCGTACGTCGATGCCGAGGCCATCGCGGCGACCGAGGCGACGGGGGAGGTCCATTTCCACTCCCGATCCCGCGGCAAGCTGTGGCGCAAGGGCGAGACGAGTGGGAACGTGCTGCGCCTGAAGTCCGTGGCGCTCGATTGCGATGGAGACGCGCTGCTCTTCAGCGTCGATCCAGCGGGACCGACGTGTCACCGTGGAACGCGAAGCTGCTTCGACCTCGAGGGGGCTGCCCTGGACGAAAAGCCCCAGGGCTTCGCGTGGCTCGAGGAGCTGTGGCGCACGATCGAGGAGCGGGCCCAGACCCGGCCGCCGGGTTCGTACACTTCAGAGCTTCTCGAGGGCGGCGTCGACCTCGTCGGTCGAAAGGTGGCCGAGGAGGCGACTGAAGTCCTGATCGCCGCCAAGAACGACGCCAAGGCTGGCGCTCGGGCGGGGAGCGCGACCCGGGAAGCCCTGGCGGGTGAGGTCGCCGACCTCCTCTATCACCTTCTGGTCCTGCTGGCCGAGCGCGGATCATCCCCGACTGAGGCCCTCGCCCAGCTCCGGGGGCGCCATCGCGCGTCGGGACCGATTGACAGCCGTCAAGGTTCGCCCGTAGCATGTTGAAGCCACGACAACCTACCGATCGTCGGCAAGGTGCCAATTCCGGGCAGGTCTTCCTGCGAGATAAGGGAACTCTCTGAGGCCCTTCCTCCGGGAAGGGTCTTCCGGTTTTCTCGGTCCCCATTCGCGCCACCCATCGCTCGGGACTGCCCGACGACCGAGGAACCGACCATGACGAGCGAAACGATCGCCCCGCCCGCAACGGAAGTCACGACTGACGATCGCCCGCGGCTCTCCCACGAGACGACCCGTGGCTTGCGGTGTCGCAATTGCGGGCGAGAGGAAGCGCTCGGGCCCTCGTACGTCTGTCCGGCCTGTTTTGGCCCACTCGAAGTGACGTACGACTACGAGGCAATCCGGGCGCGGATCAGCCCGGACACGATCACAGCCCGCCCGCCCGGCATCTGGCGCTACCTCGAGCTGCTGCCCGTCGAGGCACCCCCGCCTCGTGGGTTGGCAGTCGGCTCCTCACCGCTGCTGCCGGGGGCACGAATCGGCCGCGAGCTCGGACTGGAGCACCTGTGGCTGAAGGACGACACCCGCAATCCCACACTCTCGTTCAAGGACCGCGTGGTGGCCGTTGCGACCGCGCGCGCCCTGACCTTCGGCTTCGACACGCTCGCCTGTGCGTCGACCGGCAACCTCGCCGGCGCAACCGCGGCGGCCGCGGCGGCGGTCGGCTTGCGCGCGTTCGTGTTCGTGCCGGCCGACCTCGAGCCGGCGAAGGTGAGCCACGCGCTGGCCTACGGTGCGACCGTCGTTCGCATCGATGGTACATACGACGAGCTCAATCGCCTGTGCCTGGAGGTCGCCGACGAGGAGAACTGGGCGTTCGTCAACGTCAATCTGCGGCCGTTCTACGCGGAGGGGAGCAAAACGCTCGGCCTGGAGATCGCGGAGCAGCTCGGCTGGCGGTTGCCGGACGTCGTGGTCGTCCCGGTCGCGTCGGGTGCCCTCCTGACGAAGGTGGCCAAAGCGTTCGAGGAGCTCGCCCTGGTCGGCTTGATCGAGCCGCGACCGGTCCGCTTTGTCGGTGCCCAGGCGGCGGGCTGCTCGCCGGTGGCCACCGCGTTCGCCCGTGGCTCGGACGAGATCGCACCGGTCCGGAACCCGGACACCATCGTCAAGTCGCTGGCGATCGGGAGCCCCGCAGACGGTCGTTACGCGCTCGACATCGCCCGCCGGACGGGCGGCTCCGTCGAGGCGGTGGAAGACGCGACGACGGCCGGCTGGATCCGCAGGCTCGCGGCGACGGAGGGGATCTTCACGGAGACGGCCGGCGGCGTGACGCTCGGAGCGGTGGACGCGGCGCGGCGGCGCGGCATCATCGGCCCGGACGACGAGGTCGTCGCGCTTCTGACGGGCAACGGGCTGAAGACGCCGGACGCGCGGCTGTTCGGCCTGGATGCCAACGGCTCAAGCGCGGCGCAGACGGGACTGACCCCGCCGATCAGGCCGTCACTCGACGCGTTCGAGGAGTGGCTCTCGTCCGGCGCGTGGTCGCGCGAGCCGGTTGGGGGGCTCGCATGAGCGGGGTCAGGATCCCGCCCGTCCTCCGAACGGCCACCGGCGGCCAGAAGCAGATCGAGGTCGACGGGTCGACCGTCGGGGAGCTGATCGACGGGCTCGTGGCGGCGTATCCCGCGCTGGCGGGACAGCTGCTGGCCTCGAGCGGCGACCTCAACCCGTTCGTCAACGTCTTCCTGAACGAGACGGACATTCGCCATCTCGATGAGCGGGCCACGGCAGTTCAGCCGAGCGATACCCTCATCATCCTTCCGGCGATGGCAGGAGGGAGCCGACCTCAGGCAGATGGCTAGCGGGGGCGTCGCCTCCGCCTTTGGTGAGCGGTTGACGACATGAGGGGGAGGTTGCCGGTCCTTGAAGATGTGGGGTGGGCGGTTCGAGGGGGAGACCGACCCCAGGGCGGCTGACTTCGGTCGATCCATCGAAGTCGACCAGGCGCTCGCGACGGACGACCTTCGAGGTTCGATCGCCCACGTCCACGGCCTGGCCGGCGCCGGCATCCTGACCACGGATGAGGCCGAGACGCTGATCGGCGGCCTGCGTGCCCTCCTCGCCGACGTCGAATCCCGGGCGATAGCCTGGGATCCGGCGCTCGAGGACGTCCATCTCAACCTCGAGGCTGCGCTGGAACGGAAGATCGGGCCGCTGGCGGGCAAGCTGCACACGGGCCGCTCGCGCAACGACCAGGTGGCGACGGACCTGCGCCTCTGGCTGCGACGAGCCATCGATCGGCTGGACGCCGCGATCGCCGAGCTGGAGCTCGCGCTCCTCGAGCTCGCGGAGCGAAACAAGGACGCGGTCCTCGCCGGGACGACGCACTTGCAGCCTGCCCAGCCCGTCCTGCTTGCCCATCACCTGCTCGCGTACGTGGAGATGCTCGACCGCGACCGCGGCCGCATGGCCGATGCTCGACGGCGAGCGAACGTCAGCCCCCTCGGCTCGGGCGCGGTGGCGGGGGCGGGTTTTCCGATCGATCGAGAAGCCGTCGCCCGTGAGCTCGAGTTCGACTCGGCGAGCGCGAACTCGATCGATGCCGTCAGCGACCGGGACTTCGTCGTCGAGTTCCTCGCTGCGGCATCGCTCGCGATGGTTCACCTCTCGCGGCTGGCCGAGGAGATCGCCTGGTGGTCGAATCCGGCCTTCGGGTTCCTCCGCGTCGGCGAGGCGTTCGCGACGGGGTCATCGATGATGCCGAACAAGCGGAATCCGGACCCGGCCGAGCTGGTCCGCGCGCGGTCGGCCGGCGTCATCGGTCACCTGACGGCCACCTTGACCGTGCTCAAGGGGCTCCCGCTGGCCTATCAGCGCGACCTGCAGGAAACGGTTCCCCGCCTGATCGAGGGCGCCGCCACGCTGGAGGCGAGCCTCGATGTCCTCGCTGGGCTCGTCGGGACACTCGAGATCGATCGCGACCGGATGGAGGCTCTGGCCGCGGCCGGCTACACCACCGCGACCGCAGTATCGGATGCCCTCGTCGAACGCGGGGTCCCCTTCCGCGCCGCACACGGGATTGTGGGGTCGGTCGTCAAGGAGCTCGAGAGGGACGCGCGGCCGCTCGACGACGCAGACGACGCGCTATGGGCCCGGCAACTGGCCGCCTCTCCCGACCTTACGGCGCAAAAGCTGGCGGCAGAGCCCGACCTGCCTGCGCTACTGCGCCGCTGTGCCGGCGTCGAGTCGGCACTGGCCCGACCGGACGTGGTCGGCGGTACTGCGCCGCGGCGCGTAGCAGCCGCCCTCGCGGAGGCCAGGCGGCGGCTGGACTCGAGCGCCAGGGTGGACGATCGTCAGGACAGGTCCGCCAGCGCCTGACGGAAGACCCCGAGGCCTTCCTCGATCTCGGCGGCGGTCACGTCGAGGGGCGGCAGCCAGCGCACGACCTCGTGGTCGCTACCGGCGGTCAGGACGAGCAGCCCGAGGCCGGCACAGAGCGCAATGAGCGCGTTCGCGAGGTCTCCGTCAGCCGAACCATCGGGCTTCACCATTTCCACGCCGACCATCAGGCCCGGCCCTCGAACAGCGCCGATCCGGGCACCCCGGGACGCGAGCGCCCGAAGGCCCGCGTTCAGGGCCGCACCGCGAACGGCGGCGTTCACGACGAGCTCCTCCTCCGCGATCGCGTCGAGGACGGCAACCCCGGCTGCGCAGGCGACGGGATTGCCGCNNNNGGCTGCGAGCGGCAGCCCGTTGGCGATCGCCTTTCCTACACAGACGGCATCCGGCAGGACGCCGGCTGACTCGAAGGCCCACATCCAGCCGGTCCGGGCCAGGCCGGTCTGCACCTCGTCAACGATCAGCAGCGCGCCTGACTCGTCGCAGATCGCACGGAGCTCCTGGAGGAATGCCGCGGGTGCCGGGTTGACCCCGCCCTCACCCTGCACCGGCTCGATCAGGATCGCCGCGACACTCGCGGCAGGAATGCGCCTCGCGAGGATGTCGCGCAGTGCCGCCAAGGCGCTTTCCGACGCGGCACCCGGATCCTCAGCCGCCAGGTGGACGTCCGGGAACGGCGTGAGGTAGACGCCCGGCAGCAGCGGCTCGTAGCCGGCTCGGTAGTTGAGATTCGAACTGGCAGCGCCGAAGGTGCGGCCGTGAAACCCGCCGTCGAAGGCGACGAAGCCCGGCCGGCCCGTGACGCGACGCGCGAGCTTGAGCGCGGCTTCCACCACCTCCGCCCCCGAGTTCGCGAAAAAGACCGTGTCCAGCGGGTCGGGCATGGTCGCCGCCAGGCGCGCCGCCAGCTGGCTTACCCGGCCGATGAAGCCAAGGCCGTTCGACACGTGGATGAGCCGGTCGACCTGTTCGTGGATCGCGGCGTTGACCTTCGGGTGCCCGTGGCCCAGGCCGGTGACGGCGATACCGCACGCGAAGTCGAGGTAGACGCTTCCCTCGTCGTCGAACAGCCGGTGGCCCTCACCGCGCACCCACGTCCGGGTGAAGTAGCGCCCCAGGATCGGGGAGAGCGCTTCGATCGGGGTGGCTTCGACGATCTGGTCCACGAGACCTCCTGCGCGTCCTCGCGTCGGTGGCGACGGCCTGTTGCATCATCATACATTCCGGCGTATTCTCATGCATCCCATGGCGACCCCCGTCCTCAGCCAGACAACGTCCGCGCGACCGCTCCGCGCGGCCGTCGCCGAGCGCGGAAAAGCGCGAGTCGCGGCCGTCGGTGTCACGGGCTATGCGGGCGGGGAGCTGCTGCGGCTGCTCGCCGCCCACCCTGCAGTCGAGATCGCGGCGATCGTCGGGCGCGGCCGATCAGGCGAGGCGATCGGCAAGAGCCAGCCGCATCTCGCCGAGCTCGCCCTCGAGATCCAGCAGGACATCCCGCAGGACGTGGACGCGGTCTTCCTTGCGCTCCCGCACGGCGCATCGGCGGAGGTGGTCGCGGAGATCGTCGGGTCCGGGCGCACAGCCTTCGATCTGGGGCCCGACTTCCGGCTCCGCGACGAACGCTCCTATCCGGAGTGGTATGGCTGGGATCATCCTGCTCCGCGTTTGCTCGCGGACGCCGTCTACGGCCTCCCGGAGCTCCATCGCGCCGAGCTGGCGGCACTCGGCGACCGCGCTGGGTCGATCGTTGGCGTCCCGGGCTGCTATCCGACCGCGACGCTGCTCGCCACCGCCCCCGTGGCGCGGGCTGGGTTGATCGCGGATCTCGTGGTCGACGCCAAGAGCGGCGTATCGGGCGCGGGGCGGGAGCCGAAGCCGGAGCTGACGTTCTCCGAGGTCAACGAGACCGTGCGCGCGTACGGCCTCGAGGGCCATCGCCACGCGGCCGAGATCGCGCAGGAGCTGGGCGCGCTGACCTCGACGGACCCGGCAGCTCAGCTCGCTGCGCTCGAGTTCGTCCCGCACCTCATTCCGATGACCCGGGGATTGCTCGCGACGTGCTACATCCGCACGACCCGGCGGGTCGAGGCCCCGGAATTGGCCGAGCTGTACGAGGCGGCCTACGGCGCCGAACCCTTCGTCCAGGTCGTCGCCGCCTCGCCTTCGACCAAGCACGTCACGGGCAGCAACGTCGCGCGGGTGCACGCACGGGTGCAACCTCGAACCGGCCGGGTGCTGGCGCTGGGCGCGATCGACAATCTCGTAAAGGGAGCGGCCGGGCAGGCGGTCCAGGCATTCAACGTGGTGGCCGGGCTGGATGAGCGCACAGGCCTCGAAGCCCGGGCGATCGCACCGTGACCACCCTGCTGGAGCAGACGCTCGCTCCTCTCCCCTCCCGTCTGCCCCCCGTCGAGCGGCGGGCGGTCATGCCGGCGGGCTTCGCTGCCGCTGCAATGGCGGCCGGGATCAAGGCATCGGGGCGTCCCGATCTGGGCATCGTGTCTGCGAGTTCCGGCGAGTCCACGAGAGGGGTGCCGGTCGCCGGGATCTTCACGACCAATGCCCTGCCAGCAGCGCCGGTACGCCTGTCCAAGAAGCATCTCTCGGCAACCTTGCGCTCGGGGGTCGGCTCCTACGGCTGGACGCGCGGGCTCGTCTCCACGAGCGGCAGCGCAAACGCCGCCACCGGCGAGGCGGGCGACGTCGACCAGGCGGAGATCGCGCAGCACTTTGCCTCCGCGCTCGGCACGAGGCCCGAACAGACCCTGGCGCTCTCGACCGGTGTCATCGGAACGCGCCTGCCGGTCGACGCGGTGGCGGCGGGGATCGACGAACTGGTGCCTCGGCTCAGCTCGGAGGACGCTGCGTTGGCCGCCGTCGCGGAGGCGATCTGCACGACGGACTCCAGGATCAAGGTCGCGACCGTCTCCCTGCCCGTCGACGCAGGCCGCGACCGGGCGCCCACTTCGTTCCGGGTTTCCGGCTTCGCCAAGGGAGTGGGGATGATCCATCCACGGATGGCGACGATGCTGTCTGTGGTCCTGACAGACGCGCCTGCCGAACCGGTGCTCCTGCACGAAATCCTGGTGTCGGCCGCGACCCGGACGTGGAATCAGCTGTCGGTCGACGGCGACACGAGCACGAACGACACGGTGTTCCTGCTGGCGTCGGGGGCGGCGGGTGGGACGGCGGTGCCGGCGGGTTCCCAGGCCGCGAGAGCACTCGCCGGGGGCATCGAGGCGGTAGCGCGTGACCTCGCTCGCCAGCAGGCTGCCGATGGCGAAGGCGCCACCACGCTCATCACGTGTCAGGTCAGTGGCGCGGTCGACGAGATTGCGGCACGCGCGATCGCCCGTGAGGTCGTCTCGAGCAGCCTCGTGAAGGCAGCGGTCCATGGCCGCGACCCGAACTGGGGCCGCATCGCGGCGGCTGCCGGGAACGCCGGGATGGAGATCGATCCCAACCGGCTTCGGATCGCGATCGCCGGCAGCCTCGTCTTCGACGGTCCGGCTGGAGGTCCGCTGGGCTTCGACCCGGCGGCCGTTCGCGCGGCGATGCAGGCGCCCGAGCTCCTCATCAGGCTCGACCTCGGAGCGGGCGACGGCATTGGCGAGGCGTTCGGCTGCGACCTGACGGAGGCCTATGTGGTCGAGAACTCGGAGTACACGACCTGATGAGTGACGTCCTGGTTGTGAAGCTCGGCGGTACCACTTTCGAGGAGCAGCGCGACGTGCTGACGGAGATCGCCTCGATCGCCCGCCAGCGGCCGGTCGTCCTGGTGCACGGCGGCGGCAAGCGCCTGACGGAGTGGCTCGCCCGCCTCGGTGTGGGAACCACGTTCGACGGCGGCCTCCGCGTCACGGACCCGGCCGCGCTGGAGGTGGCGACCGCCGTCCTGCGCGGGGTCGTGAACAGCGAGCTCGTGTCCGCGTTGCGCGATCTCGGCGTCGACGCCGTGGGCCTGTCCGGCGTGGACGGCGGCCTCCTGATCACCGAGCGCGTCCCCGGCATCGGCCTGGTGGCCCACGTCGTGGGGATCAGGCGCGACCTGCTCGACGCGCTGCTCGTGGTGGGGCAGCTGCCGGTCATCGCGCCCCTTGCGCGCGACGAAACGGGCATCGTGTGCAACGTCAACGCCGACGATGCCGCGGCCGGAATCGCCGCCGGCCTCGGGTCGCGGCAGTTCGTCCTGCTGACGGACGTTGACGGCGTCCGCGACGGGAACGGCGACCGCCTCTCGACGCTTTCCGCCCCCGAGGCGGAGGAGCTGATCGAGCGTGGCGTCATCGGGGCCGGGATGGTCCCGAAGGTTCGCGCCGCGCTGGCTTCCCTCGCGTGGCCGGGCGCTGAAGCGATCATCGCCGACGGCAGCGGCGCGCTTGCGCTCCATCGAGCACTGGGCGACCCGGGATACGGGACGCGAATCCACGCCGAGCGCGTGGAGGTCGTGGCGTGAGCCCCGGCGATGACAATGGTCGTGGCCCTGTGCGCGGCCGACGGCAATCTGTCGTGGAACGCCCCGCGCCGATCTCCGCCCAGGCGAGTCGCTCCGCGCGTCAGCGCGCCATTCGCGAGCTGGTCGGCCGGCGCCCGTTCGAAAGCCAGGGCCAGTTGGTGCGCGAGCTGACCGCGCGCGGGTTCGTCGTCACCCAGGCGACCGTCAGCCGCGACATCTCCGAGCTCGGCCTCGTGAAGGTCACGCGCGGCGGCCGGCACGTCTACGTCGCACCCGAGGACCTGGCGCCGCGACCCGTGATCGACGACCGCCTGCGACGAGTTCTCGCGGACACCCGCGTGACGGTCGGCCGAAGCGGGCTCATCCTGGTCCTGACGAGCTCGCCCGGCACGGCTAATGCGATCGCGCAGGGCATCGACGAATCGAGCTTGCACGAGCAGGAAGGCACGCTCGCAGGAGACAACACGCTGCTGGTCCTGTTCGCCGACGAGGAGCGGCTGGAGCGCTGGCACCGCAAGTTCCGCGAGATGCAGGGTCTCGCCCTGCCCGACGCAGGTCGGCCGGATAGCGGGGCTCGGACGGAGCGGGAGGCCGATCGATGAACAAGGTGGTGCTCGCCTACTCCGGTGGCCTGGACACCTCGGTCGCGGTCGCCTGGCTCAAGGAGCGCTACGACACCGAGGTCGTGACCCTGACCATCGATCTCGGCGGTGGGTCGCTTCGTGAGGGGGTGGAAGCACGTGCGATCTCGGCCGGCGCCGCGCGTACCTACGTAGTCGACGCCAAGGAACGGTTCGTCACCGGCTTCGTCTGGCCGCATCTCCAGGCAAATGCGCTGTACCAGGGCGCGTACCCCCTCGCAACGGCGCTCGCCAGGCCGCTCATTGCCCAGCTGCTCGTCGAAGTCGCGCGCCGCGAGAGGGCGGACGCGGTCGCCCACGGCTGCACGGGCAAGGGGAATGACCAGGTTCGCTTCGACGTCGCCGTCCACGCGCTCGACCCGGGCCTCGAGGTGATCGCGCCGATGCGCATCGGGATGGGCTTGACGCGCGATGAGGAGATCGACTACGCCGCCGCCCGCGGCATCGAGATCCCGATCACGAAGCAGTCCCCGTACTCGATCGACGTCAACCTGTGGGGCCGTTCGATCGAGACCGGCGTCCTCGAAGATCCATGGGTCGCGCCGCCGGCCGATGTCTACGCGTGGACCGTCGACCCCTCGGAAGCGCCTCAGCCGGTGGAGATCGTCGTCGAGTTCGAGGGCGGGATACCCGTTGCGCTCAACGGCGAACGGCTCCCGCCGGTCGAGCTGGTGGAGCGCCTGAGCGCCCTCGCCGGCCGCCACGGCGTTGGGCGCATCGACCACGTCGAGGATCGGCTGGTCGGGATCAAGAGTCGCGAGATCTACGAGGCGCCCGCGGCCGTCGTGCTGCACACGGCTCATCGGTCGCTCGAGGGACTCACGCTGACCAAGGACACCCTTCGGTTCGATCATCTCGTGGCGAACGAGCTGGCCCAGCTCACCTACGACGGCTTGTGGTTCAGCGCCCTTCACCGCGACCTTCGGGGCTACGTCGCGTCGTCGCAGCGGGTGGTGTCGGGGGAGGTGCGACTGCGGCTCGACCACGGCAACGCGGTGGTGGTAGGCCGCCGGTCGCCGCTCAGCTTGTACGACAAGAGCCTCGCCACGTATGACCAGGGCGATGCGTTCGACCATGCGGCAGCGGTCGGATTCATCGGGATCTTCGGTCTCCCGTTGCGAGTCGAAGCGGCCCGGCACGGGGCGGTTGGAGCTCGGCATGGCTCGGCCTGGACGTGGACCGAGCCGCTCCTCGAGGACCTGCCCGTGTCGGTCACCGACGGCGCGCTGGCCGCCCAGGCACGCTGAGCTGACTCTCCCAATGGCTGTCGTCGCGCGCGCGCCCGCACCCGAAGCGCCATCCCGTCGAGAAGAAGAGCCGCGTCTCGACCTTCGGCGGCGGGATTTCCTGTCTGCCGCGGACCTTACGGCAGAGGAGCTCGCGGCGGTCCTGGACCGGGCAGCCGAGCTCAAGGCCGCGATCGGGCCCGCCGCGGTGCAGCCGCTCGCCGGGCGGACGATCGCGCTGCTGTTCCAGAAGCCCAGCCTGAGGACTCGCGTGTCCTTCGAGCTGGCCGTCCGGCGACTGGGGGGCGACCCCATGCACCTCGGGCAGAGCGAGGTCGGGCTGGGTGTCCGGGAATCGGTCGAGGATGTTGGCCACACGCTCGAGCGCTGGGTGGACGGGGTGGTCGCCAGGACGTTCGAGCAGTCGGTCCTCGAACAGCTGGCGTCATCCTGTCGGGTCCCGGTCGTCAACGCGCTGACCGACCTCGAGCACCCCTGCCAGGCGCTCGCCGACCTCCTCACGCTGCGTGAGCGGTTCGGCCGGCTGCGCGGACTCTCGATCGCCTTCATCGGCGAGGGCAACAACGTCTTCCACTCGCTCGCGCTCGCGGGCTGCGCGCTGGGCCTCGAGGTTCGGATCGCGCACCCCGACGGCTATGGCCCCAGCAGGTCGATCGTCGAGCGCGCGAATCGCCTCGGCCAAGTCAGCGGGGGGCGCGTCACAGTTGCGCCGTTTCCGCGCGCCGCCGTCCGAGGCGCAGACGCCATCTACGCGGATACGTGGGTCTCGATGGGCTCAGAGACCGGGGCGGCCGCGCGACGGGTGGCGTTCCTGGGTTACACGATCGACCCGAAGCTTCTCGCCCAGGCGCCGCCGGACGCGGTCGTCCTCCATTGCCTGCCGGCTCATCGTGGAGAGGAGATCGCCGCCGAAGTGATCGACGGCCCGCAAAGCGTCGTGTTCGACCAGGCCGAGAACCGCCTGTGGGTCCAACAGGCCCTGCTCGCCGAGATCTACCGGGGGGCTGGCTGAGACTCTTTCGCGCGCTCGACCAGCCCTCGGTCGCGCGCCATCGTCGCGATCTCCACACGGCTCCCCGCGCCAAACTTGCCCTTGATGTTGGCAACATGAACGGCTGCGGTCTTCTTGCTTATGAAGAGTTCGTCTGCGATCTGCCCGTCCGACCGCCCTGCGGCGAGTAGCTGCAGGACCTCGTATTCGCGCTTCGTGAGGTCGTCGCGGCT
>VBFZ01000035.1 GCA_005880805.1 Chloroflexota bacterium | reverse complement strand
CTCGCGACGATGGGCCCCAGCACAGGTATGGCCCAGATGCCGCTTGCCCGCCTGGCGTACGGAAAGTCGATCGTGCTTCCCGGTCTGCTGAACTGGCTCAGCTGCATCGGCTGGGACGGGATCAACTCGGTCTTTGGCGCGGCCGCGCTGAGCCTGCTCACGGGCATCGATTTCGTCGTTGCCCTGATCGCGATCGTCGTCGTGCAGGGAGCCCTCGGCGTAATCGGATACGAGGGCATCCATACGTTCGAGAAGTACATGGCGATCGTGCTCGGCGTGATGTTCGCGGTGCTCACCGTTGCGATCGTCGCCCAGGGTGCGACGGGGACGAGCCGCACCGATGGACTTCCGGGAGCGGACGGCACGGGCGCGTTCGTCACCTTCACGACGGTGGTGGCGAGCTTCGTCCTCGCGTGGTCGCTGTATGCGTCGGACTACACCCGCTACCTGCCGCAATCGACGTCCCGCCTGAGCATCTTCTGGTTGACGGCGCTCGGCCTCACGCTGTCCGCGGGGTGGATCGAGCTGCTGGGACTGCTCGTCGCGGACAAGGCGACCGAGACAACCGTGGGGACGATCCGCGACATCCTCGGCGGTGGCGTCCTCGGGGCATTGGCGCTCATCGCGATCGCGATCGGCACCGTCGCTGTGAACGCGCTGAACGACTACACAGGGTCGCTGTCACTTCAGGCCGCGGGCGTCCGGGTGCCGCGCGTCTACTCGGCTGTCGTCGTGGCCATCCTCGGATTCCTGTTCACCCTGTACCTGAACTCGGGGAACCTCACTCACAAGTTTGAGACGTATCTGCTGTTCATCAGCTACTGGATCGCCCCGTGGGCGGCCGTCGTCCTCGTCGACTGGTGGCAGAACGGCGCGCGCGTCGACGTACGTCGGCTCGTTGACTTTGGGCGGCTGCACGGTGGGGCCGTCGGCCTGGTTGCCCTGATCGCAGGCTTCGTCGTGTCGCTTCCGTTCCAGACATCGGAGCTCGGCATCGATCTCTACAAGTCGGGCTGGCCGGTCAACAACATCGCCTTCGACACGCTCCACGGCGCCGACTTCGCATATGTCGTCGGTTTCGTCGTAGCTGCGGCTGTCTATCTCGGGGGCTCGCTGTTGAGAGGCCGTTCGACTGCCGCGGCGATGGCCGAAGGCACCTGATCCGGCCGCCTGTCTGCGTGGATATCGCGAGCCGGAAACGCCGGCATCAGGGGCCAGGCTAGCTAGGCGGGTGGCTCCGGCTCGCTAATCGGCGGTAAAAGGGGCCCGCCGGTGATCAGGCGCGTGCCGCGGCCGTGAGTCAGGAAGCTCCACGTCCAGCGGACGAGGACGATCAGCCGGTTCTGGAGGCCCATCAGGTAGACGATGTGGATCGTCAGCCACAGGAACCAGGCCGGGAAGCCGCTGAATCGGCGGAAGCGACCCAGGTCCGCGACCGCCCGGGAGCGCCCGATCGTCGCGAGGCTGCCCTTGTCGTGATAGTGGAACGGCTCCGATCGCTGGCCGGATAGCCGGCGCCGGATCGCCCGGGCGACGTACTGGCCCTGCTGGATCGCGGCGGGTGCGACGCCCGGCACGGGTTGCTTGTCGCGCCACGGAACCAGGGCCAGGTCACCCGCCACGAAGATCTCGGGGTGGCCGGCGAGCGTCAGCTCGGGCGTGACAGGCAGCCGACCCGCCTTGTCCGCGGCGACGCCAGTCGCCACGGCGAGCGCCTTGCCGAGCGACGATGCCTCGACGCCGGCCGCCCAAAGCACCGTCCGGGTGGGTATGCGCTCGGACCTGTCGCCGACCTTGATCGTGACGGCGTTCTCGTCGACATCGGTGACGAACGACCCGGTCCGCACCTGGACACCAAGTTGCTCCAGCTGGCGGGCGGCCTTTCGGCTGAGCGAGGCGGGATACGTCGGCAGGACCCGCTCCATGCCCTCGATGAGGACGATGTGCGCATCCCCGGGATTGATCGAACGGAAGTCGCGCTTGAGCGTGTCGTGGGCGATCTCGCCGAGCGCCCCGGCGAGCTCCACGCCGGTCGGTCCGCCACCCACCACGACGAACGTCATCCACTCGGAGCGACGAACCGGATCGGCTTCGCGCTCGGCGGCCTCGAACGCGATCAGGATCCGGCGGCGCATCTCGAGCGCGTCCTCCATCGTCTTGAGGCCGGGCGCGAGCTTCGCCCACTCGTCGTGCCCGAAGTACGCGTGCTGGGCGCCGGTCGCCACGACCAGCGTGTCGTACTCGATCGGCCCGCCGTCGGCCAGCAAAACCCGCCGTCGCGTCACGTCGATCCCGACCGCCTCCGCGAGGAGGACCGTCGCGTCCGGGTCCTTGCGCAGGATCGCCCGGAGCGGCTGGGCGATCTCGCCCGGAGATAGCGCGCCGGTGGCCACCTGGTAGAGCAGCGGCGGGAAGAGATGGAAGTTCCGCTTGTCGAGGAGGGTCAGATCGACGCCCGCACCCTTGAGGCCGCGCGCAGCGTACAGGCCGGCGAATCCGCCGCCCACGATGACGACGCGGTGGCCGCCGAGCGCCCCGGTCTTCGCCAACCCGCCTGCGTCCACGCCTTCCTCCTCGCTCCCAAGTCTATGCTTCCGGCTCGTGACGACGATCTCCGGGCCCGCCTACGTTTACGAGATCGAGGCTGCGCGGCAGCGGCGAGAGGACAGGCTGCGCGGCGAGCAGAGCTGGTTCAACGTCGTGGGCCTCCACTGGCTGGCTCAGGGCACGTCCACGCTCGGCAGCGACCCCGCGAACGACGTCGTGCTGCCCGGTGGTCCGCCGGTCGTCGGCGCGATCGACGTCCGTGACGGCACCGCGTCCCTGCGCGCCACGTCCCCGGAAGCCACCGTCGACGGCGAACACGCCGGCAGGCGGACGCTCGTCCCCGACACCGAGCCGAACACCACCTTCGTGAGCGTTGGCCGCGTCCGCTTTCACCTGATCGTGCGTGGCGGCACGCTCGCCCTCCGGGTCGTGGACCTGGAGAGTCCCGCTCGCCGGTCGTTCGCCGGCCTCGACTACTTCGCCGTCGATCAACGCTGGCGGTTGGAGGCTGCCGTCAGCCCGCCCTTCCCGTCGCGCGAGGCGTTTCCGAGCGTCCTCGGTGGCGAGGCCCTGGAGCAGGTCGCCGCCGTCGTCTCGTTCCTCGTCGATGGACAGCGGTTCGAGATCCTCGCCCTGCAAGAGGAGGGCAGCGACGGCCTCTTCCTGATCTTCGGCGACCTGACCAACCGGGAATCGACGTACGAGGCGGGCCGATACCTCTACACGCCCCCGGTCGTCGACGGGCGGGTGACGGTCGACTTCAACCTCGCGCTCAATCCGCCCTGCGCGTTCACGCACGCGGCGACGTGCTCGCTGCCGCCGGCGCGTAACCGGCTCCCGATTGCCATCACGGCAGGTGAACGACGCTACGGCGGGCTGCTGGCCGGCGCGTGACGCGCGCCCGGTGGGTGGCGACCGTGGTTCGGCCTGGCGTCGGGATCAGGCGGGAGCGGCCAGCCCTCCTTCAACCTCCGAGACCGGCGCGACGTGGGCGTCGAGCTGCGGAAACAGCCGGTGGACGACGAAGACGCCCAGCAGGCAGAGCAGCCCGCCCGTCACGACCGACGCCTGCACACCGATCAGCGCGGCCACCGCGGCGGCCTCGATGTCACCGAGGCGCGGACCGCTGGTGACGACCAGGATGTGAATCGCGGTGACCCGGCCGCGCAGCTCGTCCGGCGTCTCGAGCTGCACGATCGTGGAGCGGAACACGGCCGACAGGACGTCGGCCGTGCCCGCGACCGCCAGGAGCAGCAGGGCGAGCGGGAACGAGAATGTCGCCAGGCCGAAACCGACGATCGCCGCTCCCCAGGCGAGAACTGCCACGATCACCGCCCTTCCGCGACGCCGGACCGTGGTCACCCATCCGGACAGGAATGCGCCGAGGAACGCCCCGACCGCGGGCGCGGCGGCCAGCAGCCCAACGCCGACGGCGCCGACGCCGAACACGGACACCGCCAGCGCCGGGAACAGGCTGGTCGGCATGCCGAAGATCATCGCGTTCAGGTCGATCGCGAAGGTCGACAGGATGAGCGGGCGGCGGCGGGCGAACCGGAGGCCCTCCAGGATGGCATTAAGGCTCGGACGGACGGCTCGGTCGAGCGGTGGCAGCGGAGAAATGGCCAGCAGTGTGCCGATCGCGGCGCTGAACGAGACGACATCGAGCGCGTAGGCCGCCGGCAGGCCGACGGTCGCGATCACGATGCCGCCGACGGCGGGGCCGACGATCGAGGCGGTCTGCAGGTTGAGCTGGTTCAGGGCGATCGCCGCCGGAAGCCGCGCCGCCGGCACCAACCGGGGGATCGCCGAGGAGCGCGCCGGCTGGTCGATCGCGGCGAGACTGGCCGCCACGAACGCGACGGCAAGGATCGCGAGAAGTGACCGAGAGCCCGAGAGCGCAAGCCAGGCCAGCGCGAGACTGCACAGCGCGAGGCCCGATCCAGTGATCAGCAATAGCCGCCGCCGGTCGACCGCATCGGCGATCGCCCCACCCCCCAGGGAGAAGGCCAGGATCGGAAGCAGCTGGACGGCGGTGAGCAGGCCGACCGCCAGGGTCGATCCGGTGAGGACGTAGACCTGGTACGGCAGCGCGATGCGGGTCATCTGGTTGCCCATCCCGCTCACGACCTGGCCGCCCCACAGGTAGCGGTAGTCGCGGTCCAGCCGCAGCGGCGTCACGTCGAGCAGCACGCGCCGGAACTGGCGGCCACCACGGCCGCCGCGAGGCCCCGTCGTCAGGATCGAGGCCAGTCAGTCATCTGGGGACGCGGGCGCGGGCTAGCGGTCGCGCTCTCCCGCGGCGAGCGCAGCCTGGGCGGCCGCCAGACGAGCTACCGGAACCCGGAACGGCGAGCAGGACACGTAGTTCAGCCCGATCCGATGGCACGCGGCGATCGACGCCGGGTCGCCGCCGTGTTCGCCGCAGATCCCGACCTCCAGGGAGGGACGGGCCGAGCGGCCCTTGGTGACCGCCATCTCCATCTCGGACACGATCACCGGGTCGAGGGTCTGGAAGGGGTTCTCGGGCAGGATCTTGTCCTCGACGTACTTGAGCAGGAAGCCGCCCTCGGCGTCGTCGCGGCTGTAGCCGAAGGTCATCTGCGTCAGGTCGTTCGTGCCGAAGCTGAAGAATTCCGCGTGCTCGGCGATCTGGTCGGCGACCCAGCAGGCACGCGGGATCTCGATCATCGTGCCGAACTTGTAGTCGACCTTGAGACCGGCCGCCTGCTCGACGGCCCGTGCCTCTGCCTCGAGGATGCGGCGCGTCTCCTTGAGCTCGTTCACGTGGCCGACGAGCGGGATCATGATCTCCGCGCGAGGGTCGCCACCGGCCCGCTTGACGGCGATCTGCGCGTTCAGGATCGCCCGCGTCTGGACCTTTACGAAGTCCGGGATCAGCAACCCCAACCGGCAGCCACGGAGCCCGAGCATCGGGTTCTGCTCGTGGAGAGCGTTCGCGGCCGCGAGCAGCTCGCGCGCCTTCGCGTACTCGGGCTCGCTCTCGGGAGTCCCGGTCGCGTCGAACCGCGTGACCTGTTCGATCAGCTCCTCGCGGTTCGGCAGGAACTCGTGGAGTGGCGGATCGATCAGCCGGATCACGACGGGCAGGCCGTCCATTGCCCGGAAGATGCCCTCGAAGTCGCCCTGCTGGAGACCTTCGAGCTTCGCCAGGGCGGCATCGAACGTGGAGACGGCCTTCTGCTCCTCGGCGGTCAGGTTCCCGCCGGCCTCTGCCTTCGCCTTCGCGCGCGTCGCCGCAAACGCGACGAGGATCGCGCCGCGCACGATCTCGAGCCGCTCCCCTTCTCGGAACATGTGCTCCGTGCGGCAGAGGCCGATGCCCTGCGCGCCGTAGCTTCGGGCCTGGGCGGCTTCCTCCGGCTTGTCGGCGTTGGTCCACACCTGGAGGCGCCGGATCTCGTCGGCCCAGCCCAGGATTCGCTGCAGGTCCGGCTGGTCCTCGAACCGCGCGGAAACCGTCGGCAGCGCGCCCACGAAGACCTCGCCGGTCGAACCGTCGACGCTGATCGGATCGCCCTGCCTGAAGGTCACGTCACCGGCAGTCGCGGTGCCCTTGGCATAGTCGATCTGGAGGACGGCGCAGCCCGCCACGCACGGCTTGCCGATCTGCCGCGCAACCACCGCAGCGTGGCTCGTGGCACCGCCTCTCGCGGTGAGGATCCCCTGGGCGACGGCCATCCCGTGGAAGTCGTCGGGCGACGTCTCGATGCGTACGAGGACGACCTTTTCGCCTCGCCCCGCCCACTCGACCGCGGTATCAGCCGAGAAGACCGCCTTGCCGACGGCCGCGCCGGGTGACGCGTTCAGGCCCCTCGCGACACGCGTGGCCTTCGAGCGCTCCCGGGGGTCGAACTGGTCGCGGAGGAGCTGGTCGACATGGGCCGGCTCGATCCGCTGAAGTGCCTCTTCCTTGCTCAGGATCCCCTGCTCGACCATGTCCACGGCGATTCGGACGGCGGCCGCCGCCGTGCGCTTTGCGGCGCGCGTCTGGAGCATGAACAGTCGCCCGCGCTCGATCGTGAACTCGAGGTCCTGGACGTCCCGGTAGTGCTCCTCCAGGCGGCCGGCGATCCGCTGGAACTCGTCGTACGCCTGCGGCAGGTCCTGCTCGAGCTGGGCGATCTTCTGCGGTGTGCGGATCCCGGCAACGACGTCCTCGCCCTGTGCGTTCGTCAGGTACTCGCCGTAGAGCGTCTTCTCGCCGGTGTTCGGGTCGCGGGTGAAGGCGACGCCCGTCCCGGAGTCGTTGCCCATGTTCCCGAAGACCATCGTTACGACGTTCACCGCCGTTCCGAGGTCGTGCGGGATCTTGTTGTAGTCACGGTAGTCGCGCGCCCGCTTGCCGAACCAGGACGCGAAGACCGCCTTGATGGCGAGGTCCAGCTGCTCATACGGGTCGGCGGGGAATTCGCGACCGGTCTCGCGGCGGACGATCGCCTTGAACTGGTCGGTGACCTCACGCAGGGCGGCCGCGTCGAGGTCCGTGTCCTGTTCGACGCTCCGCGCGTGCTTGGCGGCGTCGAGCGCCTCGTCGAACTTCGTGCCGTCGACGTCCATCACGATCCGGCCGAACATCTGGATGAAGCGCCGGTACGCGTCCCACCCGAACCGCTCGTTGCCGGTCAGGGCGATGAGTCCCTGGAGCGTCTGCTCGTTCAGGCCGAGGTTGAGGACGGTGTCCATCATGCCGGGCATCGAGAACTTCGCGCCTGAACGCACGCTCACGAGCAGGGGGTTGGGAGGGTCGCCGAAGCCCTTGCCGGTCTCCTGCTCGACTTCCTTGACGGCTTCCAGGACGTCGTCCCAGAGGCCCTCGGGCAGCCTCTCGCCGGCGGCGAAGTAGTCGTTGCAGGCCTCGGTCGTGATCGTGAAGCCGGGCGGAACCGGGAGGCCCGCGCTCGTCATCTCGGCCAGCCCCGCGCCCTTGCCGCCGAGCAGGTCACGCATATTGGCGTTGCCCTCCGCCCGGCCCGCTCCCCAGGAGTAGATGTAGCGCTTGGTCGCGCGGTGCTGGCGTTCCGTGGCACGTTCAGCGGGAGGGGCGACGGTGTCGGCCATGGGAGGAGGGCTCCTTGCACGCGTGATGGCTGCGGCCCGCAGGCAAACGATGGGATCGGGCGAAATCATACCGTTGGCCGGGGCTCAGTCTCTTTTCGCGCCGATCAACCGTGCTTTCGGTCGCGAGATCCCGGCTCGAGCGCCCTGAACGCGCCCGACGGTGGCGTGACGGGCCCGGCTACACTTCCGGCCGATGACCGACCTGGCCACCGACACGCGCACGATCGCGCACGAGGCGCCCCAGTACAACGCAACGCTCGTCCGCCGGGAGGACGAGACCGAGAGCCTCTGCTACGTCTGGGTCCGCTTCGACGCCGAGCCCACACCCTTCGATGCGGGCCAGTACATGACGATCGGGGTGTTCGCCGACGAGCGGCTTGTCCAGCGGCCTTATTCCGTGGCGTCGGCGCCGCACTCCGCGGGTATGGAGGGCTACGAGTTCTACGTGCGGCTGGTGGAAGGCGGGCAGTTCACCCCGCTGCT
>VBFZ01000034.1 GCA_005880805.1 Chloroflexota bacterium | reverse complement strand
GCGGGTCCCGCGGGTGCTGACGGTGCTACCGGACCTGCCGGTCCTGCCGGCGCTGTTGGTACTGCCGGCGCTGTCGGTCCTGCCGGCGCTGTTGGTCCAGCCGGTCCAGTCGGGCCTGCCGGTCCACAGGGACTTCAGGGCCCCGCGGGCGCCATCGCGACGACGAGCATCGTGCAGTCGGCACTCGTGAGCCTGACCAGCACGTCGCGAAGCGGCACTGCATCGGTGTCCTGCCCTGTCGGCAAGACCCTCCTGTCGGGCGGCGGCATGGTGACCACGAACGACACGCTCGACAAGGTCCGGCTCATCTCGTCCTATCCCAGCGCGATCAATACCTGGACGGTCGTCGGTTCGGCGTTGATCGTCAAGGGCAAGACCTGGAGCGTTCGCGCCTACGCCATCTGCGGCTAGAAACGGCCGCGCAAGCAGCCCCCACAAGCCATCCGAAGACGCCCCGGAGCCGAAACGCCCGGGGCGTCGCCCTACGTGCGGGAAAGAGCGACGAGTCGTTCGATGGCCTGGATGACCAGGTCCGGCCGGTCGAGTTGGATCACGTGCCCACTGCGCTCCGCGATCGTGAGTCGCGTCATGCCAGGCGAGAGGGCCTGGATCCAGCGCTGCTGGGCGTCGATCAGCCGCTCGACGTCGGCAGGCGAGAGACGGGGGTCGACGAACCTGAGGTGCTGGTCGACGGTCAGGACCTCGAGGGGCAGCCGGGCGACACTGGAAGCCTGAAGCTGCCTCACGCTGGCCTCCCAGTCGAGGTGCTCAACGGCCTCGATCGTTCGTGAGGTGTCGTCGATCCCCCGCGCCCAGTCCTGGAGCGTCGCCGCGTCCAGGCCGAGGCGCGACGCGTAGTCGGCGTCGGGCAGGTACGCGTCGATGAGGACGACGCCCACGGTCTCGTCGGCGTGCCGTCCGGCCAGGACCCGCACGTGCGTTCCGCCCAGGGACATCCCGACCAGGATGTAGGGCGGCCGCTCGCCCGCGGTCGTAAGCAGCGCACGGAGCTCCTCGACCGCGTCGGCCACCGTGCGCCGCGGCGCGGGCTCGCTCTGGCCAATCCCTGCGCGGTCGTAGGCGCAGATTCGCGTCCGCTCCGCGATCCGCGGCAGGACGAAACCCCAACCCTCCGCCCCGCTTCCCAGGCCGTTCTCGAGCACGACGGTCGGCGCGCCGCTACCACGGCAGTCCAGGTACAGGCGTCGATCTCCGACCTGGACCAGGCGGCCGAGGCGCTCGTACGCCGGCGTCCGTCCATGAGCGGCCAGCCAGGCGTCGGTGCCACCCAGCCGTAGGACGTCGACGGCCAGGGCGATCGCCAGGCCGACGGGGACAGCGACGGCCAGGAGCGCGGCCGTCCTGAGGCGCAACCTGCCCTCCGATCTCGTCGAACCAGGAGTCACCGGGAAACCGTATCGTGGTCAGGCACGCCCGCGCGACAGCACGCCGAGGCAACAGCAGCCCGCGCGACCGAACGCCCGCGCATCGGCAGGCCCGCGCAATGACGAAGGAGGAGGCAGTCATGGCGACGAACACCGTGGTTGGCAAGGGGACCCGGGAGGATCCGTGGCAGCTCAAGACGGCGCCCGGGACCTCCGACTACCAGATGTACCGCGACGAAGCCGCGGATCCGCCCGCGCTCCAGTGCATCGTCGGCTCGACGAAGCTCTCCTACCACCTGCGCTGCATCGACGACCTCTACGGATGGCTCAAGCAGCAAGGTGACTGGGTGCCGCTCGGCGCCGCAGACGAGCAGAAGCCCGCGGCCGAGGGGACGGTCGAGGCGTGGGGCCGGTCGCCGACGAACCCGGTTGGCGGCTGGTACGGGCTGCGAAAAGGCTACCGCGGCCGGTTCGGGATGTACGTCCCGCCCCTGCTCGAGGCCCTGGGCCTGGCCGAGCTGGAACACAACGCCAAGAACAATCGCGTCCGCGCGCTGTAGCCGCCCGTCCGGCCGGCGAGCTGGCCAGCAGCCCGCCCTGGTCAGCCCTTGAGCGATCCCGCGAGGAGGCCGCGCACGAAGTAGCGGCCCAGGAAGACGAACACCAGCAGCGTCGGCAGCGCGGCAAGCAGCGCACCCGCCATCTGTACGTTCCATTCGACACTGAAGCTCCCCGCGAGATTGTTGAGTGCCACGGTGACCGGCCAGTTGCTCTGCTCGGTAAGCGTGACCGCGAAGAGGAAGTCGTTCCAGATCGAGGTGAACTGCCAGATCAGCACGACGACGAACCCCGAGATGGACAGCGGCAGCAGGACATCGCGATAAATCCGCACGAAGTCCGCGCCATCGACGCGGGCCGCCTCGATCAGCTCGTTCGGGATCGCCGCGTAGTAGTTCCGAAAGATGAGCGTCGTGATGGGGATGCCGTACACGACGTGGACCAGGATCAGCCCCTCGATCGAGCCCGCAACGCCTAGCCCGCGGGTCACCTGCAGCAGCGGGATGAGGATCGCCTGGTAGGGGATGAACATCCCGAACAGGATCAGCGGAAAGAGCACTTCGGAGCCGCGGAAACGCCACTTCGCGAGGATGTAGCCGTTCAGCGATCCGATCGCCGCCGAGATCAGCGTCGCCGGGATGACGAGCCGGAAGCTGTTCGCCAGGTTCGGTGCCAGCTTGTCGAACGCGTCGGCGAAGCCGGTCAGGCTCAGCCCTTGCGGAAAGTCCCACATGCGCTCGAGGCTGACCTCGTCGAAGCCCTTCAGCCCGGTCACGAGGAGGACGTAGACCGGTGTGAGGTAGAACGCGGCCATGACCAGCAGCGCCGCGTAGAGGACGAAGCGCGAGGCGCGCACGGTCGGCCGGCGGGCGCGGCTGAGGCTTCGGGGTCGGAGAACCTCCGACCGCACGGCATCGGCCGTCATCGCTCGATCTCCCGGCTCATCGCTCGATCTCCCGGCTCATCGCTCGATTTCCCGCCGACCCGTCCAAATCAGGTACGGGACGATCACGATCGCGATCAGCACGAGCATCACCACCGCCACGGCGGCCCCGCGCGCGAACTGGTTGTCGTTGAACGCTGTCGTCCACATGAAGTTGGCGGGCACGTCCGTGCCGAATCCCGGCCCGATGGGTGACATGGCGACGGTGAGGTCGTAGATCTTCAGGCTGATGTGGCCGAGGATGATTACCGCGGAGATCGTCACCGGGGTCAGCAGCGGCAGCACCACGTGCCGGAAGACGCGCAGCTCGGTCGCGCCGTCGACCCGTGCGGCCTCCCGCAGTTCGTCGGGAATCGCGCGCAGCCCGGCAAGGTAGAGCGCCATCACGAAGCCCGACATCTGCCAGACCGCCGCCAGCACGATCGAAAGCATCGCGACCGGTACGCCGAAGTTGGTGCTGGTCAGGAAGCCGAGCCCGATGTCGCCCAGCCATCGGCCGACCGGCGAATCGCTCCCGAGGTGGATGACGGTCTCGTCGGTGAACCAGCGATTGGTTGTGGGGTCCAGGTGGAACAGGCTGTTGAACCCGGATGAGGGCGTCAGCAACCACTTCCAGACGACGCCTGTCACGATGAAGCTGATCGCCATCGGGAAGAGGAACACGCTCCGGAAGAAGCCCTCCGCCCGGATGCGCCGGTCGATCAGATTGGCGAGCACGAGCCCGAGCACCAGCGCGGCGGCGACGAAGCAAACCGTGAAAACGGTTGTGTTGCGCAGGTCGATCTGGAAGCGAGGGTTGTCGAAGATGCTCGCGAAGTTCGCCAGGCCCGCGGACGAGTAGTCGGGCAGGAGGTCGTTCCAGTTGGTCGTCGAGACGAAGGCGGTCCAGCCGATCAACCCGTAGACGAACACACCCACGGCCAGGATCGACGGCGCGATGAGCACCAGCGACAGGACGCGATCGCGGCTGGGCGGTCTCACGAGCAGCGCCGAATGAGAGGCCAAACCGACCGCCGAGACCCGCGGACGGCTTGCCGAACCGGCGGCCGAGCCACCGCCCGAAGGGACGAAAGGGGCGGCCGAAGCCGCCCCTTTTCAGATGCCAGGTTTAGCGCTACTTGCAGATGCCGGCGTCCTTGCACGCCTTGACGAGCGCCGTCTGCGCCGCCGCGACATTGCCGCTGGTCATGAACAGGGTGACCGCCTGGTTGTAGGCCGTCGCCCAGCTCGGCTTGGCAGCGGCCCCATGCTCGAGGCTGGGGACGATCGTGTCGGCCTTCCAGTCGGCCTGCGCCGACTTCAGGTAGTCGTCGTACTGCTTCTGATCGGCGGCCGGCTTGCCCGCGTCGAGACGCGCCGGGACCGAGCCCTTGTTCGGGTTGAAGATGTCCTGGCCCTCGGGCGACCCGAGCAACGTCAGGAAGGACTTGGCCGCGTCGGCGTTCTTGGCGCCCTTGGGCAGGGCGAACACGTCCGAAAGCGCGTCGTAGATGTCCTTGTTGCCGGGCGCCAGGGCCCAGCCGTAGTCCGTGAAGTTCTTGGACGCGTTGTAGCCGTCGACCCAGTCGCCCATGATCGTCATGGCCGCCTTGCCGCTGATCACGAGATCGTTGGCCTGGTCCCAGGTCAGCGCCGAGTGATCCGGGTTCACGTAGCCGAGGACAGTCTTGAACGTGGTGAGCGCCTTGGTGACGTCGGCGCCGGCCCAGTTCGTCGTGCCCGTCCAAAGGCCCTTGTACTTGTCGGCCCCGAGCGTCCCGATGAGGATCGTCTCGAGGACCTGACCGGCCTCGAAGTTGTCCTTGCCGCCCAGCGCGAGCGGAATGATCCCCTTGCCGCGCAGCTTGTCGGCGACCGTCCTGAACTCGTCCCAGGTCGTCGGCGGCTTGATCCCGTTGGCGCTGAAGACCTTCTTGTTGTACCAGAGCACGTTCGCGCGATGGATGTTCACCGGCACGGCCCAGATATGGCCGCCGTCCGAGATGATGTCCATCACGCCCTTCGGGAACTTGTCGTTCCAGCTGTTCTTCGCGTACAGGTCGTCGAGCGGCTCAATGTACTGGAGCCAGGTGTCGGTCAGCTCGTGACCCATGTGCGACTGGAAGAGATCGGGCGGCTTGTTGTCGAGCACGCGGGTCTTGAGGACGGCCTTGGCATTCGAGCCCGCCCCGCCGGCGACCGCCTGGTTGACGACCTGCCACTGTGGATTCTTCGAGTTGAACTGATCGATCAGCTTGTTGAGCCCGGTAGCTTCGCCACCGGCGGTCCACCACGAGAAGATCTCGACCTTCGCGGCGCCGGTGCCCGAGCTTGCCCCGGGTGACGCGCTCGACGAGCACGCGCTCAGCGCGATCGCGATCGCACCGAGCAGCGCGAAGCGCGCGCGCACTGTGGTTCGGGTCATTGGTTCCCTCCCTGTTCCCTCGACGGTCACCGGAGCGCCTGTACCCCGGCAGCCGAGCCGGTGAATGGTCGCACACGACGACCTCCGGAACACAACGAAAAACCCGCCCGGATCGGGTGGGACAGGCTGAGCCGGCGGTGCCCGGAACGCTCAGCCGGCCGTGATCGGCAGGCTCACCTCGAAGCGCGCCCCACCCTTGGGCCTGTTGTCGGCCGAGATCGTGCCGCCGTGCCGCTCCACGATCCATGCCGCGATCGCCAGTCCCAGGCCCGTGCCCCCTTCGGGCGCGTTGGGGCCTCGCCAGAACCGATCGAACACGCGCGGGATGTCGGCCGCCGGAATACCCGGACCCTGGTCGTCGACCGTGAGGCGGGCGGCGTTGCGCGCCGGTCGGATCCCGACCGTCACCGTTCCACCGGCGGGGCTGTGTGCAATCGCGTTGTCGGCGAGGATCGTCACGAGCTGGCGGAGGCGCAGCTGGTCGCCCACGACCGTCGCGGGCTCGGGGTCGAGCAGGAGGCGGACGCCGTGGCGCTGCGCGAGGGAGGAAACGGAGGCGAGCGCTTCGCCTGCAACGTCGGCCAGGTCGACTGGATTCCGCTCGAGCTCGACCACCCCCGAGTCGGTCCGCGCAAGGAGGAGCAGGTCGCCCACCAGCGCCGTCAGGTGCTCGACCTCGTCGTCGATGTCGTGCAGCGCGTCGCCGACGTCGCGGACCGGGGCGTCCTGGTGTCGCTGCAGGTGCTCGACGCTCGAGCGGATGACAGCCAGCGGGGTCCGAAACTCATGGCTGGCGTCCGCCGCGAACTCCCGCTGGCGACGGAGGGACTCACGGATCGGGACGAGGGCCCGTTGGGCGTACACGGCGCCGACCGCCGACGCCCCCAGGACCGCCAGCAGCCCGCCCAGCAGCAGGACCCCCAGCAGCACGGACAGCGTGTGCTGCTCGTTGGTCGTCTCGACGGCGGTCTGGATCACGTAGGTCCCATCGGGGCCGTTGACCGGCTCGCTGAGGACGCGGAATGGCGTGCCGCTCAGACTGACCGCACGAACGTCGACGGGTCCCGCGCGCGCGGCCGACACGCTGGCCGGATCGGGGAGGCCGCCTGAACCGAGCTCCGGAGGCCCGATGCTGGTGCCGGTCGGCGTGACGAGGTACCCATAGGTGCCCGACGCCGGGCCACCGAGCAGCAGCCCGAAGCGCGTCGGGTCGAAGCGCGGACCCCGAGGCTCCGTGATGAAGCGCTCGATCATGTCGGCCCGGTTCTGGAGAGTCGCCCGGCTCGTTGAAGCCAGCGACTGCGCCACCGAGAAGTACAGGACCGAACCGAGAACGGCCAGCACCACGAAGGTCGCTGCTCCGCTCCAGGCGACGAGGCGCCACCGCGTTCGTCGCAGGAGCGCCGCGTCGGAGATGCGCGAACGGGCCGTCCCCACCGCGCGCCGTGCGAAGCGGCCCTCCAGTCGCCCGAGGGCCCGCCGCAGCGTTCCCGGTAGCGAGTTCTCCGTCACGCGGTTGCCATCCGATAGCCAACGCCGCGCACCGTTTCGATCCGCTGCCCTGCGGCGCCGAGCTTCTCGCGCAGATAGTGCACGTACGCGTCGACGGCGTTCAAGGTGACGGATACGCCGTACGGCCAGGCCTGGTCGAGCAGCTGGTCACGCGTCATGACGCGGCCCGGATGTCGCAGCAGGCACTCGAGCAGCGCGAACTCGCGCGGACTGAGATTGACGGCGCGCTCGTCCACGGTCACCCGGCGAGTGCCCTCGTCGAGGACGATCGAGCCGTTGACCAGGCGCGGTCCGGGCCGGCTCAGCCCGACGGCCGACCTCCGCGAGAGGGCTCGCAGGCGAGCGGCGAGCTCCTCATACGCGAAGGGCTTGACGAGGTAGTCGTCAGCCCCGGAGTCCAGCCCGGTGACGCGGTCCCCGACCGTGTCCCGCGCCGTCAGCACGAGGATGGCGAGGTCGGAGCCGGCCGCGCGGACCTCCCGAGCGACGTCGAGGCCGGAGATATCCGGCAGGCCGATGTCGAGGATCATCGCGTCGATCCCGGGCGCATCGAGCGCCAGCTCCAGGCCGGTCCTGCCGTCGACAGCGAGCTCGACGACGTGCCGGTCCTCCTCGAGCAGGCGGCGCAGGAGGCGTCCGAGCTTTCGATCGTCCTCGACGACCAGCAGGTGCATCGATCGCCTCCGAGTGCCGGGCCGGGTGGGCCGCCCTGGGCGGGCTTCGAGACGCGGATCTCGGCCGAGCGTGCTTACAAGGTAGCGAGATTCAGTCAGGGGGCGACCACCGTGATGTCTCGCGCGGGTCCGATGCGGCCGGCGCCGTTCGTGCCGGGACTGGCTCCGGCGCTGCCGCCGGCACCTCCGCCTCCGCCACCGCCGTTCGCGACATCGAGCTGGACGAGGACTTCCTTGCCGCTCTGGACGTCGCTCTTCGTGCCTGCGGTCTGAGCGTGGTACGTCGTGGATGACTGGAGCGGGATCTCGACAGTAGCCCCGGACGTCAGCGTCAGTGTCAGCGTGTCGGCTGTGATGCTGGTCACGGTTCCGCGGATGGTGAGCCCCGCACCGCCACCGCCGAAGAAGCCACCGGGTCCGCCCTGTCGGCCTGCGCCGGGTGCCCCGCTCGCCCGCGGGCCGTTGCCGAAGTTGAAGCCGTTGCCACCCGTGCGGTTCGTGGCAGCGGCTGCGGTAGGCGCGGTGAGCCGGCCGATTGCGAACGTCACGCCGCCGACGGCGACCAGCGCCGCGAGCGCGAGAATGGCCGAGCCGCTGAAGATGGACGCCAGGCGCCCGCGCGGACGGGCTGGCGGAGCGGGGCCGGGCGGGGATTCGAGCCCGAGGGAAAGGCAGAGCCCGGCGGGGGATTCGAGCCCGAGGAAAAGCCCGAGCCCGGCCGGTAGTCGGAAGCCGGCTCCTCGAGGGGGTTGGACGATGGAAGTTGCTCCAAGACGCGCTGACTCCTATTCGTATCGAAGAGCGACGATTGGGTCCAGGCGAGCTGCCTGGCGTGCCGGCCAGACGCCGAAGATGACGCCGACGGCGAGGCTGAAGACGATGGCAACGAACGGGGTGATCGGGTTGAACACGAAACCCCAGCCGGCGAGCGCGCCGATCAGGGCGGAAACGGCGACCCCGACGACGATCCCGACCAGCCCGCCGAGCAGCGACAGCGTCAGCGCCTCGATCAGGAACTGGGCCATGACATCCCGTCCTCGCGCGCCGATCGCCTTGCGGATCCCGATCTCGCGCGTTCGCTCGCGGACCGACACGAGCATGATGTTCATGATCCCGATCCCGCCGACGACGAGCGAGATCGAGGCAATCCCTGCCAGCAGGATCGTGAGCGTCGTGGTGACCGCGGACACGGTGCTCAGGAGCTGCGCCTGGTCCTGGATCGTGAAGTCGTCGGTGCCGTCCGCGGCGATCCCGTGGCGCTGCTCGAGGGCGCTCTGGATCTCGGCTTTGGCAAGGTCCATCTGATCGGCGTCGGCGACGCTGACCCCGATCGAGCGAACGCTCTCGCCCTGCACGAAGTAGTGCTGCGCCGTCGCCAATGGGATGAGCACCTGGTCGTCCTGGCTGAACGGCCCGGCAGAGCCTTTTGCCTGCAGGATGCCGGCGACCTGGAAGGGCAGCCCGCCGATCGAGATCTGGCTGCCAATCGAGGACGCGTCGAGGCCAAGGTCGTCGGCGGTGGTCGAGCCCAGCACGGCGACCCGAAGGCCGGCGTTGACGCTCGCGTCGGTCAGGAACGAGCCCTGCCAGATCGTGTAGGCGCGGACCGGCATGAAGTCGGCCGTCGTCCCGACGATGTTCGTCGTCGTGTTGAGGGTGCCTGCCTGGACGAGCTGCTGGGTGGAGATCTCGGGCTCAACGGCGGCGATGCCGTCCAGCGCCGAGATCGCCTTGGCGTCATCGACCGTCAGCGTCGTGGCTGATCCCGCCGCGCGACGCGTAAAGCCCTCGGTCGAACTCCCGGGGGTCACCGTCAGCAGGTTCGTCCCGAGACCCTCCAGGCGTGCGGTAATCCCACTGGTCGCACCCTGACCGACGGCCACGAGGGCCACCACCGACGCCACCCCGATGATCACGCCGAGCATGGTCAGCGCGGCACGCAGCCGGCTCGACCCGATGCGTGACAGCGCCAGGCGGACGAGCTCGACGACGCTCATGGCAGCTGCCCTCGCTGACCCCTGGGGCTCACGCCGCGAGCGGCCTGTCCACGATCCCGCCATCGCGCAGGTGCACCTGGCGATCTGCGGCCGCGGCGACGTCGTGGTCGTGGGTGATCAGAACGATCGTCCGGCCCGCCTGGTGCAGCTCCTTGAAGAGTGCGAGCACCTCCGCGCCCTGGTCGCTGGCAAGGTTGCCGGTCGGCTCGTCGGCGAGGATCAGCGCCGGGTCCGTCACCAGTGCGCGGGCGATCGCGACCCGCTGCTGCTGGCCGCCCGACAGCTCGGCGGGCGTATGGTCGAGCCGGTCGCCGAGCCCGAGCCGTTCGAGGGAGGCCCGCGCCCGCGCCAATCGCTCGCGTCGCGAAACGCCCTGGTAGAGCAGGGGTGCGGCGACGTTGTCGAGGGCCGTGGTCCGGGCTAGCAGGTTGTAGCTCTGGAAGACGAAGCCGATCGTCCGGCTGCGGAACCGGGCGAGGCCGTCGTCGTCGAGGGTCCCCACCGGCGTGCTCGCGAGACGGTACTCGCCGCTCGTCGGCCGGTCGAGGCAGCCGACGATGTGCATCAGCGTGGACTTGCCTGAGCCCGATGGGCCGACGACGGCGACGAACTCGCCCGGCGCCACCCGGAGATCGATGTCGCGCAGGGCAACCACCTGGAGGCGGCCCATGTCGTAGACCCGCCACACGCCATCGAGGGCGACGATCGGCTCACTCATCGGATCGGCTCGCTTATGGGAGCCTTACGCTGCCGCCGGGCTGGGCGTTTCGGCCGCCTCCACCGCCACCCGGGAAGGCCCCGAACCCACCACCGCCGCCGCCCGTGTTCGTGTTCTGACGCGGGGTCGTGGTGCCCGTCACGACCTGTTCGCCCTCGTTGAGGCCACTCTTGATCTCCGCCAGCGAGCTGGTCACGAGACCGACTTCGACCGGCCTGACCTCGACCTGACCGCTGGCCGTCATGACGCGAACGGTGTAGTTGCCGTTGCCTCCGCTGAGCGCGATCGCCGGCACGGCGATGACGTTCGTCGCGCTCGCAGTCGCGACCGAGACGCTGGCCGACATGCCCGACCTGACCTGGTTGGATGCGTTCGTGAGAGAGACCAGCACGTAATAGGTCACGACGCTGGAGCTGCCGGAGGTGCTGGCGACGGGCTGGATCTCCGTTACCTTGCCGGTCAGGTTCAGCCCGAGGGCACTCACGCGGACGGTCGCCGGCTGGTCAAGCGCGAGGTTCGGCAGGTCGGTCTCGGAGAACTGGGCGCTGGCCTGCATGCCACCGGCCTGGAGCTGGATGGCGTCGCCCCCTGGAGCGTTCGTCCCGGTGGAGATGTTCACGGCCGCCACCACTCCGTCGGCCGGAGCCGCGATTCGGGTGCCGGCGAGCGTGGTCGCTGCGGTCGCGGCGGCGTTGGATGCGTTGGCAACCGCGGCACGGTCCCCGGCGATCTGTGCAGAGGGCGCGCTCTCGGTCCTGGTGTCGTACAGGTCGCTCGCGTCGTCGACGGCGAGCTGCGCGGAGGTCACTGACGAGGCCGACTGGTTGCTCGCTGCCGTGGCGTCCAGCTGCGCGGTATCCAGAGCCTGCTGGGCGGCCGAAACGGTGGCCTCGTCCACCGCGATCGTCTGGTCGTCCTTCCTGGCCGCCCGGTCGGAGGCCAGCTGCTTCTGGGCCTTCGACAGTTCGGCTGCGGCCTTGCTGATCGCGGCCTCGTTCGCCCGGACGGTCAGGACGCGGTTGTGTCGTGCCGCCTTGAGCTGGGCCTTGGCCTCGTTCAGCGTCTTGAGCGCGGCGACGTCATCAGCCGAGGTTCCCGCCTGGTCGCCCGCCAGCCTCGCCAGTGCGGCCGCGAGGTTGGCCTGCGCGACGGTCAGCTGGAGGCGCGCCTTGCTGTCATCGGCGGTCGCCAGGAGCTGGCCCCTGGTGACCTGCTGCCCTGGCTGGACGCTGACGGAAGTGACGAGCCAGTCGCCCGTTGAGCTGTTGCTCGAGGATGAGTTGCTCGAAGAGCTGCTGCTGGAGCTCGAAGAGCTGCTGCTGGAGCTCGAGGAGCTGCTCCCGCTCGTCATGGATGGATCACGCCCGAACCCGAGGCCGTAGGTGGATTGCGCGGCGATCGAGCCGGTGGCGACTGCAGACTGGACGACGTCCGTACGCTGCGCGGCCGTCGTGAGGTACTGGCTCGCGGGAGTGGCGCCGCCGACGGGGCCGAGCACGACGAGGCCCACCGCCGCCACGCCCACGACGATCATGATGGCCGCGAGGAGCGTCCTCCAACGCATCGGTTTCCTCCGTCAACGAAGTCGTGGTGATCGTGAGAGGGGGCCGCCGTCGGAGGCTCTGGTCGACCGACCGATCGGTCCGGATCGCTGGCGATCCTGCCCCTCTCTCCTGAGAAAGTCCTGAGACCCCGACCCGCCCGGAGTCTCATGACGTTCTCATCCGGCGGGCATAGACCAGTGGCATGGATACGCAGAACCCGTTCCCCGATCGTGGCCTCGGCCCGGACCCCCAATCGGGTCCTGAGTCGGCCACCTACCCGCCGCACAACCTCAGCTCCGCGCCGAGGTCTGAGAGCCCTCCCGAGCCCGTCCCGCCGGAGGCCCCGCGGCGACGACGGCGTCTTTCAGGCCCGCTCCTGCCCGTGGTGGCCGTCTCGCTCCTCTCCGCAACGATCGCCTCCGTGGGCACGACCGCGCTGCTCCACCCGGGCGAGACCGGCGCCGCGAACCCCTCACCATCGGCCAATACGACGAGCGTCGTGCACGTCGACTCCGGCAACGCCGTCGTGGATGTGGCGGCCAAGGCCAGCCCCGCCGTTGTCACCATCACGTCGTCGTCGGTCAACAGCCGCTTCGGACCGTTCTCGGTCCCGGCCACGGGCGTGGGCTCCGGCTTCATCTTCGACGCGAACGGGTACATCCTCACGAACTGGCACGTGGTCGAAGGCAACGGCACGTTGACCGTCACCCTCGAGGACGGGCGCGACCTGGCGGCCAGGGTCGTCGCCAGCGACCCGGACAAGGACCTGGCGGTCGTGAAGGTCGAGGCGAGCAACCTGCCCACCGTGCAGATCGGCTCGTCCTCGAACCTGCAGGTCGGCCAGCTGGTCGTGGCGATCGGGAGTCCGCTGGGCACGTTCACTGACTCGGTCACGAGCGGGATCCTGTCCGGCACGGGACGTGAGATCACGGTGACCGATCCCCTGACCCGTCAGCAGCGCACCGTGAGCAACCTGCTCCAGACGGATGCGGCGATCAACGAGGGCAACAGCGGCGGCCCGCTCCTCGATGCCGCGGGTCGGGTGATCGGCATCAACAGCGCGGCCGCCACGAGCGCCCAGGGCATCGGCTTCGCGATCCCGATCGACGACGCGCAGGCCATCATCGCCAAGGCACGCACCGTCTGACATCCGGCCGCGGGCGCCGAACCTCCTCCTCGGCGCCCGCCGCCTCGGACCAGAGCCGCCGCCGCGTGGGACCAGGGTCCCGCCGCGTGGGACCAGAGTCCCGCCGCCTCGGACCGGAGCGTCCCCCGCCCCAGGAGCACGGCATCGGCCGGGACGCAACGCCAGCCCCGTTCACGGGTCACGAGATGACCCAAACGACCGGGAGCCCTTCGATTCGCCAGCTCCCGGCGATCCGATGGGTCCTCGCGCGACACGCGCGACCGGAATCGCCGCCTCGGGTCGGTCGAATGGGTCATCCGAGGACCGAGCAGACCGGCTCGCGGTCCGGCTACGGTCGTCTGGGTCGCCCGACGCACCAGGCATGCGGTGGGCTGCCCCAAATCTCGGTCTCCTGATCGGCGACCGCCGCGGGCGACCACCACGCTCCCGCGCTACCATCACGCTCCCCACCCAGCGGTCGACAGGAGGACCCGTGCCCAGGGACGGCTTCGTCACGAGCATCACGCGCCAGTCGGCGGACTTTCCCGCCTGGTACAACGACGTGGTCCTGAAGGCGGAGCTCGCCGACTACTCGCCCGTTCGTGGCTGCATGATCATCCGGCCCTACGGCTACGCCATCTGGGAGTCGATGCGCGATGAGCTCGACCGCCACATCAAGGCGACCGGCCACAGCAACGTCTATTTCCCCTTGTTCGTCCCACGCTCCCTCCTGGAGAAGGAGGCCGAGCACGTCGAGGGATTCGACCCCCAGGTCGCCTGGGTGACCCGCGCCGGCGGCAAGGATCTCGAGGACTGGCTGGCGATTCGGCCAACGAGCGAGGCCATCATCGCGGACAGCGTGAAGGACTGGATCCAGT
>VBFZ01000244.1 GCA_005880805.1 Chloroflexota bacterium | reverse complement strand
CACGACCGTCGTGTTGCTGCCGATCGTCGTGCCCGAGAACGTGGGCATCGTGACAGCCGTCAGCGGGCAGTTCGTCGTGCCAACATCGTTGTTGATCAGCGCCGTGTACTTGATGCGATCGGGGTCGCCGGCGCTCCCCCAGTTGGCGTCAGGATGGAGCGACGCGTAGTTGGCGCCGAGGCGGCTGGCGTTCTGGAGGTTGACCCAGCCGAGGAACGCGCGGCCGAAGTCGACGCCGAACATGATCACGATGAGCATCACTGGCAGGACGAGCGCGAACTCGACGAGGCTCTGGCCTCGGAAGCGCCGGCGGTTGGCCTGCCTGCGCCGCGCGGTTGCGCGGGTCGGAGCAGGCCGGCGGGGCCGGGCAATCGTGGTGGGCAGCGGTCTGAGCATGGGGTCCCTTGGGCGGTGCGGCGGTAGTCACCGCAATCTCTGGGGCCGACCTTGCGAGTCTCCTTGCCGTGTTGACCACTGACAATGAGACGGTTTGGCTAGGACCCTGCCTCCAGCGGCCCCGATTCCCGAGGCCGCGGCGCCAAGAAATCGCTTAGGAGACCAGCGAGGTTTCGATCAGGATTCGACCGGGTTTTCCGCCGGCAGATAGACGCTGAATGCCGCCCCGCCAGCGGTGCGCGCGGGCTCGAGGACGAGGTCGCCGCCCATCGCGCGGACGAGCTCCCGGCTGACGTACAGCCCAAGGCCGGTGCCGTCCTCTGCGGTCTGCTGGGCCCCCCGTTCGAAGCGCTCGAAGAGGTGCGGCCGGTCGCCATCGCTGACGCCCGGACCGTGATCCGCAATCGTCAACCGGATCCGATTGCTCGGCCCGTCGACCGCCAGCTCCACTTCGATCGGACTCCGCTGCCCGTACTTGACCGAGTTGTCGAGCAGGGCCCAGAGTACCTGGTCGATCTGGTCGGCGTCGGCGACTGCCAGCCAGCCTTCCGACCGGTCCCGCACCTGGAAGGGGACCTGCTCGGCGGCCATCGCCTCCCACGCCCGCCGGACCCGCGGCCCGAGCGCCAGCACCTCGGCTTGCGGACGCAGCGCGCCCGACTCCAGGCGTGTCACGGTCAGCAGCTGGCGAACCATGCGCGAGAGCCGGTCGGCCTGCTCGGTGATGATCCCGAGGCGCCGGTCGGGTCCGCCCGCGGACAGCTGCGAGGCGTAGGCCTTGATGCTCGTCAGCGGAGTCTGGAGGTTGTGACTCACGCCACGCAGGAAGTCGTCCTTGGCGGCGTCGAGCTCCAGCAGCTGAGCGTTCTGCGCTTCGACGCGCGCGAACAGTTCTGCATTCCGGAGCGCGACGCCGAGCTCGCTCGCGAACAGCTCGAGCAGGTCCTGGTCGGCGTGCTCCCAGCTCCGGGTGGCCGGCAGGTGCCCGACGAGCAAACCCAGCTCGTCATCGCCCGCACGGACGATCGCCCGGACGGGACGCGGATCGGCAGGAACGACTTCCTCTGCCGGGATCGCGGTCGGGTCGACCAGGAAGACCGAGCAGTCGATCATCCCGAACGCCTCGAGGGCATCCTGGGCGGACCGCCCGCGCAGCCACTCAATGCCGTCGCGCGGCGAGTAGCTGACGATGGCGGCAAGGATCCGGCCAAGCTCGCGGTTGCGGCGCTCCAGGTCGGAGGCGAGGCGGTTGTGGCTTTCGGCAAGACGCGCCAGCTCGTCGTCGCCAGTGACGACGATCGGCGTCGACAGGTCACCCGCCGAGGCTCGATCGACGGCCGCGGCGATCGCGCGAAGTGGGCCCGCCAGGTCGGCGGCGATCAGGTACGCAAGCAGGATCGCGGTCAGGGCGGCGATGACGATCGCGAGCAGCAGGAGCCTCGGCAGCGTCGAGTCGCCTGCCCCCGCCGCATGGGTGATGAGAAGCACCA
>VBFZ01000243.1 GCA_005880805.1 Chloroflexota bacterium | reverse complement strand
TGACGTTGCCCGGCCCCTATACCCTGTCGGGCCGGCTCGACAGCGGGCCGGGCCGGATCTACGCCGACCGCAACGCGGCCGCCGAAGCCTTCGTCCCGATCCTGCGGGCAGAACTCGAGGGCCTGGTGGCGGCCGGCGCCGACTTCATCCAGGTCGACGAGCCCTCGCCGGCGATCCATCCCGACGCCCCGGCCGACTTCGCGGCGCTGTTCAACGCTGCCGTTGAGCCCATCGTCGGGCGCGCGCGCCTGGCGGCGCATCTCTGTTTCGGCAACTACCTGGGGCGGCCGTTGGCACGGCGGACCTATGGCCCGGTCCTGGATGCGATGCTCGGCTTCCGGGTCGACGAGCTGGTCCTCGAGTTCGCCAATCGGGAGATGGCCGAGGTGGAGATCCTGGGCGAGATCACCGCCGCCGGACGGCATGTCGGCGCGGGCGTGATCGACGTCAAGAACTCCTATCTCGAAACTGCGGGCGACGTCGCGGAGCGCATCGACGTGGTGCTGGCTGCCGGCGTGCCGGCGGAAAAGCTCACGCTCCTCCCCGACTGTGGCTTCAGCCAGACCACGCGCGCCGCTGCCCGCACGAAGCTCGCCGCCATGGTCGCGGGCCGCGACCTGGTGCTCGGACGGAACGGGAGGAAGGATCGATGAACGGCCACGCCATCTCCATGCTGGGCACCGGTCTCATCGGGGAGTTCTACACGAACACCATCCAGAGCCAGCGCGGCCGGGACCAGGTCAGGGTGGTGTATTCGCGAAGCGCCGAGCGCGCGGAGGCCTTCCGGAACCGCTGGGGCATCGAGGAATCGACGACCGACCTGTCCGCCGCGATCAACCACCCCAAGACCGACGTCGTCGTCGTGGGTCTGCCCAACTTCCTCCACGAGGAGGCCGTCGGACTCGTGGCGAAGGCCGGCAAGTCGGTGCTCTGCACGAAGCCGCTCGGTCGCACGGCCGCTGAGGCGAGGCGGATGCTCGACGTCGTCGAGCAGGCGGGGGTGTTCGCCGGCTACCTCGAGGACCTCTGTTACACGCCAAAAACGCTCAAGGCGATCGCAACCGTGCGGGACGGGGCCATCGGCGATGTGACGTGGGTCCGCTCGCGGGAGGCGCATCCCGGACCACACTCCGCGTGGTTCTGGGACGGGCGGCTGACCGGGGGCGGCGCGATCATCGATCTGGGCTGCCACTGCATCGAGATCATTCGCAATTTCGTGGGCAAGGGGAACCGCCCGATCGACGTCCTGTGCCACACCGACACGCTCGTTCACCCGATTGCCGACGAAGACAACGCCGTCGCGCTCATCCGGTTCGAGTCCGGAGCGATCGGCCAGTTCGAGGTGTCCTGGACCTTCCGCGGCGGAATGGACCTGCGCGACGAGGTGGCAGGCACCGGCGGCACGGTCTGGCTGAACCACTTCCTCCGGACGGGCTACGAGATGTTCACCGCGGGCGGTGGAGGGGGCTACGTCGCGGAGAAGGCCGAGAGCACCGCGGGCTGGCTGTTCCCGGTCGGCGACGAGGTCTCCGAGCTCGGGTACGTCGACATGTTCCGCGACATGTTCGGCGCCATCGACGAAGGCCGCGCGCCCCAGGAAACGTTCTACGACGGCTATGTCGTCAACGCGATCATGGACGCCGCGTACCGATCCGCAAAGTCGAACGCATGGGCCCCGGTCGACCTCGAGTGGCGGGGCGGGACCACCCCGCGGATGGCGACGGTCGCCGAGACATTCGACGGGCAGGTCGTCATCAAGCGCGAGACCCTGCCTGACGGCCGGAACAAGCTCATCCTGAAGGACCCGGCTTCCGGCGACTTCACGGACCGGATCGTGGCTGGATAGCGGCCGATGACGCCGCCGAGGCGAGCCAGTAGGATGGCGCCGCCTCCATGACACCGTCCATCGAGACGCTCACCTACCGCGACGTCGCCAAGACGATCGACCATTCGCTCCTCCGACCCGAGCTCGATGACGCGTTCGTTGACGCCGGCTGCCGGCTCGCGGCGGCGTATGACGTCGCGTCGGTCTGCGTCCGCCCCGCCGACGTCGTGCGCGCGCGGGCGATCCTTGAGGGGACGGCGGTCGCGGTCGGGACCACGATCGGGTTTCCGCACGGGAACCACCTGACGGCGACCAAGGTCTTCGAGGCGCAGCGCGCCCTGGCCGGCGGCGCCGTGGAGCTCGACATGGTGATCCAGATCGGGGCCCTCAAATCGGGCCGGGACGCGGATGTCCAGGACGACATCGCGGCCGTGGTCGAGGTCGCGAACGGGGCCGGGGCCATCGTCAAGGTCATCTTCGAGAACGCGTACCTGACCGACGAGGAGAAGGTCCGCGCATGCCACCTGACTGAGGCGGCCGGTGGCGACTTCGTCAAGACCTCCACCGGCTTTGGGCCGAGCGGCGCGACCCACGAGGACCTCGCGCTCATGCGCCGGAGTGTCTCGCCGCACGTGCAGGTCAAGGCGGCCGGTGGCGTCCGAACCCTGGACGCGTTGCTCGCGGTCATGGCCGCGACGATGCTCGACGACTTCAAGGCCCGCAAGGCCGGTTTGGGTGCCGTCGGCTCCCAAGCGGAGCCGAGCCAGGCCGGCTACTGAATGGGTCCCGTCGCGTGAGCCTGCGGACGACTGATCCCCCGGTCCTTGCATGGCTCACTGAAGCGACGAAGCTGCTCGACAACCTCGCCGAGACCCAGGTCGATGCGCTCGAAACGGCAAGCCGATGGTGCGCCGACACCATCGCCGCCGGCGGGCTCGTGCACCTGTTCGGGACCGGCCACTCGCGGATCCCGGTCGAGGAGATGTTTCCGCGCTACGGCTCATACCCGGGCTTCAACCCGATGGTCGAGCTGTCGATGACGTTCCATACGCAGATCGTCGGTTCGAACGGGCAGCGCCAGGCGATGTTCATCGAGCGGGTGCCGGGCCTGGCCGAGGTGATCCTCTCCAACTTCG
>VBFZ01000246.1 GCA_005880805.1 Chloroflexota bacterium | reverse complement strand
GCGACCACCCAAGCCACGCCAAGCGATACAGCCAGACTTCCCCGGAAGAGCAGATCAGTGATTCCGGCTGCCATCGCACCCGGGATGGCCAGCACGACCAGGTTGTCGACGATTCCATATGTGCGTGGCGATCGCGAGCCTGAGCGCGCTTGAGTGAGGATTGCCCGGACCCGGCACCGCGCCCGACGGTTGCACCTAGAGTGGCTTCGTGTCCGCCCTCGAGACGATCGTGCCCGTCGTCCTCACCCTCCTGGCCGTGTGGCTGGCGCTCGTCGCCGTGCTCTGGATTCACCGGCCGACGCGCGTCGTTGCCTTGCCCGTGCTCCGCTTGATCCCGGACGTGGTCGTCCTCGTACGACGGGTCCTGGAGGATCGTTCGCTATCCCTCGGGCCGCGGCTCGCCCTGGTCGGCCTCCTCGGGTGGCTGCTGATGCCCATCGACCTCGTCCCGGATTTCGTGCCGGTGGTCGGGCTGCTCGACGACGTGGTCGTGACGGCGCTCGTCCTGCGCTGGGTCGCCCGAAGGATCGGCACCGCCGTTCTGGCGGACCGCTGGCCAGGACCACCCGAGAGCTTCGACCTGCTCCGTCGGCTGATTACGTAACCGGGCGTGCCGCTCGCGGCCCATCGGGCGGCTCGACCGGAACGTAAGTGCAGCGGCAGACCCCGCGACGGCATCGGGCGACCGGCAAGCGAGGTGCGAAATCGATCGGATGGCGACCCTGTTCGGAAACGCAGACGCATTCGGCACATGCACCGGGCGCCAGGCGGAGCTCCACGCTGCGGATACCGCGGTCGCGAAATCGCGCGAGTGCCGCGCTTTGATCCAGGCTGGCCGCAGGGACCGCCTCGTGTGGGCTCGGCATGGTGCCACTCTGCCGACCCACTGGCGGCATCTGCGTAACGGCGACGCCTTGTGCCCGACAGGCACGTCGTAGCCGCGCCGCTCAGCTCGTGCGAATCAGGGGACGATGGTCGCCGCGGAACGCGTACAGCACGAGTTTCGCCTTGGCGATGCTGGTGAGCCGGGAGAGATTCGAACTCTCAACCAGCTGATTAAGAGTCAGCTGCTCTACCGTTGAGCTACCGGCCCACGCTTCCTACGCTCAGTTACGGCAGATAACTGGCGTTTCGGCCCGTTGGGGCTTGCCGCTGTGCGCTGAGAGCAGATGACTGGGGTCCTCGGTGAAGGCCCGTGGTCAGGAGTCCCGGCAATCCTCAAGCACCAACCGACGCAGCGGAGGATACCGCAACGTCGGCTGATGTCTTGGCCAACCTGGCCAGCGTCGGCCGCCACCACGGGCCGGCACCGCTCGCCCATGACGACCAAGCCCTATCCGAACCCGCCTCAGAGCGACCGCCGGGACTAGCGGCACGCGCGAAGTGGACCCTCCCCCAAGGACGAGTCCACTCCGCCGCGAGTGCCTGCTGCGACGGTGCCCTCGCGAGAAGTAGTCGTCATTACGAAGCGTTATCCATATGGGCGCGCGATGACGCTTGTTGAGTGGCCGCCTCGCTCGAGCCTCGGACCTGGCGCCAACCCTCATTGGAAAACGTTGGGATAAAGCGGTAGCCGGCGCCGGGCACAGTCGCAATGAACCGAGGTGTCCGATAGTCGTTCTGCAATTTGATCCTGAGCGTTCGAATGTGGCGATCGACGATGTTGCTCTCCGCAACGAAATCGGTCCCCCAGATCGCGTCCAGGATCTCGTCTCTCGCGACGACACGCCCGGCTCGGCTGGCGAGTAGGTACAGAAGGCTTTGTTCGATGCCGGTTAGATGAATTACCGAGGTTCCG
>VBFZ01000033.1:14238-18233 GCA_005880805.1 Chloroflexota bacterium | reverse complement strand
GCGTCCCGGAGACCGAATCGTCGGGCCGCATCCACACCTCGACCGCGACCGTGGTGGTCATGCCCGAGGCGGAGGACGTGGAGATCGACATCGACGAGGACCGCGACCTCCGGATCGAGGTCAAGCGCTCGTCGGGGCCGGGTGGGCAGTCCGTCAACACGACGGACTCGGCGGTGCGCATCACCCACCTGCCGACCGGCCTCGTGGTCGAGATCCAGGACGAGAAGAGCCAGCACAAGAACAAGGCGAAAGCGCTCGCGGTGCTTCGTTCGCGGCTCTACGAACGCCAGCTGGCCGAGCAGCGCGCGGCCGATTCAGCGGCGCGCAGGCTGATGATCGGGGCGGGTGAGCGGTCGGACAAGGTCCGGACGTACAACTTTCCCCAGGACCGGCTGACCGATCACCGGATCGGACTCGACCTCCACGGCCTTCCCCGGGTCATGGACGGCGATCTCGACCGGCTGATCGATGCGCTGAGCACGACGGACCAGGCCGATCGCCTCCGATCGGTCATGGGCAGCGACGACGGGACGGGCGATGGCACAGCGGCCTGATCGCAAGCCTGGAGCCGCCGTCCGAGGGGGCGAAAACCACCTCGGTGGCATCACCCCGGCGGCAGGCACGGTCGAGCCGCCCTCGCCCGCGGCGGGCACGGGCGCCCACGAGGCATATCCCGGTGTCCTGTTCATCGAGCCGCGACCGGCCACGATCGTCAAGGCGACCGATCTCGGTTCCGTGCAGGTGCTCAAGCACGGAAACCTCTACCTGCTGACCGATCCGTTCGGAGACATCCATCCCGATTCGCGCGGCCTCGGCCTGTACTTCGAGGACACCCGCATCCTGAGTTCCCTCATCCTGCGGGTGAACGGGATCCGGCCGACGCTTCTGCAGGCGGACGCTGGCCAGAACTACCAGGGCACGATCCAGCTCACGAACCCGGACCTGCTGCGCAATCCCGACGACAAGATGTCGCCTGGCCTGTCCCTCGCCCGCCAGTCGCTGGGAATCAGCCGGCAGCGCGTGCTCTCCGGCGCGCTCCAGGAGCGCCTCTCGATCGCGAACTTCACGGAGCACGAGGAGGCGGTCACCATCCAGCTCGACCTGGACTTCGACGCCGCCGACATCTTCGAGATCCGCGGCTACCCGCGCGAGGAGCGCGGCACCCTGCTGCCGATCGGGATCGCCGGCAGCCGCGTGACCTTTGGGTACGTGGGGCTCGACCGGCGACTGTGCCGGACGTTCGTCGCATTCTCGGAGGACCCGGTCATCGGGCCGACCGAGATCTCCAGCGGGGACGGTGAGGAGCCGGCGCCGATGATCGTGCCCGGCCATCCGCCGGGTGTCGTCCGGGCGACGTGGAGGTGGACGCTGGCGGAGGGCGAGCTACGCGAAGTCGAGTGGCTGGTCTGGCCGAATGAGGCTCCGGGTGGTCGCCGCCCCCGGGCCGATCCCGCAGTGCTGTTGAGCATGAGCGGTGACGGTGCCGCCGCGACAGGGGCCGGGAAGGCGCCCGCTCCCGCGCCGGATCCCGCGGAGCTTTTCCCGCCACCACCGCGCGTGGCGGAGGACGAGAGCGCCGGCGCCTACCGGGCGTGGACGCGTGGCACCGCGACGGTCGAGACGGACAACGAGCTGCTCGACCTGACAGTGCGCCGCAGCCTGGCGGACCTGCGCCTCCTGATGAACGACGGCCCAACCGGTGGCGAGCGGTATGTGGCCGCCGGCATTCCGTGGTTCGCCACATTGTTCGGCCGGGACGCGGTCATCTCCGCCTATCAGCTCGCGGCCTTCAGGCCGCAGCTCGCGATCGAGACACTCCAGGTGCTGGCCGTCCGGCAGGCGATGGAGTTCGACGAGTGGCGCGACGCCGAGCCGGGCAAGATGCTGCACGAGCTGCGGACGGGCGAGATGGCCCGCGCCGGCGAGCTTCCCCACACGCCCTACTACGGCTCGATCGACGTGACGCCGCTGTGGCTGATCCTGCTCGGCGAAACCTACGACTGGACCGGCGATCGCGAGCTGGTCGACAGCTTGTGGCCGCACGCGCTGGCGGCGCTCGAGTGGATCGACCGCTGGGGCGACCGGGACGGCGATCGATTTGTGGAGTACGAGCGGCGGTCTTCGCGGGGACTCCTCAACCAGGGCTGGAAGGACTCGCGCGACGGGATCCGGGACCGCGCCGGGGTCCCGGCGAAAACGCCGATCGCCCTGGCCGAGGTCCAGGGCTACGTCTACGACGCGAAGCTGCGCATGGCCGCCCTCGCCCGCCTTCGGGGCGAAGAGGGCCTCGCGGGGCAGCTGGAGGCGGATTCGGAGGCCCTGCGGGTGCGCTTCGAGGACGCATTCTGGGTGGACGACCTGGCCTTCTACGCGATCGCGCTCGACGGCGAGAAGCGCGCCGTCGACGGCATCGCCTCGAACGCCGGACATTGCCTCTGGAGCGGAATCGTCAGCCCGGAACGTGCCCGGCTCGTCGCCGAGCGGCTGCTGGCCCCCGGCCTCTTCTCGGGCTGGGGCATTCGCACCTACGCTGCCGGCCAGACGGGCTACAACCCGATCGGCTATCACACGGGAACCGTGTGGCCGCACGACACCTCGCTGATCGTGGCGGGCCTCAAACGGTACGGCTTCCACGACGAGTCGAACCTGCTCGTGGGCCGTATGCTCGAGGCCGCGCAGCAGTTCCCCGAGTTCCGCCTGCCGGAGCTGTTCTGCGGCTTCGACCGGACCAACTCGGCCGTGCCGGTACCGTACCCGGTTGCCTGCTCGCCCCAGGCATGGGCGGCTGGGTCCGTGTTCCTGTTCCTGACCTCGATGCTCGGCCTGCGCCCCCACGCCGAGCGTCGCGAGCTGGAGCTGGTTCGGCCGGAGCTGCCCGACTGGCTGGGCAAGGTGACGGTTTCGAACCTGCGGGTCGGCGATGCCACGGTGGACCTCCTGTTCCACCGCTGGCGCGGCACGACCAGCGCGGAGGTCCTTCGCAAGACGGGCGACATCTCCGTCACGATCCGCCTCTGACCGCCGGCATGGCCAACGTTGCCCAGCTGCTGCAACAGGGCGTCGACCGGTTGCGGGCAGCGGGCTCCGAGACACCCCGGCTGGACGCGGAGCTGCTGCTCGCGCGGGCGATCGGCGTCGACCGGACGGTCGTGCTCGCTCATCCGGAGGCACCCGTCAACACAAGCTCGGAGGCGGCATTCAACGCGGATCTGGATCGCCGCGCGGCGGGCGAGCCGGTGGCCTACATCCGGGGCTTCAAGGAATTCTTCGGCCTGGCCCTGGCGGCCGATCCGCGGGCGCTCATCCCGCGGCCGGAGACGGAGCGGCTCGTGGAGCTTGCCGAGCAGGAGGTGCTGCAGCGGCTGACGCGGGCGCCGCGACCGGTGAGGACGTCGCCGCTCCGTATCGTGGATGTCGGTACGGGCGGGGGCGCCGTGGCGATCGCCCTCGCGGTGGCGCTCCGTCGTCGCCGTATGCTCGATGAGGTCAGCATCCTCGGGACCGACATCTCGCCGGACGCGCTGGCGCTGGCACAGGAGAACGCCGTAGGCCACGGCGTCGCCGATCACGTGCGATTCCTCGAGGCGGACCTGCTGCCGCCGGTGATCGCCACGCCCTTCGACGTCGTGCTGGCCAACCTGCCCTACGTCCGAACGGACGCGATGCCCGGCCTGCCGATCGCGGCGTCGTTCGAACCATCTCTGGCGCTCGACGGCGGCCCGCTCGGTCTGTCCCTGATCGGGTCCCTCCTCGATCGGCTCCCCGAGGCGCTGACCCACGGCGGCACGGCCCTGCTCGAGATCGGCGGCGACCAGGCCGAGGGCATCGCCCAGCTCGCGGCCGAACGGCTGCCCGACTGGCAATGCCAGGTCGAGACCGATCTGGCCGGGCAACCGCGCGTCGCCCGGGTCGAGCGTCGCGAGGGTGGACGCGCCGCGGCGTGACCGCCCGGCTCGTCAGCGCCAACCGCTCCGGTCACGAGGAGGCGATCGGCA
>VBFZ01000033.1:3785-13970 GCA_005880805.1 Chloroflexota bacterium | reverse complement strand
TCGCCCGTGGCGGGGTCGTCGCAATTCCCACAGATACGGTCTACGGCATCTCCGTCGCGCTCACGACGCCGGGCGGCATCGAGCGCCTGTACGCCGCCAAGGCCCGACCGCCGGACAAGGCGATCATGGTCCTCGTCGACGACCTCGGGCAGGCGGAGGCCATCGTCGAAGTGAACGAGCTGGCGCACGCACTCGGGCAGCGCTTCTGGCCGGGCGGGCTGACGCTGGTGCTTCGGCTTCGGGCTGATGCCTCCGTGCCCGCGGCCCTCATCGCAGGAACCGACACGCTCGGCGTGCGGATGCCCGATCACGACACGCCGCGCGCGATTGCCAGGGCGCTCGGGCCGCTCCCGACAACCTCCGCGAACCGATCCGGGGAGCAAGAATGCCGGGATGCCCAATCCGTAGCACGCGTCCTCGGGGAGCAGGTCGACCTGATCGTCGACGGCGGCCCCTCGCGCAGGGGTGTTCCCTCGACGGTCGTCGACTGCACGGGAGCCCGAGCCATCATCCTTCGCGCGGGCGCTGTCGATCCATCGGAGATCGAGAGGTTCAGCGGCGCGCCGCCCTGAGGTGGTCCTGGACATGAGCGGGTGGGGCCGCCGCCCGGGGACGGATGAGCCGGGGCCCGTTGTGGGACGATACCGAGGACATCCGCGACCGGCGGAGCGGGAGGACCGTCGATGAAAGGAGCCGCCGTGACCGTGTCCCACGCCTCTGGGCTCGGGTGGGCGAGCGTGGCCGAGGTCGACCCCGAGCTGTGGGCCGCGATGGAGGGCGAGCGTCGCCGGCAGCACGACAAGATCGAGCTGATCGCGAGCGAGAACTACACGTTCGGCGCCGTGATGGAGGCGCAGGGCTCGTGGCTCACCAACAAGTACGCGGAGGGCCTGCCGGGCAAGCGCTACTACGGCGGCTGCGAGTTCGTGGACGTCGCCGAGCAGCTCGCGCAGGAGCGTGCGCTCGCCCTCTTCCCGGGCGCCGAGCACGTCAACGTCCAGGCGCACAGTGGCGCGCAGGCCAACATGGTCGCCTACTTCTCGGTGCTCCAGCCGGGCGATCGGATCCTCGGCATGAACCTCGCGCATGGCGGTCACCTGACCCACGGCTCGCCGGTCAACTTCTCGGGACGGATGTACGAAGTGCACCCATACGGCGTTCGACGGGAGGACGAGCGGATCGACTACGACGCGCTCGAGGCGCAGGCCGCGGACGTACGGCCCAAGCTCATCGTCGCGGGAGCCTCGGCCTATCCGCGGATCATCGATTTCGAGCGGATGGCGTCGATCGCGCACGGTGCGGGCGCGCTGCTGATGGTCGACATGGCCCACATCGCCGGACTCATCGCGGCCGGCGAGCACCCCTCGCCGTTCCCCCACGCCGACATCGTCACGACAACGACCCACAAGACCCTCAGGGGACCCCGCGGCGGCCTTGTTTTCAGTCGTGAAGAGCTCCCCCCGGAGGTCGACCGGGGGAGCTTCCCGACCCTCAAGGGAACGCTCGCCCAGGCGATCGACAAGACGAACTTCCCGGGCGTCCAGGGGGGCCCGCTGATGCATGTCATCGCCGCCAAGGCGGTCGCGCTGAAACTGGCCGCGACCGAGGACTTCCGGCGCGACATGCGGAGCACGGTCGAAAACGCGAACGTCCTCGCCAGCGCACTGGCTTCAGCCGGCGCGCGGGTGGTCTCCGGCGGAACGGACAATCACCTGATGCTCGTCGACGTGACGCCGCTCGGGGTCACCGGCAAGGAAGCGGAGGCGATCCTCGACGAGATCGGGATCACGGTCAACAAGAACGCCATCCCGTTCGACCAGAACCCGCCGAACATCGCGTCGGGGATCCGGGTCGGAACGCCGGCCACGACAACGCGTGGCTTCGGGCCGCCCGAGATGCGGGAGCTCGGCCGGATCATCATCGCCGCCATCGGCTCACGCGACGATCCCTCCGAGCAGGGCCGGCTCGCCGCGCAGGTGCGCGACATCGCAGGACGCTTCCCAGTACCGGGCCTTGCCGACGCCTGACTGGTGCGCGCCCTGAACGGCGCGCGTTCCACCGTCAGCGCGGACCGCTGAAGGCGGAGCTGAGCTGGTGGTCCCCGTCGCCCTCGCCCGGCCCGTCGAACCGCTCCCCCTCCTGGTGGTGCCCTTTCTGATCGCCGCCGTCCTCGCGCTCGCGTTCACCCCCGCGGTCCGGCGCCTGGCGCGCCGCTACGGGATGCTCGACCGTCCGAACGCTCGCCGGGTGAACGTCGTTCCGATGCCGCGCGCCGGCGGTCTCGCCGTCGCCGCTGCCTTTCTCGCGACTGCGAGCGCCTTCCTGATCGTCAACGACCAGCAGCATCTGGTCCGCCTGCCGTCCTCCATCGGGCAGGGTGAGCTCACGGGGCTGCTGCTGGGTGGAGCGGCAGCCGCGTTGATCGGCGCTCTCGACGACTACTTCCAGCTCCGTGCCCGCTGGCAGCTGGTGGGTCAGGCGTTCGTCGCGGTCCTGGCAGTGGCGCTCGGGATCGAGGTTGGGTCGCTCCAGAGCCCGTTCGGCGGCACGATCAACGTCGGCGGCCTGCTGGCGGCCGTTGTCTCGGTCGTCTGGATCATCGGCATGATCAACAGCATCAACTTCATCGACGGGCTCGACGGCCTTTCGTCGGGCATCGGGCTGATCGCCGCGATCACCCTCGGCTTGATCAGCATTGGCGGGCAGGTGGGGATCGATAGCCAGCTGTTCGTCGCGATCCTGTGCTTCATGCTCGCAGGCGCCCTCGCCGGCTTCCTGCGCTGGAACTTCCATCCGGCCACGATCTTCACCGGCACGAGCGGCGTGATGTTCCTCGGCTTCACGCTGGCGGCGCTCTCGATCCTGGGCGCGGCCAAGGTCGCCGTGGCCCTGCTGGTGCTCGGCATCCCGATCATCGATACGTTCTGGATCATCGTCCGCCGACTGCTGTCCCGCCGGTCGCCGTTCACCCCCGACCGCGGGCACATCCACCACCGGCTGCTCGATCTCGGCCTGCGGCATACGCAGGCCGTCCTGCTGATCTACGCGATCTGCGTCAGCCTGGGCGTCCTGTCGCTCGCGCTGTCGGGGACGGGCCAGCTGTACGCCTTCATGGGCATCGTGGTGATCTTCGGCCTGATCCTCCTCGTCCTGACCCAAACCACGGTCGCCGAGGACCTGTCCGCCGAGTCCTACGCGAACGGACACTCCGGCGATGCGCCCGGGCCCTCCAGGTGAATACCCTGCAGCTCCTGTTCGTCACGCTGCTCGCGCTCCTCACGTTGGCGGCCCTCGTCACGGTCGTGATTGTCCTGCTCGTCCGCCGGCAGTCCAGCGGGACGGACGCGGCGACGAGCGCCGGGCCGCGCTCCCGGGCTGCCGCCCCGGGCATGGCTCCGGTCGCGCCGCGCCGACTCGTCGTCACCGGCACATCCGCCACCGCCTATGGTGAGCGATCGTCCGGGAAGGAAGCACGCAACGATCCCCGGACCCAGCTCTGGCGCGACGCCGCCATCCTCCTGCTCGCCGTCCTCTCGATCGCGCTCATCGGCCTCAATGTCCTGCCTGCGTTTGCCCCTCAGGGCCAGGTCGCGACCGCGACCGGCACGCCGAACCTGGCATCTCCGTTCGTCGGCGGCGGGCCGTCCGCCGGTGCCGGGCCCTCGGCGAAAGCCTCCTCTCCGGCCAGCCGAACGCCCGGCTCGTCGCCCTCACCTTCGCTCGCGCCCGGGGCGACTCAGGCACCGGCCGCCGGGTCGTCGCAGCGTCCGGCGTCGACACCGAGACCGACCCCCAGGCCGACGGCTACGCCCAAGCCGACGCACAAGCCGACCCCCCCGCCGAATCCCACCCCGACGCCCACTCCCCCACCGGCCTCGCCCCTCCCCAGCGTACCCGCCAGCCCGATCCCGACGCCGACTCCCTGACCGCCGCGCCGGGCGGGCCGGAGGGTGGCACCTGCTATACTCCGCGGGCCTTGCTGGGTCGGCCGTAGTCGAGCCGAAATCGCGTTGGGAGCCTACCTCGCCCTCTTCTCGGAGATCGGCTTCGTTCTCCTGGTCACGACTCTGGCAGGCGCCCTTGCCGGGCACTGGATCGATGACCAGCTCGGGACCAACCCCATCTTCGTCCTCGTCGGGTTCCTTGCTGGCGCCGGGAGCGGCGGCCTCTACGCCTACCGGATGATCGCGCGGTTCCTGGCCAGGTTCGACTGATCTTTCAGCCGGGCGCCGCCCAGGGGCCCGAATCGACGGGAGCGAGCGTGTCGTTCGACGAGCAGCGGAGCGCCGGTGCCCAACCGGAGCCGGCTCCGGAGGACAACGCGACGCCTGAACCAGAGGCGTCCGCAGGCCGGGCCTGGCCATCGGTCAGGCAGGTCATCACGATCCTCATCCCCGCCGTCATCGTGGTCGACATCCTGGCGTTCGTGCTCGTGCCGCCATATCCGAAAGGCGAGCCGGGCCACAGCGTCAGCAGCATCGGCGACCTCATCCAGGCCAACCTCGAGTCGCTTACCCCGCACATCGTGTGGCCCCCCGGCAAGGCTCCGCCGACGACCATCGTGTCGTTCGACCCGAGCCTGACGAACACGATCGTGAGCTCGTGGCTGGTCATCGCGTTCCTGCTCATCCTTGCGCTGATCGCGCGGCGGGGCATGACACTCGTCCCGCATCCAGTCCAGAACGCGGTCGAGCTCGGCTGGGAGAGTCTCGAGAACTGGGCCGTCTCGCTGGGTGGCGACGGTGCCCGGAGGCACATCCCGCTCTTCGCAGCGTTCTTCCTGTTCATTCTGTTCTCGAACTGGAGCGGCCTGCTGCCGATTTTTGGCAAGCTCGACGTGCTGCGTGCGCCTACCAGCGACGTGAACGTGACGATCGGGCTCGCGCTCGTGGTGTTCTTCTACTTCCAGTTCCAGGGCTTCCGGGCACTCGGGCTTCGCCCATACCTTGGCAAGTTCTTCCCCCTGGGCGCCTTCCGCCAGGGGATTGGCGCCGGCCTCATCGCCCTCTACGTGGGGCTGATCGAGTTCCTGCTCGAGTTCATCAAGCCCGTCACGCTGGCGATGCGTCTTTTCGGCAACATCTTCGGCGGTGAGGTCGCGCTGGGAGTTATCACGGCGCTCACGATCGCGCTCATTCCCGCGGCCCTGTTGCTCCTTGAGGGCTTGCTCAACTTCGTCCAGGCGCTGATCTTCTCGACGCTGATGCTGATGTACACGATCATCGCCGTGGAGAGCCACGAGGAGGAGCACGCGGCTCCCGAATACGCGAACCTGCCCGAAGGTAATCTCGGACCGCCCCTGTCGGGAGCGCAACCCGCCCACTGACGTCCGAAACCACCATCAACCAACGTCGTCGAGGAGCACCGGTACGGACCGGTGGCCAGGAGGAAAGAGGATCATATGGAACCAATCGGCGCTGGTCTCGCGGCCCTCGGGGTCCTTGGCCCCGGCATCGGCATCGGCATCCTGACCGGTCTGGCCGCGACCGCGATCGGTCGAAATCCGGATGCCACGCCGGCGATCCGCGCGCAGTTCATCCTCGGCGCGGCGTTCGCCGAAGGACTCGGCGTGCTCGCGATTGTTGTCGCGATCCTGGCGCTCGTCCTCAAGTAGGCCGAACGGAGTCACCCGCCGGTGGATGTCGTCGCCGTGGCCGCGGAGGTCGTCCGGACTGCCGCGGTCGCGCTGAACCAGGAGGAAGGGGGCGCAGGTCTCCAGATCAACCTGTTCTGGGTGATCGTGTCCTCCCTCAACTTCCTGGTGTTCGCCGTGCTCCTGTACGCCCTGTTCGGGCGGACGGTCACGCGAATGCTCTCCGAGCGCAGGGAGCGGATCGAGCAGGGCCTGCGCGACGCCGAGCAGGCGCGGCTGGATCGCGAGAGCGCCGAGGCCGAGCGCCTGGCGGCGCTGGCGGAAGCCCGCCGTGAGGCCAAGGAGATCCTCGACCGCTCGCAGAAGGTTGCCCAGGAGACGCGCGACGCTGACATTGCGGCAACTCGCAGCGAGCTGGAGCGGATGCGCCAGCAGGCCGAAGAGGACATCGAGGCCGAGAAGCAGCGCGCCATTGCCGACCTGCGCCAGGAGGTCGCCAACCTCGCGCTCGAGGCGGCCAGCAAGGTCGTCGGCGAGTCGATGACCGACGAGCGGCACCGCCGCCTCGTCGAAGACTTCCTGCGGGAGACGGCGACCACGGAGCCGAAGGCCTGATGGTCGCACGACCGACGACCGCGGCCCGTCGCTATGCCGAGGCGGCCTTCGAGCTCGCCGGTGGTGACGACAGCTATGACCGCTGGGCGGACGACCTGCGCAAGGCGACCAAAGCCACCGCGGACGAGCGAGTTGCGCGGGTCATCGACAACCCATCGGTCCCCTTCGCGGAACGCCAGGAGCTCCTCGAGCGGCTGCTGGGAAACGCGATTCGGCGGCCGGCGTTCAACCTCGTTCGGCTGCTGTCCCACCGCGCCCGCCTCGAGTTACTCCCGGCCGTCGCGGACGAATACCACCGCCTGTTCGACGAGCGTCGCGGCATTGTCGCGGCGACCGTCACCAGCGCAAGGCCGCTGTCCTCGGAGCATCTCAAGGCGGTGAGCCGCCGGGTGGAGGAGATGATGTCGGCGTCGGTCTCGATGACCCCGCGGGTCGACCCGGCGCTGATCGGCGGCCTGACCGTCCAGGTCGGTGACCGGCTGATCGATGGCAGCGTCCGGGGCCGCCTCGAACGACTGCGCGAGCGACTCCTGGCAGTGAGCCGCTAGGCCAAAACCGGATCAGATCACCGCAAAGGAAGTCCGATGGCCATCAAGTCTGACGAAATCATCAGCATCATCAAGGACTCGATCGAACGGTTCGACGAGACACCGGAGAGCCGGAACGTCGGGACCGTGGTCGAGGTGGGCGATGGCATCGCGCAGGTCTATGGCCTGGACGCGGCGCTGGCCTCCGAGCTGGTCGAGTTCCCGGGCGGCGTGATGGGCATGGCCCTCAACCTCGAGGAGGAGACGGTCGGCGTCGTGATCCTGGGCGACGCCCAGGCGATCAAGGAAGGCGACACGGTCAAGACGACCGGACGCGTCGTCGAGGTGCCCGTGGGTCAGGCGCTTCTCGGGCGTGTCGTCGACCCACTCGGGCAGCCGCTGGACGACAAGGGTGCCATCGAGACAAAGAAGACCCGTCCGGTCGAGCGGATCGCGCCGGGCGTCATCGTCCGCAAGTCCGTCGACACGCCGGTCCAGACCGGCATCAAGGCGATCGACGCGCTCATCCCGATCGGGCGCGGCCAGCGTGAGCTGATCATCGGCGACCGCCAGACGGGCAAGAGCGCGATCGCCGTCGACACGATCATCAACCAGAAAGGCAAGGGCCTCGTCTGCATCTACGTGGCGATCGGCCAGAAGCTGTCCACGGTCGCCCAGACCGTCGCGACCTTCGAGAAGTACGGCGCGATGGGCCACACGATCGTGGTGGTTGCCGGCGCCGAGGACCCCGCCCCGCTGCAGTACCTCGCGCCCTACGCCGGAGTCGCCATGGGCGAGGAGGTCATGGAGAACGGCGTCGAGCTTGCGGGCGAGCAGGTCAAGGACGCGTTGTGCGTGTACGACGACCTCTCCAAGCACGCCTGGGCGTACCGCGAGATGGCACTCCTGCTCCGCCGGCCGCCCGGCCGTGAGGCGTACCCAGGTGACGTCTTCTATCTCCACAGCCGCCTGCTCGAGCGTGCGGCCCGGCTCAACGAGGAGAACGGCGGCGGATCGCTGACCGCCCTGCCGATCATCGAGACGCAGGCGAACGACGTATCCGCCTACATCCCGACGAACGTGATCTCGATCACCGACGGTCAGATCTTCCTGGAGACGGACCTGTTCAACGCCGGCCAGCGGCCTGCGTTGAACATCGGCATCTCCGTGTCGCGGGTGGGTTCTGCAGCGCAGACGAAGGCCATGAAGAAGGTCGCCGGCCCGCTCAAGCTCGACCTCGCGCAATACCGCGCCCTGGCCGCCTTCGCGCAGTTCGCGTCAGACCTGGACAAGGCCACGCGCGACCAGCTGACCCGCGGCGAGAAGCTGTCCGAGGTCGTCAAGCAGCCGCAGTACCAGCCGTTGCCGGTCGAGAAGCAGGTCGCGATCCTGTACGCCGCCACGAGCGGGAAGCTCGATGACATTCCGACTCCGCGCGTCAAGGAGTTCGAGACCCAGCTCTACCGCTTCCTGGAGACGGAACGGCCAAACATCCTCGAGGAGCTCGGCCGGACGAAGGCCCTGACCGACGACCTCCAGAAGGCGCTCGACGAGGCGATCGACGAGTTCCGCCAGACCTTCCTGGCGTGATCAAAGGCCGTTCCGGCACCAGCACGACCCCGTGCCTCCGCCGTGCGTGCCCAGCCCTGGCTTTCTCGATCCCGCACGCGATTTGTTGCACGTGCTGAAAAGAACGCTCCGATCGTTTCGTGGGATGAAAACAAGCGCCGCGGGGCGGGCCTCTACAGCGCCCCAGCCGAGTGGACAGCAGATTTCTTTCACGGCGCGCAACGGGCGAGCACGAATTGCGGCCCAAGCCAACGATGATGCTCCGTGACGTTCACCGGGTGAAACACGACCCGCTCGTGAGCCCGCTCCTTGTGCCGCTCGTCAACCGGGAGGCCGGCCGTGGCTAGCCAGCGGGAGATCCGGCGGCGGATCGGCGCGGTCCAGAACATCAAGCAGATCACCCGCGCGTTCCAGTTCGTCGCGGCTTCGAAGCTCAAGCGCGCCCAGGACTCGACGCTCGCTGCGCGCCCTTACAGCGAGCGCATCGACGAGGTGCTGGCCGACCTGGCTGCGGTGCTGACCGGCGAGGATCATCCGCTGCTGAGCAAGCGCCCCGAGGTCAAGCGCCTGATCATCCTGATCACGACAGACCGCGGCCTGGCGGGACCGCTCAACACGAACACGATCCGTTTCGCGGCACGCGAGATTACCGACCACAAGGGGGACCTGGCCGTGGTGACGGTCGGCCGCAAGGGGCGTGATGCCATGCGCCGCGCCCGCGTGCCTGTCGAGGCGCACTTCGCGGGCTTCGGCGACCGGCCGAGCTTCGCCGACATCCTGCCCCTCGCGCGGCTCGTGAGCGACGACTATCGGGCCGGCACGTACGACCGCGTCGACATCGTGTACAGCCACTTCGTCTCGACGCTGAGCCAGCGCCCTACGATGGACCCGCTCCTGCCCGTCCAGCCCGCCGAAGACACGGAGGGCATCCCCGGCCGCCAGTTCATCTTCGAGCCGAATCCCGCGACCGTCCTGGACCAGCTGCTGCCGCGCTACGTCGCGACCCGCATCTACCAGGCCGTCCTGGAGGCGAAAGCGTCGGAGGAGTCGTCGCGCATGGTCGCGATGAAGAACGCGACCGACAGCGCCGAGGAACTGATCGATGACTACACCCTGGCCTACAACAAGGTGCGCCAGGCGAACATCACACGGGAAATGATCGAAATCGCGACAGGCGCACAGGCGCGCTGACGCGAGCAGGAGGACGGAACGACCATGGCCGTTGCCACACAGAAAGCGGGCAGGGTGATCCAGATCACCGGCCCTGTCGTGGACATCGAGTTCGCGGCCGGTGAGCTGCCGGCCATCTACAACGCGGTCGAGATCGAGCGCAAGGGCGCCGATCCGCTCGTCTGCGAGGTCCAGCAGCATCTCGGCAACAACTGGGTCCGTTCCGTGGCCATGACCACCACGGACGGCCTGGCGCGCGGCGTCGCCGTGAGGGATACCGGTGGCCCGATCCGCGTTCCCGTCGGCGAGGTCACGCTCGGCCGCGTGTTCGACGTGCTGGGCAAACCAATCGACGAAAAGGGGCCTGTCGACGGCGACGCGCCGCGGCTGCCCATTCACCGGCCGGCCCCCCAATTCGACGAGCAGACGACCGAGGTCGAGGTCTTCGAGACCGGCCTGAAGGTGATCGACCTCATCTGCCCCTTCAAGAAGGGCGGCAAGGTCGGGATCTTCGGCGGCGCCGGCGTGGGCAAGACCGTCATCATCCAGGAGCTGATCCGCAACGTCGCGCAGGAGCACGCCGGCGTGTCGGTGTTCGCCGGGGTCGGCGAGCGGTCGCGCGAGGGCAACGACCTCATCCACGAGATGACCGAATCCGGCGTCATCGAGAAGACCGCCTTCGTGTTCGGCCGGATGAACGAGCCGCCGGGC
>VBFZ01000033.1:0-3724 GCA_005880805.1 Chloroflexota bacterium | reverse complement strand
GTGCTGCTCTTCATCGACAACATCTTCCGGTTCACGCAGGCCGGCTCCGAGGTGTCGGCGCTGCTCGGGCGGATGCCTTCGGCGGTCGGCTACCAGCCCAATCTGGCCACCGAGATGGCGGCGCTCCAGGAGCGCATCACGTCCACGAAGAAGGGCTCGATCACGTCACTCCAGGCCGTCTTCGTCCCCGCCGACGACTACACCGACCCCGCGCCGGCGACGACCTTCGCCCACCTCGACTCGACGATCCGCCTCGAGCGCTCGATTGCGGAGCTGGGGATCTATCCCGCCGTCGACCCGCTGACCTCGACCTCGCGCGTCCTCGACCCGCTGGTCGTCGGCCAGGAGCACTACGACGTCGCCCAGGAGACAAAGCGCGTGCTCCAGCGCTACCGCGACCTCCAGGACATCATCGCCATCCTCGGGATCGACGAGCTGTCGGAGGAGGACAAGGCCCTGGTCGGACGGGCGCGCCGTCTCCAGCGGTACGCCAGCCAGCCGTTCTTCGTCGCCGAAGTCTTCACCGGCCGGCCCGGCGCGTACGTCTCGATCAAGGACACGGTTGCCTCGTTCAAGGAGATCATCGAGGGCAAGGCCGACACCCTCCCGGAGCAGGCCTTCTTCCTGGCCGGGACGATGGACGACGTCCGCGCGAACGCGGAGAAGCTGGGATCGTGACGTTCCGTCGGCTGGGGAGGGCGCACGCGTGCCGCTGAAGCTCGAGATCGTCACGCCGGAGCGGCTCGCGTACAGCGACGACGTGGATGCCGTGACGCTGCCCGGCAGCGAAGGGCAACTCGGCGTGCTGCCACACCATGCGCCCCTGATCACGACGCTGGGCGCCGGCGAACTGACCATCCGCAAGGGCGGGACCGAGGAGCACTTCGCCGTGTTCGGCGGCTTTCTCCAGGTGCGTCCGGACCGGGTCGTCGTGATGGCCGAGACCGCCGACCTGGCGTCCGAGATCGACCTCGAGCGCGCGCAGGACGCCCGCCGAGAGGCGGAGCGGGCGCTGGAGACCGGCTACCACGAGGGAGCCGACCTGTCGTCGGCGCGCGCAGCCCTGCAGCAGGCGCTCACCCGGATCCGGATCGCCGAGCGCCGTCACCGGGAGGGACCGCGTCGTCGGGGGTAATGGCAATGGCTGACGCCAGGCCATTCCATTGGGAGTTCAGGCCGGAGCCGGTCGCCCGCGAGATCTTCCGGATCGAGGGCGGCCGGCCCCTGAGTGGCAGTGTGCGGGTCAGCGGCTCGAAGAATGCGGCGCTCAAGCTGCTGGCGGCTGCCATCCTCACCGGCGAGCGTTGCCGGTTCAGCAACGTGCCCGAGATCGAGGACGTCCGGGTCATGGCCGAGACCCTGCGCGACATCGGCGTGGTGGTCGACCACCCCGAGAAGAACATCTACGAGGTCGCGTCGGGCGACGTTGAGTGGCTCTTCGTGCCCCTCGAGGCGGCGGCCAAGATGCGCGCCAGCTTCATGCTCCTCGGCCCGCTCCTGGCGCGGTTCGGCCGGGTGATCATCAGCAACCCGGGCGGCGACCGCATCGGGCGGCGCCCGGTGAACCTGCACGTCGACGCGATGCGCGCCCTCGGCGCGGAGATCGAGTACCGCAACGGCTACTATTTCGCCCGTGCGCCGGGCCGGCTCCGCGGCGCAGAGCTGCGCTTCCCGATCGTGACCGTCATGGGCACCGAGAACGCAATGCTCGCCGCCACGCTCGCCGACGGCCACACGGTCATTCGCCCGGCGGCCCAGGAGCCGGAGGTCGACGACCTGCTCGGCTTCCTCCAGAAGATGGGAGCGGAGATCGAGCGGACCTACCCGGACACGATCGAGGTCGAGGGCCGCAAGCGGCTGCGAGGCGCCGACCATCGCGTCCTGTCCGACCGCATCGAAGCAGGTACGTTCATGATCGCGGGCGCGGTCACCGGCGGTCGTGTCACCCTCGAAGAGGCGCCATGCGACCACCTGGAGGCCTTCGTCGAGGTCCTCCAGCGGGCGGGCGTCGAAGTCGCCTGCGACCACACGATCATCGAGGTCGACGGGCGGGGCATGGACGAAAGCCTGCGCGCCTGCGACATCGAGACCGCGCCATACCCAGGCCTGGCGACCGACCTGCAGTCACCGGCCTGCGTCCTGCTCAGTCAGGCACGCGGCACGTCACGCGTCCACGAGACCGTGTTCGAGGACCGCCTGGAGTGGCTGGCCGAGCTGGGACGCATGGGTGCGAACGTCCGCCTGATCGACGATCACCACGCCGAGATCACCGGGCCCCGCCGGCTGCACGGTGCCGAAGTGGAGATCGGCGACCTGCGGGCGGGTGCCTCGCTGATCCTGGCCGCGCTCGCGGCGAAGGGTACTTCCACGATCCTCGGTGCCCACCACGTGCACCGTGGCTATGAGAATATCGACGGCAAGTTCCTGGAGCTCGGCGCCAGGATCGAGCGCGTCGCGGAAGGGACAGTTACGACCAGCCCATGAAGATCGGAATCGACCTCGGTACGGCCAACGTGCTCGTGTACGTCAAGGGCCGCGGCATTGTCATCCAGGAGCCGTCCGTCGTCGCCGTGAGCGACGATAACCGCATCGTTGCGGTGGGCGAGGAAGCCCGCGAGATGATCGGCCGCACGCCCGGCAACATCTCGGCGATCCGGCCGATGAAAGATGGCGTGATCGCCGATTACGTGATCACCGAGGCGATGCTCAAGCACCTGATCGGCAAGGCCACCAAGGGTGCGATCAATTTCAAGAAGCCGGACGTGATGATCAGCGTGCCGGCCGGCGTCACGAGCGTCGAGAAGCGGGCGGTCCGGGACGCGGCGCTGAAGGCCGGCGCCCGCGAGGCATACCTGATCGAGGAACCGCTGGCGGCGGCAATCGGGGCCAACGTGCCGATCAGCGGGCCGTCGGGGAACATGGTCATCGACATCGGCGGTGGGACGAGCGAGATCGCCGTCATCGCCCTTGGCGGGATCGTCGTGTCAACCTCGCTGCGGGTCGGCGGCAACAAGTTCGACGAGTCGATCGCGACCTACATCCGGAAGAAATACAACCTGATGATCGGGGAACGGACGGCGGAGGATGTCAAGATCCAGATCGGCACCGCCTTGCCGCTCGAGCGCGAGCTGCAAATGGAGGTTCGCGGTCGCGACCTGATCGCCGGGCTGCCGCGCACGATCCCCATCACCAGCTCGGAGGTCATGGAGGCCTGCGAGCAGCCGCTCCAGCAGCTGGTCGCCGCCGTTCGTTTCGTGCTGGAGCAGACGCCTCCGGAACTCTCCTCGGACATCATCGACAAGGGCATGGTCATGTCGGGCGGGGGCTCGCTGCTGCGCAACATCGACAAGCTGCTCACGCAGGTGACGGGCGTGCCGTGTCACGTCGCGGAGAACTCACTCGACTGCGTCGCGCTGGACTTGTCACTGCCATCTAGAACGCACCGGGGCGTCTGGGGCCGCGCAATCTAGGTGCCCCGCGCATTCGCCGACCTGCACATCCACAGCCGGGCGAGCTTCGACGCGCTTTCCGCTCCTGCCGACATCGCCCGGGTTGCTGCGGAGCGCGGGCTCACGCACATCGCGATTACCGACCACGACCGGATCGACGGCGCGTTGGAGGCGAAGTCCAAGGCTCCCGCCGGGCTCCAGGTGATCGTGGGCGAGGAGGTCCGAACCGCGGACGGCGACCTGATCTGCCTGTTCCTCGAGCGAGCCATTCCCCC
>VBFZ01000032.1:5220-13372 GCA_005880805.1 Chloroflexota bacterium | reverse complement strand
AGATGAAGGAAAAACTCGCGGTTGCCCTGCGGTCCGAGCAGCGGTGAAGCCACGACCCCAAGCGGCACGAGCCCGATGTCGGCGGCATGGCGCGCCACGTCCTCCAATACCTGGCGATGGACGGCCGGATCGCGGACCACGCCCCGGTCGGTCGCACCGCGACCCGCTTCGAACTGCGGCTTGACGAGGGCCACGATCGATCCGCCGGACGGACCGAAGCAGCGCGCTACCGGCCCCAGGATCAGTCGGAGCGAGATGAACGACACGTCGATCGCGGCGAGCGCCACCCCTCCAGGCAACGAATCGGCGCGCAGGTTCCTCGCGTTCGTGCGTTCCAGGGAGACGACCCGTGGATCGCGTCGGAGCGCATCCGCCAGCTGGCCCCTTCCGACGTCCACGGCGTAGACCTTCGCGGCGCCTCGTTGAAGGAGGACGTCCGTGAACCCGCCGGTCGAGGCACCGACGTCGAGGCAGACGAGCCCTGCCGGGTCGACAGCGAAGGCGTCCAGGGCCGCGGCGAGCTTCTCCCCGCCGCGACTGACGAACGGCGGTTGCTCCACGAGCGACACGGGGACCGCCGGATCCACCATGTCGCCGGGCTTGCGGTCGGTCCGCGCCCGGTCGCCATCGCCGACACGGACCTGACCAGCCATCACGAGTGCCTGCCCGCGGCTGCGGGTGGGGACGAGGCCGCGATCCACGAGCAGTTGATCCAGTCGCTGGCGTGACGGTCGCTCCCGACTCACCCGCCTATCGTGGCACAGCGGGCTTCACCGTCGCTCACTGGGCGGGCCGCTCAGGTCGGGATGGAGCTCCTGGCCGGCTGTGCTCCGATCGCGAGGAGCGTCTCGCGGATCCGCTCGGTGATCCCCTCGGCGTCGAGCCGGAGGTTGCGACGGAGGTCGGCGACCGATCCGTGGTCCACGAACGCGCCGGCAGGGATGCCGATGATCTCCAGCGGGATGTCGCGCAGGCCGGCGTCGCTCAGCCGTGCGGATTCCAGCGCCTCGAGGACCGCCGATCCAAAGCCTCCAGTCGCGACGCTCTCCTCGAGCGTGACGACCAGCCGCTTGCCGCGCGCCTGCGCGAGGATCAGGTCGGCGTCCAACGGCTTGGCGAAGCGAGCGTTGATCACGCCCACCGACCAGCCGTCGGCAGCCAGCGCGTCAGCCGCCTGGATGCCCCTCGCGACGATCGGGCCGAAGCCGACGATCAGCACGTCCTCGCCCGCGCGCAGCAGCTCGCCCCTGCCAACCGGCAGGACCCCCGGCTGGATCGGCGGGAGGTCGAAGCCCGGATCGCGCGGGTAGTGGAGTGCGAACGGGTGGTCCTGCGCAAGCCCGGTGCGCAGCAGGGAGCGAAGCTCCTGCTCGTCCTTCGGGCTCGCCACGATCAGGTTCGGGAGCTGGCGCTGGGCCGGGATCGTGAACATCCCCTGGTGGCTCGTGCCGTCCTCGCCGACCAGTCCCGCGCGGTCCACCGCGAGCAGGACCGGCTGATCGTTCTGGCAGACGTCGTGGACGGTCTGGTCGAAGGCACGCTGGAGGAACGTCGAATAGATCGCGACGACCGGCCGGCGGCCACCGAGCGCCAGGCCCGTGGCGAGCGTGACGGCATGCTGCTCGGCGATCCCGACGTCGATGAAGCGCTCGGGGAACGCAGTCTGGAACTTGTTCAGCCCGGTTCCGGTGGGCATCCCCGCCGTGATGGCCACGATCCGGTCGTCGGTTCGGGCCAGGTCGACCAGCTCGGCGACGAACAGCGCCGTGTAGTTGGGCGCTTTCGGCGCTGGTGCGGGGCTGATCGGCGGGGCTGCGTCATCGGCCATCGACTCGGTCGGCATCGGGTGTCCGAGGTTTGAGCCATCCGCGGGGGCGGGCGTTGAAGTCGCCGAGGCCGCCATGGCGTCCCGCCCGTTGCCGCCATCGGCCCCGTTGACGGGAAGCGTCATTGGCGGCAGCGCTGCGCCGTGGAACGAGACCCGGTCGCGCTCGGCCGGTCGGTAACCCTTGCCCTTCTGCGTGCGGACGTGCACCAGGACAGGTCCGGTCAGCTGCAGGGCGCCGCGGAACGTCTCGTCCAGGGCGCGCAGGTTGTGGCCGGGCACGACCCCGATGTAGACGATGCCGAGGTCCTCGAACAGCCGGCCCGGCTGGGCAAAGTTGACGACCGCCGATCGCAGGCGGCGCGAGAGCTCGAGGGCCGTCTCACCGATCACCGGCAGGCGGCGGATGAGGTCGTCGTAGGCCGTGCGGCTCGTTCGCCAGGCCGCCGACAGCTTGATCGTCGAGAGGTAGCGCGAGAGCGCGCCCACCGTCGGGCTGATCGACATCTCGTTGTCGTTGAGCACGATCAGCATGGGCGTCTGCCGCTGGCCGATGTCGTTGAGCGCCTCGAGCGAAATCCCGCTGATGAGCGCCGCGTCCCCGACGACGACCGCGATGCGCTCGCTTCCGCCCGTCAGGTCGCGCGCCGTCGCCAGGCCCTGGGCGATCGACAGTCCCGTGCCCGCGTGCCCGCCATCGAACACGTCGTGAATCGACTCCGTCCGCCTGGGAAAACCGCCGACGCCACCGACCTGGCGGAGCGTGTGGAAGCGCGAGTACCGGCCGGTCAGCAGCTTGTGCGGATAGGCCTGGTGGCCGGTGTCCCAGACGATCCTGTCGCGCGGCGATTCGAGGATCCGGTGCAGCGCGATCGTCAACTCCACGACCCCGAGCGACGAGCCAAGGTGCCCGCCCGTCGTGGCAACCGTCCCAATGATCGTCTCGCGGATCTCGCCTGCGAGCTGGACGAGTTGGCCGTTCGACAGGCCGCGCAGGTCGGCTGGCCCCTTGAGTGTCGGCAGGATTGCCAAGGCTTGCAGCTCCGGTTAGTGGGTCGATCGGCAGTCTACCGCCGGGTCGTGGGCGAGGCTCCCGGCGCGCTTCGGCGCCTGCCCGGCCGGATGACCTCAAGGACGCGCGAGCTAGCCTTCGGGTGGCTCGATCGCCTCGTCAGGGGCCACGTCGAGCGCCTCGAGCGCCCCGCCGGCGCGCTCCACCAGGCGCTTCACGCGCAGCTCCGCGTCGGCGAGCAGGCGGGAGCAGCGCTCGTGCAGCGCGACGCCGCGTTCATAGAGGACGATCGACGCCTCGAGCTGCTGCCCGCCGGCCTCGAGCTCCGCGACGACGCGCTGGAGCTCGGCAAAGGCATCGTCGAAGGAGAGCTGGTCGAGCGCGACGTCGCTTCTGCCGTTGGAGCGGGTGGCCTCGTCAGTCGCCATCTGGTCCTGCGTCATCCATCTCTCTGCGCTGCAGCCAGCGGTCGATGCGTGGCGCGGCGAGCATACCAACGGCTACCCCGACCGCTCCAGCCAGGAGCCCGATCGCGACGATGAGCAGGATCTCCACAACGGTTCGCCTCAGGACTGCGTTCGGTGCGGCGCGTCCGACGCGTCCGCGCCGTCGCCCTGGGCCACCGCTCCGAGCTCGCCGCGGGCGACCCGAATGCGCAGGCGCTCGCCGCCGGGCGTGTCGACAGGATCGCGAACGATCCGTGCGTCGCGGCTGCGTCGAACGATCGCATAGCCGCGGTCGAGCGTCGCCTGGGGGCCGAGCACCGCCAGGGCAGCGCCATGCGCCGCGACCGCCGAGTGAGCAGACGCAATCCTCGCGGGTGCGATCGGGTCGAGGCGAGCCCGCAGCCGCTCTTCGCCGCGCCGCCGGTCCACGAGCAGCGAGACGGCACTCCGTGTTGCTCGATCGAGGAGAACGCCCGCCCGCTCCCGGGCCTGCGCGAGCTGCGCGCTCGGCCGCAGGCGATCGAGCGCCCGGCGTTCGACGCGAAGCGCCAGCTCGGCCGCACCGAGGTGCCGCGAGACGCGCGTCTCGAGCGCTGACGAGGCGCCGGCCAGTGCGGCCACAAACGCGTGCCGGTCCGGGACGACGAGCTCGGCGGCGGCAGAGGGCGTCGGGGCGCGCACGTCCGCGGCGAAGTCGGCCAGCGTGACATCCGTTTCGTGCCCGACGCCGGAGACCACCGGGAGCCGGTGCGCCACGACCGCGCGAACGACCCGCTCGTCGTTGAATGCCCACAGGTCCTCGAGGGAGCCACCGCCCCGCGCGAGGATCGTGACTGCAGGAGCTTGCTCGGGATGGCCAGACGCCTGGAGGCGGTCGACCCAGCGCTCGACCCGGCCCAGCGCCCGAGCGACGCTCTGCGCGGCTCCATCGCCCTGGACCAGGCACGGTGAGAGGACGACCTGCGTCAGCGGCCATCGCCGGCGAAGGACCGTGCCGATGTCGTGCCAGACCGCCCCGGTCGGGCTGGTGACCACGGCGACGGTCGCCGGTCGCTCCGGCAGAGGGCGCTTCCGCGCGCGATCGAACAGCCCTTCCGCGGCAAGCCTGGCCTTGAGCGCCTCGAACTTCAGCGCGAGGTCGCCGAAGCCGGCCGGCTGAAGGTCGGTGACATACAGCTGGTACACGCCCTGGGAATCGAAGACGTCGACGCGGCCGTGAGCGACAACCCTCAGCCCGGACTGCGGCTCGAACGCCGATGCCAGCCGGTCGTCGCGGAACCAGACGCAGCTCAACTGGCTGCGGTCGTCCTTGAGCGTGAAGTAGCCGTGCCCGGCCGAGGAGATCGTCACCCGGCCGACCTCGCCTTCGACCCACACGTCCCTCAGTCGATCGTCTCCGCGGACCGCCTCGCGCACGGCGCGGGTGACGTCGCTGACGGCGAGGATCGTGAGCCCGAACGTCCCGGGTGGCGCGGGGACGCGTGACCGAGCCACGTACGAGGGCGCGGCGGTCTCGACCGAGTCCCAAGCCGGAAGCGCCCAGTCGGGTGGCTCGCGGTTACTCGTCATCCGGGCCGACTTCCTTTCCCGGCCCTGCCCGGCCGGGTTTCCTGCCATGCGCCAAAGGACGGCACGTCAGACGCGGGTCTGGTACTCGCCTGTTCGCGTGTCGACCCGGATCGTGTCGCCTTCGTTCACGAAGATCGGCACCTGGACAACGAGGCCCGTCTCCGTATGTGCCGGCTTGCGCGCGCCGGTCTGGGTGTCGCCGGCGAAGCCGGGCTCGGTCTCGACCACATGCAGGTCGACCGTGACCGGCAGCTCGACGCCGATCGTCTCGCCCTGGTAGCTCGTCCGGTCGAGCGTCATCCCCTCCTTCAGGTAGGCGACCGCGTCCTCAAGCTGGTCGGCTCGCAGGTGGAACTGCTCGTACGTCTCGGTCTCCATGAAGTGGTAGTCATCGCCGTCGCGGAAGATGTACTGGACGGGCCGGCGCTCGAGCTGGGCGCGTGGCCATTTCGTTCCTGCCTGGAACGAGCGCTCCACGGTTTGCCCGCGCTTGACGTTGCGCAGCGTGATGCGCACCTGGGCCGAACCGCGGCCCATCTTGATGTGGTGGTAGTCGAGGATCTGCCACAGCTCGCCGTCGAGCTCGATGGCCGCTCCCTTTCTAAGGTCTCCGGTACTGATCATGGCGCGATCGTAGCGGATCGTCGTCGCCACCCGATCAGGCCGGCAGGATCACCGCCTCACTGGGGAAGCGAGTCAGGCGCTCCACGCGGCCCGCCTGCCGGGTGAACGCGATCAGGTCCTCGATGCGCACGCCCATTTCGCCATCGAGGTAGACGCCCGGCTCGACCGAGAACACCGTCGGGCTCGGCAGCAGCGCGTCGGCGGGAGCGGTCCGGCTGAGGCTCGGCAGCTCGTGCGTCGCCAGCCCGATCCCGTGTCCCAGCCCATGCCCGAATCGTTCGCCTTGCCCGGCGGCCTCGATGACCTCTCGAGCGAGCGCATCCGCCGCACGACCAAGGATCGGAGTCCCCTCGGCGACGGCGTGTTCGAGCCCGCTGATCGCCGCGGCCTGGGCACGGGCGACCAGTTCGTGGATCTCGGCGTCGCGCGGGGACGGTTCGCCGACGAACAGCGTGCGCGTCATGTCGCTCCGGTAGCCGGCGACCTGGGCGCCAAAGTCGAACAGCAGCACCTGCCCTTCCACGATGGGGCGCTCGCCCGGCGCTCCGTGCGGCAGGGCTGCGTCAGGCCCGGCAAGGACCGCGGGATCGAATGCCAGCGCCTCGGCGCCTCCCGTGCGGATCAGCCACTCGAGCTCGAGTGCGAGATCGCGTTCGGTGCGCCCGACACGGATCGATGGCAGGAGGGTCGCAAGCGCCCGATCCCCGACCGCGCAGGCGGCCGCGACCCGCTCGAGCTCGGCTGGTTCCTTGACGGCCCGGATCTCCTCGACCCAGCCCTCGACCGGCACGAGCTCCACCGACGGCTCTGCCTCGGCCAGCCTGGTCCACAGGCCGTGGCTGACGAACCCCGCTTCGACGCCAACCCGCCGCGCGCCCAGCGACCCGACGAGCTCCGGCCAGCGCTCCGGGAAGTTGCCGTAGACGTTCTCGAGCCGGGCCTCGGGGGCCTGCGTGCGGGCCTGGATGGCGTATCGGCTGTCGGCCAGGATCACCAGCTGGTCGCCGCTCAGCAGGAACTGGCCGGAGTGGCCGGCCACCTTTTCCTCGCCGTCGCGCAGCTCGAAGCCGGTCAGGTAGCGGCTGTTCTCGCCCCGGACCCCGAAGTATGCGTCGAGTCCTTCGCGCGCGAGGCGCTCGCGGACGCGCGCAAGCCTGGTCGGCCGAGCGGCACGATCGGCGTCCGCCCAGCGCTCGAGGTCAGCCGCCGACGGGGGTTGCCCGAAGTCGGCCGCCTCGGGCCAGGCGCTGCCCCGGGCCGTAGTCACCGGTAGCCGTACTTCGAGAGGTTGGCGAGGTGCTCCTGGTACGTCCGCGCGAAGGCATGCGTGTGGCTGCCGTCGTTCTTGGCCACGAAGAAGAGATAGCCAGCCTTCGTGTCCGGCTTCAGGGCGGCGTCGATCGAGGCGGCCGTCGGCGTGCAGATCGGGCTCGGCATCAGACCGCCCTGCGTGTAGGTCTGGTAGCCGACGAGGTCAGCTGGGAATTCGACCTGGTCGAACTTCGCCCCCCACGGCGCCCAGAACGCGTACGACGTCCACTGGCTGAGCGGCATCGCCTTGAGCTGGAGGGTGTCGTGCGCGTACAGGAGGCTCGGGTCGGCGTTCAGCACCATCTTCCGGTTGAGCCGGTTCTGGTAGACGCCGGCGATGAGCGGCCGCTCCTCGTTGACGACGGCCTCCTTCTCCACGAGCGACGCGAGCGTCACGACCTGGTAAAACGACAGTCCGCGCGACTCGGCCACGTTCATCCGATCCGGCCCGACCTGCTCGTAGAACGTGTCGAGCATCTGGCGGATCAGCTCGTCGGGCTTGATGTCGGGCTGGACCGTGTAGGTCGCCGCTCCCAGGAAGCCCTCGAGCGTGGCGCCCTTGGGGAGCTTCAGCCACGGGTAATCGGACAGCAACGCTGCCGGCGGGTGGGTTGCCTCCTGGTAGAAGGCCTCGATATCCATCTGCAGCGGCAGCGTCTCGAGCTTGGCGGTGATCTGCTCGAGCCGGAGGCCCTCCCGCAGCTGGACGACGATGGTCGTCACCTTTGCCGTGAGCAGGCCCTGGACGATCTCCGGTGGTGTCATGTTCTTGCGCAGCACATACGTGCCGGCCTGGAGCTTGGAGCCGAGGTTCTGCTGCGTCACGAGGAACACGAAGGCGCGCGGGTCCTTCAGGAAGCCCTGCGTCTGGAGCTTGTCGGCGATCGTGGCGGCGGTGTCGCCCTCGGCGACGACGAATTGCTGCTGGGTCGGGTCGTCGCTGGGTGCCGTCGTGAGCTTGTCGCCCAGGTCCGCGCGCACCATGTCCGCGACGAACGGGATGCCGAGCGCCGTCGGGTTGTTCGCGGCCCAGTCGATGATGGCGCCCGACGCGAGCGGCCGGAGGACGGTCAGCAGCACGGCCAGGACGAGACCAGCCAGGACCAGGAGGAAGACGAGGAAGCGCAGGAATCCGAATCGGCCCGCACCGGACCGGCCGTTGCCGAGCGCGACCCCGCGACCGTTGTAGGCCCGGGAACTCGCCTGCCTCGCGGGCACCGGCTCCGGCGGGCCTTCTGCGAAGTCATCCGGCGTGTACGGGTGGGCCTGGTCGTGTACCTCGCGCGGCCGGCCACCGCCCCGGATCGTCAAACCTCGATGTCCGTCACTGTGCCTTCGGGCTCCTTGCTCGCGGGTGAACGGTCC
>VBFZ01000032.1:0-5213 GCA_005880805.1 Chloroflexota bacterium | reverse complement strand
TGTGCTCGGCGGTCCTCCCGACCGACCGCGCTTCATCGGCGGCAGACGTCCCTCGGCGATGTGACTCGTGAGTCGCTCGTCATGGTAGGTCAGCGGGAGCCCGACGTGTCGGGCGACGGCTTCGGCCCACGAACGGGTGGCCTTCGCCTGCGGTCCTTCGACGCCTGACGCCTCCAACGGCAGCCCGACGACGAGCTCGCCGATGTCGCGGGCGTGAAGGATTTCCGTGAGGAGCTGTGCGTCCTCGGCAGGATTAGCCCGGCGTTGGAGGGTCGTCAGCGGGAAGGCGTGCGGCGGGTCGCCCTCGGCGACCGCGACCCCGATCCGGCGTTCCCCGAGATCGATACCCAGGATTGCCGTCACGGCGACGGGCTCGGGGCCCGTGAGCCGGCAGGCGAGCGTGAGCCGGTAGGCGAACGTGAAGCGGGCGCGCTAGGCGAAGACGTGCTCCGGCCCGGCCCGGGCTGCTCGGTGGCAACCTCGTTGGCGACACGCAGATCGAGCCGGAAGTCGAAGCTCGGGATCACCGAGACGTACGACGGCCAGACGTCGATCGCGACGTCGCCGTAGGGCTCCAGGATGGTTCGCGCCTCGTCGAGCCGGCGGCCCTTGACCTCGTCGCGCAGCTTGTCGAGGTCCAGCCGCTTGACCTGCCGGGCGGTCGCAGTCACGGGAAAGGTCACGGTCGAGCCCTGAACGCTGCCGGCGCCGACCTTGACGCTGACCGAACCCGCCACGAGATCGTGCTGGCCATCGACACCGCCCCTGATTCGCTGCTCGGCGAGCTGCTGGACCTGCGTTTGATCGACCCCTGTGACGGTACCCGTGGCGGTCATTCCCAGCGTGAACTTCTCGATTTCCTTGCCAACGAGGGTGGCCGGATCGCTGCTGGGCACCGGTTCAGTCATCGCCTTCGTGTCGGGGAACGCGGTCGTGCCGGCCGGCAGCCGCTGCGGGTCGTCGACCGCAGCGTCGAGCTGGGTGGTCAGCGACTTCTTCAGAGTCGCCACGGCGCCGTCGACGTCCTTCTGCCCGACGACTTTCTTCTCCGTATGCGTGCCCCCGGTGGTCGGCTGCTCGTTGTTCACGGGATCCTCGCTGTTGACGAGCTGCGCCTGAACCGACGTCGAGACATGAGTAATCGTGCCCGCATCCACGTTGCCGCTTGTGCCCTTGGCAACGGCCTGGATCGGTGCATCGGCGATACCGGGCGTTGGCGGGATGAAGACAGCCCTCGGAACCGTCACAGCCTGGGTGGTCACGAAGACCACGCCGCTGCTCGTCGATACCTGCGTGCCCGCGGGGATGGTCACCTTGGACGCCGTGTTCCGGCTGGTAAACCGGACTCGGCCGGTCGCCTTCGTCTCCCGGACCTTCTTGTCGGTCGAGCTGAACTCGCCCGTGGCCGTGAGCGGGATCGACGCCTGTTGGGCGGGCACGACACCGGCCGCTGGATCGGCCTGCTGCGCGGCCGGGTCCGCGCGAACGGTGAGGTCGAGTGGCCCGAGCGATTCCGTGCGCGGCGTAATGACGATCGACGCGCTCGGCAGCAACAGGTAGGCGCCGACGGCGACGACGATCCCCGTAAGCGCCAGGATGGCCACCAGCGCGATGAGACGTCCGCTCACGCGGCGTCGTCCGGGCTCGACGACGGGTCGTGAACGGACATCGGGTCCCGTGGCGAAGGCACGCGGTCGCTCACGCGCCGCCGTCTGGGGTCCGGCGGGAACGGGTGTCAGGATCGCCGTCTGGCCAACATTGTCGGGCTGCGCGATGGCGCTCGCGAAGCCGTCCGGCTCGCCGTCCAGGTCGCCCTCCAGCTCGGCGGCGGGCGTGGAAGCGGGTTTCCCGTGCGCCTCCTCGAATTCGGCGACCGTGGCGAACGCCGGCAGTCCCGCCGACGCGGCCAGGGACCTCGCGGAGCCCTCCGGCGCCACGATCGAAAGGGCTCGATTCCGTGCCTGCGCCTCGCGCGCGAGCAGCCGGAAGTTGATCCGCGAGGTGGCGACCCGCGAGCCGGCCGGCAGGACCAGCGCGACACGGGCCTCGTCGGCGGCCCGGATTCGCGCCGCGGCGGAGGTGATCTCGTCGTCGATGTCGAGGTAGATGACGCCCGCCATCAGCGCGCACCCTCGGGCATCAGCGCCCCGGCCTCGAGCATCGGCGCGCACCCACGATCGCCAGGGCGTGAATCCATGAGACCAGAGCTTAGCGTCGAGCCCCCCGCCGCGGGGCGGTAGGCGGGCGATTCACGCCGCGATGCTGCTGGCAGCATCAAGACGGGGCCAGGTCACGGACAAGGCGGCCGATCAGCCAACAGGCCTCGTCTAGACCTTCATGGCGCGCAGGACGCGCCGCAGCGCCATGTCGAGCGGATCCTCCTGGGCCTGCAGCTCGATTGCCTGGTACGCGAGCCCGAGGGGCGTGACGTCCTGCTGGTCGACGAGGAGCTTCGTCGCGTCCTCGATCGATTCGACCTGGTCGGGCGACATCACGGTCACCTCGGGCGGCCGGCTGAACGGGAGGCGCTTCCAGAACCGGTCGGCGGCCAGTGCGTCGCGGATCGCCGGAAGTCTCGATCCGCCACCGCAGAGGTAGATCCGGCCCGGTAGCTGCTCGCCGCCCGCAAGCTCCTCCGTGACCAGCTCGACGCCCGCGGCCCAGACCGAGACATCGTCGGAGACGATCTTCGCGACCTCTTCCGCGCGCTCGACCGGCAAACCGCGCGCGTGGTCGATCTTGATGGCCTCGGCCCGTGGAAAGGGCAGGTCGAGCCGGTCAGCCAGCGACTTCGTGAAGGCGCGACCGCCAAGCGCGAACATTCGCGTCCCTTCGATGCCGCCCTGCCGGACCAACGCCACGTCGGTCGTGCCGCCGCCAACGTCGATGAACACGGCCCCCGCCTGCCTGACCAGGTCCGAGCCGAGCACCCTCGACACCGCGTACGGCTCGGCCACGACCTCCAGCAGCTCGAGGTCCAGCTGTGACGCCACGCTCTGCAGCGCCCCAAGGTGCACGAGCGGCGCGAAGGCGTTGAAGATGCTGATCTGCACGTGCCGGCCCTGGAAGCCGACCGGGTTGGTCAGGGCGTAGCCGTCGATCGAGGCGGCGGTGATGGCGGCGTGCACGAGCCGGACGTCCACGTGCGGCAGGCCGGTCTCCCACGTGATTGCCCGCTCGGCCTCGCGCAGCGCCTCGCGCTGGACGCTGTCGATCAGTTTCTGGAGCTCCGCCTCGCTGATCGGAAGATCTGGTTTGCGACGCTCCTGCGAGTGGGACGTGGTAAAGCCCTTGACCAGCTCCCCGGCGATGCCGATGACGACCTGCGACGGCCGGAAGCCGGCCATCTCCTCGGCTTCCTGCAGCGCGACCGAGCAGTTGTCGACGACCGCGGCAATGTCGGCCACCGTGCCGGACTGCATGTGCGAGAGCCCCTGCCGCTTGCGACCGACACCGCGGACCGTGCCGTGGCCGGTCTCGTCGATCTCGAAGACGAGCGCCTTCGCGAATTCCGTCCCGATGTCGAGGGCCGTGCACGCCGCAAGGGCAGCCTCGTCATCCCGCTGCCAGATGCGGCGCCAGAACGCCATCTACGCGGGCGGCTGCAGACGCGCTCGAACGGCGGACTCGATGGCCGCCAGGGCCTCGGGCAGGCCCTCTCGACGGGTCCCCCGGCCCTGGGCCATTTCGGGCCGTCCGCCACCCTTGCCCTGGATACGGCCAACAACTCCCTGGACGAGCGCTCCGGCTGATAGTCCGCGCTTCACCCCGGCCGCATCGACGGTGACGAAGATCTGTGGCTCGTCGGCGTCCAGACCGACGGCCGTGACGCTCGGGTGGAGTGCCGCCGACGCATCCTTGGCGAACGCCTTCATCGCATCGGCCGACTCGAACGGAGCGGCGAACGTCAGGAGGGTGACGCCGGCGCCAACCTCCGTGACACGGTCGGCGAGCTGGCCCGGTTTCGGGATCGATCCGGCTCCCGCTCGCAGACGGCGCCGGGCCTCGCGCAGCTCTTCCTGCAACGCCGCCACCCGATCCGGCACGGATTCGACCGATTGCGCTCCCGCAACGCGGGCTGTGATCTCCAGCAGCCGCAGCCGTTCGTCGACGTGGGCATCTGCGCCGTCGCCGGTCAGTGCCTCGATGCGTCGCATCCCCGAGCCGATGCTCCGCTCCCCGGTGATCAGGAAGCCTCCGATCTGCCCCGTGGCCCGAACGTGCGTTCCGCCGCACAGCTCGTGGCTGTAACCCTCAACGCGCACCGTTCGCACCTGCTCGCCGTATTTCTCGTCGAAGAACGCATCGGCGCCAGCGTCGATGGCTTCGGGCATGGACATGTAGCTCCAGGTGACCGCGCGATCCTCGCGGACGATCCGCCGGACCTCGGACTCGATCTCCCGCAGCTCCTGGTTCGTGACCGCGCGGTCGAGCGGGAAGTCGAAGCGCAGGTAGTCCGGCGTGACGAGGGAACCGGCCTGCCTCGCTCGCTCGCCGACCACGTTCCGCAGCGCACGGTGCAGAAGGTGTGTGCCCGTGTGGTTGCGCATCGTGCGCTCGCGCCGGTCCGAATCGACCTCGGCGGAGACCGCCTCCGCCACCCTGAGCCGGCCGTGGAGCAGGCCTCGATGCACGATGAGGCCCGGAACCGGCCGCTGGGTATCGCGCACGGTGAACAGCGAGGAGCCGCCGCCGGCCTCACGCAGCTCGCCCTTGTCGCCGATCTGCCCGCCGCCCTCTGCGTAGAAGGGCGTCTGGTCGAGGATGATCTCGGCCTCTCCCTGGCCGGTCAGCTCATCGAACTCCAGGCCGTCGCGAAGGACGGCCACCACCCGGCCCTCCGCGCTCGTCGTTTCGTAGCCGAGGAACTTCGTCTCGCCGCGCGCGTGCAGGATCGACTCGTACAGGCCGGTTTCCCTGGCCTGCCTGCTCAGCTCGACCTTCCGACCACGCCGGCTGCGCTCACGCTGCTCCGCAAGCGCCCGGTCGAAGCCGGTGCGATCGACGGTGACCCCATACTCGGCGGCCAGCTCGATCGTCAGGTCGATCGGGAAGCCGTATGTGTCGTGCAGCTTGAAGGCGACGTCGCCCGGGAGGACGGACGCATCCGGAGGCAGTTCCTCGGGGGAGCGGCCGACAAGCCGATCTGCGGTCGCAAGAGGCTTCAGCGCCTCTTCCAGTTGCGCAGTCCCGGCATCGAGCGTACGGGCGAA
>VBFZ01000242.1 GCA_005880805.1 Chloroflexota bacterium | reverse complement strand
GATCTTCAGCGGCCCCGACGCCTACATCTCGCCGGCGTGGTACGAGGAGAAGCGGCTCACCGGCAAGGTCGTCCCGACGTGGAACTACGTGACTGTCCAGGCGGCGGGCAGGCTGACCTTGCACCCCGAACCGGAGTGGCTGGTCCCGCACGTCCGTCGGCTGGTCGAGCGCCAGGAAGCCGGCCGCGCCGATCCATGGTCGATCGACGACACGCCCGAGGGCTATGTGGAGACGCAGGTCCGAGCGATCGTCGGTCTCGAGCTGAGGATCGAGCGGCTCGAGGCCAAGCAGAAGCTCAGCCAGAACCGAAGTCGCGCGGACGTCGAGGGTGCGATCGTCGGCCTCGACTCGGGAGAGTGGCGCGAGCGGGATGTCGCGGCGGCGATGCGTCGCGCGAGGGATCGGTAGGCGCCAGCCATTCGATCGAGCAGGTGACCAAGCCCGGCTTCATCCCGCCGATGCTCGCGACGCTCGTCGGCGCGCCGTTCGACGATCCTGACTGGCTGTTCGAGGTCAAGTGGGACGGCTTCCGGGTCGAGGTCGTCGTTGACGGCGACACAGTCCGCCTGTGGACCCGTGGCGAGCAGGATGCGTCGCGCTACTTCGGGCCGTTCGTCGACCCGCCCACGTGGTTGGCCGCACGTCAGGCCGTCGTCGATGGCGAGGTCATTGCGCTCGACGAGCGGGGCGAGCCCGACTTCGCACTGCTCCAGGCCCGGATCAAGGGCAGGGGAGTGGCCGCCGAGCCGACGCCCTTCGTCTACGAGGCCTTCGACCTGCTTCACCTCGAGGGCCGATCGGTCCTCGGTGAGCCACTCGAACAGCGCCGGCGACTCCTCGCCAGCATCCTCCAGCCGGATCCGCGCGTTCGGCTGAGCGAATCCATCGCCGAGGAGGGGGTGGCCTTTTTCGAAGCCGCGAAGGCTCGCGGCCTCGAGGGGATCATGGCCAAGGACCGCCGCGCGCCGTACCTACCCGGCAAGCGGACCGATCGCTGGCAGAAGATCAAGATCCGCCCAGAGCAGGAGCTCGTCCTCGGCGGGTGGGTGAAAGGCACAGGGAAGGCGGTCGACCTCGGCGCACTACTCGTCGGGGTCTACGAAGACGGCCTGCTTCGATACGCCGGCAAGGTCGGCGCGGGCTTCACGACGGATAACCGAGCCGAGCTGCTCGCCGCGATCGCCCCGCTCGCCAATGAAGCGCCGCCGTTCGCGATCCCGCCCCCTCGAGCCGCTGCCCGCGACGCGCAATGGCTCCGCCCGGAGCTTGTCGTCCGCGCGGAATTCGCCGGTTGGACCGGCGACGGAATCGTCCGCCAGGCGGCCTACAAGGGCATCGAGATCGAGAAGGACCCGCGGCAAGTCATCCGCGAACGACCGAAGAGCTGACGTTCAAGTTCCGGCCACCCGATCGTGTCCCTTGGATGGGCGATGCCGGTCGCCGGGCCAACGGGAGGCGCGTACCCTAGGTTCATGGCCAACGTGCTCGATTATGTTGAATTCGCTGTGGACGACCTGCAGCAGGCGAAGGCCTTCTACACGAAAGCACTCGGATGGACCTTCACCGACTACGGCGGTGAATACGCCGGGATTCAGGACCCGAGGAACCCCGGCCAGGAAGTCGGTGGGCTGAATCCGCAGCCAGCGTCGTCGCGCGGCGACGGCGTACTGGCGCTCGTTCGAACGGCCGATGCCGACGAGGCGTTGGCGAGCGTCCTGGATGCCGGGGGCCGAATCCAGGTAGAGATGCACGCGTATCCCGGTGGACGGCGGTTCACCTTCGCCGACCCATGGGGAAACATCCTCGGCGTCTATCAGCCGCTCGAATAGACGGCACGACGCTCACTCGGCTGACCTCGCGGTGCTCCAACTGTGATAACTGTTCTGTTATCATCGACGCGTGAATGCTGGAAGGTTGGTCCGATATGCACGACGTCACGCAGGGCTGACGCAGCGGGCTCTGGCGACCAGAGCGGGCGTCCCGCAGCCGGCGATCGCGAGGATCGAGAGCGGTGCCATCTCGCCGCGACTCAACACGCTGATTGAGCTCCTCGCAGCCGCCGACTACACACTGGAGCTCGCTCCACGGACGGGGGAGGGCATCGACCGGACCCTGATCCGGGCTGCCTTGGAGCGTTCACCGGAAGAGCGCATTCGATCTGCCACCGAAGCCGCAAGGAATCTCCGCGCCTATCTCGACGCGGTCCATGAGTCCAGGTCCTGACTTCCAGCCGGAGAACGTGATCCGGCTGCTCGGTCGGCACGAGGTCCGCTACGTGGTGATCGGCGGACTTGCCGCGGTGACGCACGGCGCCCCGCTGGTCACCCAGGACGTCGACATCTGCTACGCGCGTGACCCGGACAACCTGCGCAGGCTGGGCACAGCCGTTCGCGAGGTCCACGCAACGCTCCGTGGCGTCGATGCCGACCTGCCATTCACCATCGACGACAAGACTCTCCGGGCCGGCGACGCCTTCACGCTGTCGACCGACATCGGCTGGATCGACCTTCTTGGAACGCCATCGGGGACCGAAGGCTACGAGGACCTGGCGCGAACCGCTGAGGCCTTCACCTTGTTCGGCTACAGAGTTCTCGTGGCCTCGATCGAAGATCTGATCCGGATGAAGCGCGCAGCCGGTCGGCCGAAGGATCTGCTGCTGGTGGAGGAGCTGGGCGCGCTGCTCGAGGAGGGCGCTTGACTACCTGCTTGGTCTCG
>VBFZ01000245.1:3090-4751 GCA_005880805.1 Chloroflexota bacterium | reverse complement strand
ATGTGCTGCGGCGCTCCTGACGTTCCTCCCGTTGGTGCCGGCTCGCTTCACTCCCCACGCTGTGCCGAACCTTCGACGGGCAGCTCCCGGTCCATTGACGCGCGCGCTGTACTCGCCGCCCACGCGTCGATTCGCTCGCTGATGAGATGGAGCAGGAGCAGGTGCATCTCCTGGATCCGGGCGGTCTTCGTCGACGGCACCACGAGGACGAGATCCGCGTGGGCTCGAGCAGGTCCACCGTCGCCACCAGCAAAGAGGACGGTGGTGGCGCCGGCTTCGCGGGCTGCGCGAAGGCCGCGAACCACGTTTTCCGAATTGCCGCTCGTCGACCAGCCGACGACGACGTCGGCGTGCGTCGCGAAGGCCTCGATCTGCCGGGCGAAAACGTCCTCGTATCCGTAGTCGTTCGCGATGGCGGTAACGACCGACGGGTCCGCACTCAGGGCGACGGCAGGCAGGGACCGTCGTTCGCGGCGGAAACGGCCGATCAGCTCCGCGGCGAGGTGCTGGGCGTCGGCCGCGCTGCCTCCGTTTCCGAACGTGTAGACGCGGCCGCCCTCCTCCAGCGCGCGCGAGATGCGGTCGCCGACCCGTGCCACGTCAGGGATGAGAGGTTTGAGTGCAGCCGCGAGCGCGATGTGCTCGTCCAGCTGCGCCTCTTCCGACTGGCGCTCGGGGTCAGCGTCGGGCATTCGACACGCCAGCAGGGACGGCCTGGGCGAGCGGACCCGCGAGCCGGTCGCCGAGGCGCTCGAAGGCGACGGCCGCCGCAGAGACGACTCCGAGCTGGTCGCCGAGCTCCGACAGGACGATGTCGGCCGAGCGCCTGGCTGGGCCCATCGCCTGTGCGAGTCCCGCCTCGCGAACGGGTCGCAGGAGCTGGTCGCCCGCCCGCGTCACTCCCCCACCGAGCACGATCAGCTCCGGGTTGAAGATGTCGAGGACGTTGGCCATGGCCGAGGCGAGGATCGCCGTGGTCTCGTCCCAGATCCGCATTGCCAGGCGATCGCCGGCGAGTGCTGCCTCTGCGACGTCGCGGGCCGTCGGCGATTCGAGCGCGGCAAGCGAGGATGGTTCTCCCGTGGCCAGAGCCTCGCGCGCACGGGCGGCGATGCTGGTGCCCGATGCGTACGCCTCGAGGCAGCCGCGGCGACCACAGCCGCACTGCCGGCCGAGGTAGTAGACCGTGAGGTGGCCGAGCTCGCCCGCGTTTCCGGCCGCGCCCCGGTGGAGCCTGCCGTCGAGGACGAGCCCGCCCCCGACGCCGGTGGAGATCGTGAAGTACACGAGATCGCGGATTTCCCGGCTGCGCCCGGCGCCGTACCAGAACTCGGCCAATGCTCCCGCCGTCGCGTCGTTCTCGACGACCGTCGGGCGGTCGAGGGCCTCCTGGACTATCGATACCAGCGGGACGTCGTCCCAGCCCGGGAGGTTCGGCGGCGACTGGATCACGCCTTCGAAGGGGTCGAGCGGACCGCCGCACGCGATGCCAACCGCTCCGATGCGCTCCCAGGAGACCGAGGCCACCTCGACCGCGCGGCGGCCGAGCTCGATCTGGCGGGCAATGACGGCCGCCGGACCATCCGCGATCCCGGACGGAATCGACAGCCAGCCGAGGACGCTTCCGTTTCCCCGAACGACTCCGGCCGCCAGCTTGGTGC
>VBFZ01000245.1:0-3039 GCA_005880805.1 Chloroflexota bacterium | reverse complement strand
GTCAGCTGGGAGGTGCTGCGCGCACGCTCGTCTGCCGCTGCTGTCACGGGTTGGTCCTTTGCGCCGCCGGGGAGGCGGCGTAGGATCCGAGCACCCGGACCATCTCGCTCTCGCGGCGCAGCGCCTCGAGTGCCTCGGCGGCACGAGGCTCCGCGGCATCGGCGTCGAGGTCGACCCAGAAGACGTATTCCCAGCGGGCGGTCCGTGAGGGCCGGGATTCGAGTTTCGACAGGTTGAGCTCGCGCTCCGCGAACGCTCCCAGGCTCCGGTGAAGCGAGCCGGGAATATTCCGGACGGCGAACACGAAGGTGGTCTTCCTCCGCGCGCCCTCGGAGGCAGGCGCTCGCAGCCAGCCGGGATCGAGGTCGCCTGGGGCGAGTACGGCGAAGCGGGTGTCGTTGTCGGCTCCCGTCTGGATGTCGCCGGCGAGGATGTCGAGCCCGTACAACTTTGCGACCCGCGGGGAGGCGACCGCAGCCGCGCCCCGCTCGTGCCGCTCCGCGATCATCCGCGCCGCCCCGGCCGTGTTGTAGGTGGTCATCACCTGCCAATCGCGCGTTCGCAGGAATTCGTCCGCCTGCGCGAGCGCCTGGGCGTGGCTGTAGACCCTCGTGATTTCGTCGAGACCTTCACCCGGCAGCGCGAGGAGGGCCAACCGCACCGGCACGCTGACCTCGCCCACGATGCGAATACCCGCTTCCCAGAACTCGAGCAGAAGGTCGTAGGTCTCCCGGATGGAGCCGGCGAGCGAGTTCTCGATGGCCGCGACGCCGGCCTCCACCTCGCCGTTAGCGATGGCCTCGAAGATACTGCGCCAGCTGGGAACAGCGACCGGTGACGGGTCCGCGAAGAACCGCTCGACCGCCTCCTCGCTGAACGCTCCCGGCTCCCCCTGAAATGCGACTCTCGCCTGCGAACCGCGTTGCGAGTGCTCGTGGACCGCGTGCCTGGTCACGTCCACGAGCGACTTTTCAATCCCATTGAACACGGCCCGCCCCGGCAGGCTTCACGCCTCTCCCGTTGGTGTCTTTCGACCTCGGAATCGCCCTCATGGCCGGCCCTCCCTTGGCGAAAGGCGCTTGCGTGGTTGTTTCGGCACAACGGGCAAGTCCTTGTGCGCCCTTCGCCCTTCAGCTGTTCGATCTCATCGAATTTCTGTGCGCCAGAGCCTGGCGACGACGGCAACGTGGATGGCGTGGCCCTCAGCGCTCGAACCAGGCCACCGTGTCGTGATGGGCCTCGTCGGGATCGAGCTCCGCCCGCTCCGGCGTCCCGGCCGTCGCCTTCGCCCGCTTGCGGTTTCCCGCCTGCTCGGTCGCGCCGGCCCAATGCTCCTCGCCGAGCAGGCCGTTGAGTGCATGGAGGTACGCCTCGATCGAGGCCGCAATGATGTTCGTGCTCCTGGCCTCGCCGGTATAGCGCCCCGTGCCACGCCTTCCGGCCGCGGCGGAGGGAGGCGCGATCTTCACCGTCACCACGCCCTCGGAGTCCGGTCCTTCCGCGACGGCATGGATGTCGTAGGCGAGCAGCCGCGGATGCCCCGTGAGCACCCCCGCGAGCGCCCGGTCGACCGCGCGGTAGAGCGCGTCCACGGGCCCGTTGCCCTCGGCCGTCGCCTGCCATTGGTGATCGCCCGAGGAGATGACCACCGCCCCGCGACTCTGCACGTTGCTGCCCGACTGGACCGTCCAGCGGGTGAGGTGCAGGGTGGGGACGGCCGTCGTCGGTTCGCTCGTCGTGGGGCTCATCAGGCGACCTCCTCGTCGCTCTTGCTCGGGCTCGATGGTTGACCGGCGGACGTGGCGGCAGGCGAGCCGTTGCCGTTCGTCGCTGGCGCGTGGCTGGTGGTGAAGTGCCGCTCGTCGCGGCGGCGCAGCTCGGCGCCCGTCTTCCAGATTGCGTATTCGATGGAGTCAGTCAGGGCGGCACAGGAAGCCGCGATGATGTTCGTGTCACTGCCCATCGTCGACCACTCGCGGACGCCGTCCGACGAGTCGATGATCACGCGCGTCCGGGCCGCGGTGGCCGATTCACCATCAAGGATGCGCACCTTGTAGTCGACCAGGTGGACGGCGTCCAGGCCCGGGTAGAAGGCGCGCAGGGCCTTGCGCAGCGCCGAGTCCAGGGCGTTGACCGGGCCGTTTCCGTCGGCGGCCGTGTGCAGGACCTCGCCGTCCACCGCCACCTTGACCGTGGCTTCGGCACGGAGCTCGGTCCCCTCGCGCGCCTCCACCAGCACCGTGAAGTCAACCAGCCGGAAGGGCGGGGCGTAGCCGGTCTGGTGGCGCCTGACCAGCAGCTCGAATGACGCCTCGGCGCCCTCGAATGCCAGGCCGTCCGCCTCGAGCCGCTTGATCAGCAGGCTCAGCTCGCGCGGGTCGACACCTTCCAGGGCATGTCCGAGCTGCTCGGCGCGGCGTTGGGTGTTGGCCCGGCCGCCGAGCTCCGACACGACCAGCCGCGAGACGTTCCCGACGATCCCGGGATCGACGTGCTGATAGCTGCGGTCGACCTTCAGCATCGCAGCGCCGTGCACGACCGACGTACGGCTGGTGGTCGTCGGGCGTGATGTTGACGATCTCGGCAACGTAGCGCGAAAGCTCGGTCAGGTCCGCGAGCCGGCCGGACGGCAAGACCTGCCGGTCCGTCTTGAGCGACAGGTTGGCGAGGATGCTCACCAGGTTGGCGTTGCCGCACCGTTCGCCGTAGCCGTTGACCGTGCCCTGGACGTGGCGGATCCCGTGCTGCACCGCGGCCAGCGAGTTCGCTACCGCGAGCTCGGCGTCGTTGTGGACGTGGATGCCCCACACGATTTCATCTGAATCCGGATCCGCATCCAGGCCGGCCCGGCTGGCGTCGATGATCGAGATGAGCTCGTCGGTGAGGGTCCCGCCATTCGTGTCGCACAGGGTGAGTGTCGTTGCGCCGGCAGCGCGTGCGGCGCGCAGCGTCGCGATCGCGTACTCGGCGTCGGCTTTGTAGCCGTCGAAGTAGTGCTCCGCGTCGTAGACGACCTCGCGACCGGCGGCGCGGGCGAAG
>VBFZ01000031.1 GCA_005880805.1 Chloroflexota bacterium | reverse complement strand
CCGATCCTGCTGTGCTCCGGAGGCGAGCTGGACAAGGCTCGCTTTGGGATGCCCTGGCTCCAGGCAGCGCACGCGATCCCGATCATGGAGCAGCGGGAGCTCGTGGACGGCTTTGTGACAGACATCCTCACGCCACAGCTCCGCGATCTCGGTCTCTCGTCCGGTCGGATCGGAATCGATCAGGCCAACCTTTCACTCGTCGAGTCGATGCGAGAGAACTTGCCCGACTTCGAGGTCGTCGACGGTGACTCGGTCATGCAGCGTGCCCGCCTCATCAAGCTCGACGAGGAGATCCCGTTGATCGAGGAGGCGTGCGCGATCGGCGACTCCGTCACGCAGCGGGCGCTCGACGAGACCAAGGCCGGCCGCCGGGAATGCGAAGTGGCCGGCGACGCACTCCAGACCCTGTACTACCTGGGCGGGGAGATGCCCCACGTCGTGACCCCATACGTCGCATCCGGCGAGCACATGTCGCCGCCGCACCGGATCTGCAGCGACAAGCTGATCCGCAACGGGGACCTGTGCTTCATCGACATCGGGGCCATGTGGAACGGCTACTTCAGCGACATCGGCCGGACGACCATCGTCGGCAAGCCGAGTCGTCGGCAGAAGGAGGTCTACACCGCCGTCTACGAGGGGCTGATGGCGGGGATCGAACGGATGCGTCCCGGTAACACCAACAAAGACGTCTCGGATGCGATCGTCACCAAGATCGGGGAATACGGCCTCGCCGAACATCTCTTCAGCTTGTTCATCGGGCACGGCATCGGGATGGGCGCGAACGAGCCGCCGTATATCGGCGAATCTCTCCCGGGAGCGACCGTTTACGACCTCCAGCCAAACATGGTTTTTGCGGTTGAGCCCCTGGTCTGGGTGCCGGACGTACGGGGAGGAGGTGGGGTTCGCATCGAGGACATGGTGCTCGTGACGGAAGAGGCGCCGAGGATCCTGTCACGGGTCGAATACGAGGACCGCCTGTTGCTGTAGTCGGCGCAAGCGACATGACGCCGGCGCCACGGGCCGAAGACGGTGGCAAATGCACACACGAAATCTGTTCGACGCTCGGGACACGGCGTTGCTCGTCGTCGACATGCAGAACGCGTTCTGTGCAACGGACGGCGGTTTTGCCAAGGCAGGTCGCGACGTCACGGCACAGCACGCCATCATTCCGACCGTTGTCCGCCTGGTTGAAGCTGCGCGCCACGCCGGACTGCCGGTGATCTGGACAATTCAGGAGAACCTGTCGGCCGACGACCGCGCGGCGCTTGGCCGACGGCTCCCGTATCGGCTAGGTCGTCCGAACGCCGGGATTCCAGAGCCGTGGTGCATTCGTGACAGCCGGGATGCCGAGCTCGTCGACGCTTTGCGGGCCGAGCAGCGGGTCGAGGATCACGTCGTCCGAAAGCTGCGGATGTCCGCCTTCTATTCCACGACGCTGGATGCCCTGCTTCGCATCCGCGAGATCCAGACCCTCGTCGTGGCCGGCGTAAACACCGAGAAATGCATCGAGTCCACGGTCCGGGAGGCCTTTTTTCGAGACCTCGACGTCGTGGTCGCTGGGGATGCGGTGGCCACCAGCGACCGTTCCTTCCACGAGGATTCGCTGCGCAAGATCGATCTCTACTTCGGCGCCGTCATGCGGACCGAGGCGATCGTCGCCGAGCTCGAAACAATCGCTCCGGGTCAGCCGATCCGCTCCGGAGCCACGCTGGGCGGCTCGCCGTAGACCTCCGGGTTGATGACGGTCGCCGGCCGCCGGCCCGCGATCGCGTCACTGAGGTCAGACACGATGCTCGCGGCCATCGTGGATCGTGCTTCATGCGTCGCGGTGCCGAGATGCGGGGTGAGGAGCACGTTCTCCATGCCGAGCAGCTCCGCGCGAGGGCCGCCACCGGCGATCGGGGGCTCCGTCTCGAACACGTCCAGCGCCGCCCCGGCAATCACCTTGCCGGCGAGGGCCTCGACGAGCGCGGCTTCGTCGACGATCCGTCCGCGCGACGTGTTCACGAGGAGCGCGCTGGGCTTCATCAACGCCAGGCGCCGCGCGTCGATCAACCCGACGCTGGATGCGGTCAATGTCGCGGTCAGGACAACGAGGTCGGCTTCGCGCAACAAGTCGTCGAGCGCGCGCCACTCGACACCAAGCGCGCGCTCGGTCGCCTCGTCGAGCCGAGAGCGGTCGGTGTAGGTGATGCCCATCTCCATGGCCTGTGCCCGCCGCGCCACTTTGCGGCCGACGTTCCCCAGGCCGACGATCCCAAGAACCTTGCCCTCGAGGAGCGTTCCCAGGAGCGCCTCCGACTGGTATTGCCTCCATTTGCCAGCGCGAATGAGCCGTTCGGCGTCTCGAAGGCGCCGCGCGAGGGCAAGGATCAGGGCCAGCGTGTGTTCCGCGGTACTCGTCGTGATGACTTCGAGGTTCGGCAGCGACGAGACGGGAATGCCGCGCTGGGTCGCCGCCTCCACGTCGACCGCGCGCGACAGGATCTCCATGATCGCAATGAAACGGAGTGGACCGGCGTCCATCACCTCTCCATCGACGGGGATCTCCCCAAGGGCCCACAGGTACTCGCAGCCGTCAACCCCGGCGATGAGTTCGTCTCGGGTGATCGTCCGGTCACGCCGGGGAAAGACATCGACCGTCGCAATTCGACGGAGCCGTGCGATCGCCTCGCCCGGCACGGGTTGAAGCACGAACACACGGGGCTTCGAGGAGGGCATGGGCGATGAATGGTAGGTGGCAGCTGCACTGCGACGGGCGCGGGATCGATGCCTGACCCGGGCACTCCCCACCGCGCGCCTGCTGGCGCGTCGATGCAGGACGGCTACCGAATCGTCGAGTGGGGGGTCGATCCCGTATGGCAGACGTTCGAGGTTGGGTCGCCCGGCAGCGATGAGGTCCTCATTCAGGTCGAGGCGTGCGGTGTCGGGCTGACCGTGCTGAACATGATCCGCGGCGACCTCGCCGATGAGCGGGCAAAACTTCCGCGCGTACCGGGCCATGAGCTGGTCGGACGCGTCGTCGCCGTCGGCACGGCTGTGCCGCGCGAGCTCGTCGGGCGGAGAATCACCACGTACGTCTATCTCTATTGCGGCTCCTGCGCGGAGTGCGTCGCCGGTCTCGAGGATCGCTGCCTCCGGCTCGGCGGCTACGTCGGGGTCCATCGCGACGGGGGCTATGCGCCATACACCGTGCTTCCAGCGCGCAACGTGATTCGCCTCCCGGACGCGCTCGATCCGGTTGCCGCAACCGTGATCCCGGACGCGGTATCAACCTCGGTTCATGTCTGTCGGAGCCGGGCTCGGGTCGGTCCCGACGACCGCGTCGCGGTCATCGGAGCCGGTGGAGGTGTCGGGATCCACATGATCCAGGTTGCGGCAATGTACGGCGCGCGGGTCGCCGGCCTTGACGTGGAAGCCGACAAGCTGGAGGCGATCGAGGCGCTCGGCGCACTCCCGGTGATGTCCGCCGACTTCGCCGGCCTCAACGCCCGGCTCTGGGATAGCGGCCCGCCGACGGTCGTCGTCGATTTCCTCGGGAGCCCCGACAGCCTGGGCTGGGCGATGACCTCGGTGGGCGCAGGCGGCAGAGTCGTCGTGCTGACCACGTTTCGCGACCTCGTGGCCGTGCTGGATCCGCGGCTGCTCGTGATGAACGAAGCGTCGATCCTCGGCTCGCGCTACGCGACTCGCCACGAGGTTGAGCTGGCCGCCGATTTCGTTGCCCAAGGCCGCGTCCAGCCGATCATCGGTGCGACGAGTGGACCGGCCGGTGTCGGCGAGATCCACGAGCGCCTTCGGACTCGCCGCCTCGTCGGGCGCGGCGCCCTTTCATGGGCCTAGCCTGGTAGCTACTCCCGTTGGTTCGCCCGTAGCTCGCCCGACGCTTCCACTCGCCGCGCCGCGCGCTCCGCTCGCCGCGAGGCCCAACGTGACTGGGCGCAGATGTGTCCGAGGAATTCGACCATCGTGTGCGCCGCCAGATACGACGTCACGCCGGTGCCGACATCGAGCAGGGGATTGACTTCGACGAGGTCGAACCCGATGACCTCTGTTCGTTCGGCTAGCGCAACGAGGGCATCGCGGAGCTCCGCGTAGAGCAGGCCATCGGGTTCCGCGGAGACGCATCCCGGGACAAGCGACAGGTCGAGGGCGTCAATGTCAATGCTCACGTAGACCGCAGCGTCCGCCGGCAGCAGCTCGGCGATGCCACGCGGACCGACGTCGCGGAACTCCTGCATGCCGATCACGCGGTTGCCGTCGGCACGTGAATCGGCGACCGCGACGCGCGTGTTGCGCAAGCTTCGGATCCCGACCTGGGTGAGGCTCAGGACATTCTCCAGCCGGCGAATGTGGCGGAAAGCGTGCGTGTTGGTGTAGGTGAATCCGTGGAGGAACGGCGAATAGTCGATGTGCGCATCGAAGTGGACGACATGCAGCGGTTGCCGGTAGGCACGGACCACCGGGTAGCTGATGGCGTGGTCGCCGCCCATGACTACCGGCATGGCCCCGGCCTCGAGCACAGCGGCAAGGCGCGCGGTCACGTTGTCGAACGTGAGCTCGACCGCGGTCGTGAGCACGTCAACGTCGCCCGTGTCGGCGATGAGTCCATCCCTGAGTTCCTCGGCCAGGTACTCGCGGCCGTCGCGCCCGTCGTAGAAGCCGCCCGCACCAAAGCGGAGAGAGTGTTCGCGGATCCCACGGGGCCCAAGCCGCGATCCCGGCAGGAACGGGGAGCCCTCGTCGGTCGGGATGCCCACGACGGCGATGTCTGCATCGAGCCGCGCGAGATCGGATTGGATCGGTGCGGAAAGGAAGGTGGGGATGCCGGCGAACGGATACGTCGGCAGCGCGCGGTTCGAGACGTCCATCTCGGCCTCCTCTCAGCGTGGTAGCGAAGTGCCGTCAACGGCACGCAAGCCAAGTGCGGTGTGAGCCGTGAGTGTCGCAAGGATGACGGCACCGCTCGCGATCGCCGCCGCCGCCGGCGTCTCGCCGAGGAAGGCCCAGACCCAGATCGGCCCAAGGATCATCTCGAGACGAGTGATCAGACTCACCTCCGGAGCCGGTACGAAACGGGGCGCAGTGGCGATGAGCGCGATCGCAGCGGGCAGCATGAGCGAGCCCTGGAAGACGATGAGGCCGAGCTGTTCGCTGTTCGGGACACGAGGGCCGAGTGCGAGGGCGATGAGCGACGTGATGCCGGCTGCAATGACGATGGCCGGGATCATGCTCACCCCTCGGGCGCGCCGAATCGTCGTGATCGTAGCCGCCGACGCGACCGATCCGCAGAGGGCAATGAGGTCACCCCCCAGGTGTCCGCTCTCGAGGCTCCCGGAGAAGACCAGGAGGACCGCTCCGACCACTGCCGCGACCGCGATCCACGTTCGACGCGGAATGCGTTCGCCGAGAAACGCCCAGCTCAGGAGGGCCGCGAACAGGGGGGCCGTGCTGATGATCACCAGCGTGTTGGCCACGCTCGTCTGAGTGATGGCCACCACGAAAGCGATATTCCCGACGGCGTGAAAGATGGCCACGAGCAGACCGATCCGGCCGATCGCGCGGAAGGCATCGCGGAGACGGCCCCGGCTCATGACGATTGCAATGGCCGCCAGCGAGATGGCCGTGAGGAGCGCTCGCCAGAAGAGGATCGTCGGGGGCGCCTCGCGAATGGACCGGATGATGAGGGCATCAGGACTGAGAACGAGGACGCCGGCAAAGGCAAGTGCGAGGCCGATGAGGTGTGCCGATGCGGACCGACGGGCCGGCTGCCCCGGCTTCTCGGCCGACAGAGTCGCCGCGGTCGGTGTCGTCAACGGCCCACGGGGAAACGGCGGGAAGTCGTCATGGGCGACCCCTGAAGAATCGATAATCGATCCGTCATACTATCGGACTGCCGATGGCCGTCGCCCGCGGTCCGCGAGGAGGTCGATGAATCCGAGAATCCTCGTCCCGCAGCCCATCCACGAGGAGGGACTCAGGCTCCTCCGCGAAGTGGGCGATGTCGAAGTCGTCGAGACCGACCGCATGCTGAGTCGCGACGAGCTCAAGGCAGCCCTACGGCGCACCGACTATTTCCTTTCGATCGGCGACCTGCCCCTCGACGCTGACATCCTTGATGCCAACCCGGAGTTGAAAGGGATCTCCGCGGTAGCCGGCCATCCCGAGGAATGGATGGACGTTGACGCCGCGACGGCCCGTGGCATCCCGGTGACGGGGCTCACGCGGGGGCCGGTCCTCAAGACAACAGCCGACCTGACGATTGCGCTGTTGCTCGGACTCGCGTGGAGACTCATCGAGGCCGACCGTTACACGCGTTGTGGCCGCTTTCGCCAGGAGCAATCGACCCTGTTCATGGGTCACTCGCTGGAGGGCAAGACCCTGGGGCTCGTCGGGCTTGGCGGCGTGGGCCAGGCGGTCGCGCGTCGAGCTCGGGCGTTCGAACTCGAGCTGGTTTACACGAAGCGGGAGCGAGCCTCCCCGAGCCTCGAAGAAGAGCTCGGCGCTACCTGGATTCCGGAGCTGGACGATCTGCTGAGGCGCAGCGACTTCGTGAGCGTGCACGCCGAATACGGGGAGTCGACACACAAGCTGATCGGGCGGAGAGAGCTGGGCCTCATGAAGCCCACTGCGTTCCTCATCAACACCGCGCGCGGTCGGATCGTCGACGAAGAGGCGCTGATCGACGCCCTGCGGGCCGGAACAATCGCGGGAGCCGGCCTGGACGTGTATTGGAACGAGCCGCCCGTCACGTATTCGCCGGATCCGAATCCGGCCTTGTTCAAGCTCGACAACGTGATCCTGAGCCCGCACCTCGGCGGTGCGACCGAGGAGACCCTCGCGGTGCTCGCTCGACTCGGCGCCGAAAACCTGGTCGCGCTCATCCGCGGGGAGCGCCCGCCTTCCGTCGTCAATCCCCAGGCCTTCGAGCAGCGGAGTGCTACGCGATGAGCTTCAAGCTTGCCCTGGTCCAGCCTCTCTCGCACCGTCCGCCCGACGACGCGGAAAACGTCACCGATGCGGTGAGGTTCGTCGAGCAGGCCGCAGCCCTCGGCGCCCAGGTCGTCACGTTCCCCGAGAGCTATCCCGGGCCGTGGCGGATGCCCGCGACGTTCGACGCTCACGAACGGCTGGGTGACGCCGCGCGACGGTGCGGTGTCTACGTGCAGTACGGGACGCTGGAGCCGATCGACGACGATGCCCGCACGGCTCATAACCTGCTCGTTCTCGCGGGCCCGTCCGAGGCCGCGCCGGGGATCTACCGCAGGACCCATCCGCCCGGGCCGTGGATCTACACGGGCGGCGATGCCTGGCAATTCGAGTACGTCCCGGGCGACGAGTTTCCGGTCTTCGAGACAGAGCACGGGATTTTCGGCCTTGCCATGTGCAGCGAGGCGTACATGCCCGAGGTGACGCGTGCCCTCGCGCTGCGAGGTGCCGAGGTCATCCTGCTACCCGCCGGGACTGACAAGCAGCGCCTCTGGGAGTCATGGCGAAACCTGATCTGGTCACGCGCCATCGAGAACCTCGCGATCGTGGCGACGACGCAGAACCTCTTCGCGCCCGATGAGCGCGGCCTGGCGATGGTCACGACCCCCGAAGAAATCATTTTCGAGACGACGAGGCCAGGCGTGTACGTGGTCGACATTGACCTGTCGCGCATCCGTCAGCTCCGCAGCGAGACAGACGGCCCGGGTTCGTCGGTTCGCAACGCGGCCAAGGCCGGAATCCTGACGCAGTGGCAGCGGCCGGAGCTCTACGACAAGTTCCATCCTCGCGTGGAAGTCGTCCGCTAGCGGCAAAGGACCCGGGGCCGAAGGCGCGGACGTGGATCTTCCCGAGGGCCCGTACTGGCTCGACGGCATGGAGGTCGTCGGCTACCACGATCTCGATGGCCGGCCCGGCTTCAAGATGGGACTCCAGGTTGTCGGCGACCGCTGGTATCTCTACCTGGCGCATCTGTGGCATCGCGGCTGGTCCGTGCTCGACATCACGGAGCCTGAGGCGCCGCAGCTGGTTCGCTCAATCGACGGCCCGTCGAACACGTGGACGATCCAGGTCCAGGTCGCGGGCGGACGAATGATCACGTCCCTCGAGAAAATCGATTCCGGCTGGGGCGACGATCCGACCGCCCCCTTCGAGGAGGGCTTCATCGTCTGGGATGTCAGCGCCCCGACTGACCCTGTTCCGATCGGCCGCTTCCGAACGGGGGGCAACGGCACCCACCGGAACTTTTTCGATGGGGGCCGCTACGTCCACCTCGCGTCAGCAGCGAACGGCTTTGACGGTCACATCTACGAGATCGTGGAGCTCGACGACGCCGGCTCCGCGACCCGCGTCGGACGATGGTGGGTGTCGGGCCAGTGGCGGGAGGGAGGCGAGGCCGGAGTACCCGAGGGAACCAGCCTGCACGCGCCGTACGTCGTTGGCGACCGGGCCTACCTCGCCTACGGCGCTGCCGGCCTCGTCATCCTGGATCGACCCCGCGGCTTGTCGCTCGGGTGGAGCTGGCTCCGCCCTTCAATCCCGTCATTGCCGCCCACTCGGCCGTGCCACTACCCGGTCGCGGGCTCGTGCTCGTGAATTCGGAGGCGATCGAGGACGAGTGCGACGAGCCGCTGTGCTTCGCCGGCGTGATCGACGTCGCGAGCGAGGCTTCGCCCCGTGTCATCTCCATGTTTCCGCTGCCGGTTCCGCCGCCCGGAGCCCCGTTCCGGAACTTCTGCGAGCGGGGCGGTCGCTTCGGCCCCCACAATCTCCACCAGCCTCAGGGCAATCCGTACCTGCTTGACCGACCGGACCTCGCCCTTTTGACGTACTTCAACGCCGGCCTGCGGGTCATCGACGTGTCGGATCCGCGCCTGCCCCGCGAGATCGCGTCGTTCGTGCCTCCCGATCCCCTCATCCGAAGGGGTGTCCTGCCGTCACGCCTGGTTGCCCAGTCCGAGGACGTCCTCGCCGATGCCCGGGGTTACATGTACGTCACTGACAAGAATCACGGGCTCCACGTCCTGCGGCTCGCGGACTGACCAGGTCACGAGGCCATCGTCGCTCCGCCATTGGGCTGGAGAACCTGGCCGGTGTAGAACGACCCGGCCTGCGAGGCGAGGAAGACCACGGTCGCGGCGATCTCCTCCGGGCTGGCGATACGGTTCAGAGGAGTCGCCTCCTCATACCGCCCTTTCATCTCGCCGAGTGTGAGGCCCGCATCCTGCGCGTCCACACCGAGCTGGGGCGTGTTGATGATCCCCGGGGCGAGTGCATTGACGCGCACCCGGGGTGCCAGCTCTCGCGCGAGTGCCTTCGTCAGCCCGATCAGGCCCGCCTTGCTCGACGCGTATGCGGAGGCGCGCGGCCAGCCGGTGATTCCCCACTCGCTGGAGATGAAGACGATCGCTCCGGCTGCTTCGCGCAGGTGAGGCGCGGCTGCCCGGGCGAGGTGGAACGACCCTCCCAGGTTGGTGTCCACGACGCGCCACCAGTCGTCCACGGGGTGCTCGAAGACGGGCGCCATGGTCATCGCCGCGTGATTTGCGACGAGCAGGTCCAGCCGGCCACGGCCCGCGATGACACGAGCGACGAGGTCGCGCGCCTCGTCCGCTCGGCTCAGGTCCGCCCCGTAGGGCCCGTCGCTGTGAGTCGCCCCGACGACAACCCAGCCGGCGTCGCCCAGGGCTGCGACGAGCGCTCGGCCGAGGCCGCCGGCAGCACCGGTGACGAGGGCGACGCGGTCCCGCCCGCTCATTGGATTACGACGCCGCCGTTCGGCGAGTAGACCGCGCCGGTGGTGAAGGTTGCGGTTGCGATGTGCAGGATCGCCTCCGCGATCTCCGGCGGATGACCGATCCGTCGCAACGGCACGGTGGACGTGTACGCGGCCGCGCGATCCCGGTCAGGCAGCAGGGGCGTGTCAACAGGCCCGGGGGCGACGATGTTGACCCTGATCTGCGGTGCGAGCTCGCGGGCGAGCGACCGTCCGAAACCGATAAGCGCGCTCTTTGCCGCGACGTAATGGCTGGCTCGAGGGCTCCCGATCAGCGCGAGCTCTGACGCGACGAGCACGATCGAGCCCGCACCCCGGGATCGCATGGCGGGAACGACTGCCCGGGTGAGGTGGAATGCGCCTCCGAGATGTACACGGAGCATCCGCGACCATCGGTCGTCGTCGATGTCGTCGATCAGGACTTCCTCATAGAAGCCCGCGTTCGAGACAGCAACCCCGATCGGCCCGAGCTCACGCTCGATCCGATCCACCATGTCGGCGACGGCGCGGGCGTCAGCCACATCGGCTGCGTAGGCGCGGCCCGCGACGGAAGCCGCTACGGCCTTCGCGGCCCGCTCGTTCCTCGCGTAGTTGACCGCAACCCGATATCCGGCCCCCGCCAGGCGCTCGGCCGTCGCACGGCCGATCCCGCTGCTCGCCCCGGTGACGACGGCGACGGAATCGCCCGTCTGGCTCACGATTGCGGCGAGTTCGCGACCGGGGTGGAGAACGGGGGCTCGTGCGGCCGGTGGACGACGGGCCGCAGATCCAGTGTCTCGACCCAGGTGCAGATCTCCTCGGCGGTCGCGATCCACAGGCCGGGGATCGCCTGGGCCCGTTGAATGAGCGTCTCGAGTGCCACCACCCGGGACGCGCGACCCGACACGAATGGATGGTTGGTCAGCATG
>VBFZ01000241.1 GCA_005880805.1 Chloroflexota bacterium | reverse complement strand
GCCGATCACGCCGAGCTGCTGGCCCAGCACTACCTCTCGGCTATGGAGCTGGCGCGAAGTGCCGGCCGTTCGACCGACACTTATGTGACTCGCGCGCGCGAGGCACTCTCCGACGCCGGCGACCGTGCGATGGCACTCAATTCGTTCGCGGCAGCGGCTCGTTACTACGGCGCCGCGCTCGACCTCGTCGCCCCCGAAGATCGCGAGCGGCCACGGCTTCTTCTCAACTACGGGAAGGCGCTTCGGATCTCGGCGGCGGCTGGCGCAGCCGTTCTGGCCGAGGCGGAGAACCTGCTGCGGCACTCCGGCGACCTCGCGGGCGCGGCCGAGGCAGCCGCGCTTCAGGCCGAGCTTGCGTGGTACGAGGGCGACGGAGCGAGGAACGCGCGTCACCTCGCCGACGCCGCTGAACTCGTCGACGCGCTGCCCGTGTCTTTCTCCAAGGCCTACGTCCTCAGCGACCTATCGCGGTTCCACATGCTGAACGGTCACGCGCCGGAGGCGATCGCCATGGGGCGCCAGGCGCTCGAGATCGCCGCACTCATCGGCAATGAGGAGATCCAGGCCCACGCCCTCAACAACATCGGTACCGCTCGCGTGAACAGCGGCGATGCGGAGGGCATCGGCGATCTCGAGCATGCCCTGGAGATCGCGCGCCGGATCAACACCCTCGAACTGTCGCGGGTCATGAACAACCTCGCGGGATGCCTCGTAACGATGGGCGAGATGGGCCGGGCCCTCGAGATGTGGCGGGAGAACATCGCCCTCTCGCAAGCAATGGGCGACGCTGCAATGGCCCGTTTCGCCAGATCGATCCTGCCCGTCCTGCTCTACTTCGAGGGTTCCTGGGACGAGGCGGCCACGGCCTTCGATGCCTTCCTGGAAGAGGTCGAGGCAACCGGTGGGCATACGCAGGAGAGCACGGTGCGTTCGATGCGAGCGGGTCTTCGCTACGCTCGGAATGACATAGAGGGCGCGACCGACGACGCGGTGCGGGCGCTCGCGGCCGGCCGCCGTAGCGGAATCCCACAGGCGATGATCCCGCCACTCGCGGTCATGGCCTGGTTGCGCGTCCGGCAAGGACAGGTAAAGGAAGCTGAGAGCCTGGTTGATGAGGTACTCGAACCGTTGGCTCTCGCGCCTGACGAGTTGAACATCGAGCTGGCGCAGACACTGATCGACCTGGGACGTCACTCGGACCTGGAACGCCTCGTGAAGGCCATCCCCGGACCGAGGTGGCAGCAGTTGTTCACGACGATGGCTGCCGGGCGGTTCGATGATGCGGCGGACGTCGCCGACACGATGGTGACCCCGCCATGGGCGGCTACGCTTCGGCTTCGAGCGGCTCAGCAACTGGCACAGGAGGGCCGCGTCGCCGAGGCGCGCCAGCAGCTGGCACGTGCCATGGAGTTCTGGCATTCCGTCGGCGCGACGCGATATATCACCGAGGCCGAGGAATTGGAGGCTTTGATCACAACGCAGCAATCCGCGAGTAAGCCAGCCGCGCGGGCGAGCTCCTCCTGACCCTCGAGATTGCCGACCGACGCCGCGCGCTGGCTTCCACTGGGCGGCAGGCCTGTTAGTCGAGGCGATCCAGGAGAATCATCGGGATCA
>VBFZ01000240.1 GCA_005880805.1 Chloroflexota bacterium | reverse complement strand
GCTCGTGCTCCGGCCTGGGGCAACGCTCGAGTTCGTCGAGCGAGCGGGCGAGGGCGGCGCGACCGCGCCATGGCGGATGCGCACGAGCGAGGGCCGGATCGTCGAGCTGCCGATCCAGAACGACCCCGACGGCGTGCCCCTGCCGGCGGGTCTGAGCCGGACGTCGCCCGACCGTCGGGAGCCCGGTTGATCGTCGGGTGACGCAACTCCGGATCGACCTCAACTCGGACGTCGGAGAGAGCTTCGGGGCCTGGCGGCTGGGCCGTGACGAGTCGCTGATCCCGCACGTCACCTCCGTGAACGTGGCGTGCGGCTTCCACGCCGGCGACCCGGTGGTCATGACGCGGACCGTGGAGTTGGCACGGCAGCACGGCGTGGCGGTCGGAGCGCACCCGGGCTACCCGGATCTGCCCGGTTTCGGGCGCAGGGACCTGGAAATGACCGCGGACGAACTGCGGGCAGCCCTGCTGTACCAGCTGGGAGCGCTGGCCGGCGTCGCTCGGGCCGCAGGCGTCGAGCTCCGGCACGTCAAGGCGCATGGTGCCCTCTACAACCGGGCGGCGACGGACAGCGAGCTCGCCAGGACGCTCGCCGAGGCGGTTCTGACGTTCTCGCGGGAGCTCGTGTTGGTGGGTCTCGCCGGCTCACGGATGCTGGCCGCTGCTGAAGAGGCAGGCCTGCGAACGGCCGCCGAAGCCTTCGCCGATCGGGCCTACGAGCCGGACGGCACCCTGCGCTCCCGGCGCGAGCCGGACGCCATGCTCACCGACCCGGCGGTCGTGTCGCAACGAGCAATCGAGATTGCGCGCGACGGCTGCGTGCGTGCCTGGGACGGGACGGAGATCGAGCTCAAGGCCGACACGATCTGCCTCCACGGCGACACGCCGGGGGCGCCGGAGCTCGCCGCGGCCGTTCGTGGTGCGCTCGGCTCGGCAGGCATCCGAGTCCTCGCGCTTGGCGCCTCGGGGTAGGCATTGGTCTCGATCGTTCCATTCGGGGACGGCGCCCTTCTCGTCACCCTCGACGATCGCATCGACCTCGCGCTCAATCGCCGCGTCCATCGCCTCGCGCGACTGGTGAGCGAGGAGGCGGAAGCGTCGCGCTCATCGGGCCGACCGACGTGGGGAACGCCCGTGCCCGCATACGCGAGCCTGCTGGTGCCGTATGACCCCGAGGACGTCGGTGCGGACGAGGCAGGAGAACGGCTGGCGGCAATCGTGGCGCGGCTCGAGGAGATCCCGGCGTCGACCCTGGATGCGCCCCGGACGGAGGATCCACCTATCGAGATCCCGGTTCGCTATGGAGGCGGCGGTGGACCGGATCTCGAGGTGGTCGCGAGGGAGCGGGACCTGGCGCCCACCGACGTCGTGCGCCTCCACGCAGCCACGACCTACACCGTCTTCATGCTCGGCTTCGTGCCCGGCTTCGCGTACCTGGGGACGCTGCCAGCGGAACTGGTGATGCCTCGACGGTCGAGCCCGCGCGTGCGGGTTCTCGCAGGGAGTGTCGGGATCGCCGGGGAGCAAACCGCGATCTATCCCTCCGAGACACCGGGCGGCTGGCAGCTCATCGGCCGAACCGACCTCAAGGTCTGGGATATCGAACGCGATCCGCCGGCGCTCCTGGCGCCCGGGACGCGAGTCCGGTTCGTCCCGATCGACCGCTAGCGAGCGAGCAAAGCGTGCTCGAAGTCCTCGCGCCGGGCGTCCTCTCCACGATCCAGGACGGCGGACGACCGAACGCCGCGCACCTCGGGGTGCCACCTTGCGGCGCCTGCGACTCCTGGTCGTTCGCGATCGCCAACCTCCTCATGGGCAACCCGGCGGACGCTCCGGTCCTCGAGATCACGCTCGCAGGACCGGAGTTGCTCGTTCGTGAGACGTGCACGATCGCGCTCACCGGCAGCGACCTGGGCGCGACGAGCGTGGGCGAGGGTCGCCCGCTCACGCCGGGCATCGCTCACACGCTCTGGGCAGGGTCGACCGTCCGGTTCGAACGCGCTGCCTCGGCCGATGGGCCGGACGGCGCTCGCGCCTACCTGGCTCTGGCCGGCGGCATCGACGTCCCGCGGGTGCTTGGCTCGGCGTCGACCTGCCTCGTCGGAGGGTTCGGTGGGATCGATGGTCGGGCTTTGCAGCCTGGCGACGTCCTCGTTCCGGCCCGCCTTGGGGATCTGAGCGCGGCCGGGCGCGCATGGCGGCCTGCGAACCGCCTGGGGCTCGTCAATGCATCGCCGATCCGCGTCGTCCCAGGTCCGCATCTTGAAACGGTCGGCATGGCTGCCCTGTCGGCGCTCGTCGCGGGCGACTGGCGTGTCCAGACCGAGAGCGACCGGATGGCCGTGCGCCTGTGCCGGAGTACGGCCAACCGATCGTGCTGCTTGCCGATCACCAGACGATCGGCGGCTATCCCGTCATCGCCGTGATCATCCGCGCGGACTGGCCGCGCATCGGACAGCTGGCACCAGGTGCGAACGTCAACTTCCAGCCCGTCTCGCAGGAGGCGGCCCGCAAGGCGGGGCTCGACCAGCAGGACGCCCTGGGACGAATCGCGCGCGAGATTTCCGAAGACCAGTCCTGGGACGGTGCCTGGCTCGACGCGGGAGGTTAGCGACCGCGAAGCCGGCAGCCAGGAGTCCGGCTAGGAGCGATCGGCCTCCGCGTCCGAATTCGACAGCCACGCGGCAGCGGCGTGCAGGTATCCAGCGGCCAGGCTCCGCAGCCGACGTCGACCGAATGCCGGCCGGGGACCGGGCACGCGGATGGCAGGCGCGCCGATCCGCCTCGATCGCTTGGCGGAACCTTCACGCACGGCCGGTGTCTGCGCGAGCGCCGCGGGCACGCCCTCGCGCATCTCGCGTGTCGCGCGCCGGCGCCTTGGGGTCGCCACGGCATCGCCGCCGGCCACCACGACCGCCTTCGCCGGTGATACGTGGACGTCGACGGGGATGCCCGCTGCCGATCGCCGGCCGGCGAACGCGGCGATCTCCGCCCAGGCTCGAGGCCGCGAAGTGGCCGGTCGCCACTCCGAGGCAGCGGTCGGAACCTCGATCCGGCCGTCGTACAGCGCATCGAACGTCTCGCCGTCGACGCGCTCGTTCTCGACGAGGTACGCCGCCAGGCGACGGAGCTCCGTCATGTGGGCCAGCAGGGTTGAGGTGGCGTCACGGTACGCCTCGTCCAGGATGGCGCGGATTGCCCGGGTCGCGGCGGCCTGGACCTCGGCCGGCCACGTGTTCGGCGAGTTGCCGAGCGCCTCCTGGTTGTGCACAAGGAAGCCAAGCGGACCGCGGCCGGAGAGGCCGCCGTCGGTCGCTTCGGGGTCGCGGCCCATGCCCCAGCGGGTGACCATGCGAGTCGCGATCTCGTTCGCCTTGTCGAAGTCGTTTGACGCTCCGCCCGTGACCTCGTGGAACAGCAGCTCTTCGGCCGCGCGACCACCCATGAGCGCCACGAGGTGCGCCCGCAGGTCCGACTCGGCCGGCAG
>VBFZ01000030.1:11118-11842 GCA_005880805.1 Chloroflexota bacterium | reverse complement strand
GCCGTCTCGACCAGGCGTCGGTAGTCCGATGGCGGATATTCGGACAGCGGCGCATCGAAGATCCCCGCCGCGAGGATCCGGGCGGCGAGGTCCGGCGGACTGGGCGACGTGTTGAGATCGAATCGGACGATGTTGCCGATCGGGATGCCATAGCGGGCGGCGACCTCCTCGTCGGTGGCCTCCCAGCTGTAGCTCGCGGGTTGGGTCGGCAGGCCGAAGGTCACCGGCGTCGGGCTCACCATGCGTCTCCGCGGTCAGCCCCGTGTCGGCCGCCTTCGGGCTCCGCGTCAGCGGGTCCGCGGAAGCGGGCCTCGACGGCGTAGCGGTGGGCGGTCAATCCTTCGGCCGTCGCCAGCCGCCCGACGGTCTCGCGGATCGCGGCGAGACCGTGCTCGTCGACCCGCTGGATCTGGGTGTGGCGACCGAACGCCTCGACCGACAGCGGATCGGCGGATCGCGCCAACCCGCCCGTCGGCAGGACGTGGTTGGCGCCGGTCGCGTAGTCGCCGGCCGATTCGGGGGCCCACGGGCCGATGAAGATCGAGCCGGCATGACGGATTCGCGCCGCGGCAGCGTCCGGGTCGCGGACGTCGATCGAGAGATGCTCCGGGGCATAGGCGTCGACGAACGTGATCGCCGCGTCGAGGTCCGGCGCAATCGCGATGCGGCCGTGAACGGCGAGCGCACGGGCAAGAATGGCGCGACGCTCGAGACGAGGCAGCAG
>VBFZ01000030.1:8647-11028 GCA_005880805.1 Chloroflexota bacterium | reverse complement strand
GGCTGGAAGGTCGATCCCGACGATCCCGGCGACCTCGAGCTTGGCCGCGGCGACCCAGGCGTTTACCGGTCCGACGATCCGATCGACGGGCTCGATCGGCGGGGTGGCGTCGGGCAGTCCGAATGCGAACGCGCCGATCGCCTGCGCGCCGCCGGCGACGAGCAGTCCGTCGACCTCGAGGAGTCCGGCGGCACCGAGGAGGACTGGATCGACCGCTCCACTCGTGTCAGCCGGGGAGGCGATCAGGATCTCGCGGACGCCGGCGACGCGCGCGGGGACGACGGTCATGACGAGCGAGGACGGGTACGGCGCCAATCCACCCGGGACATAGCAGCCGACTCGGTCGAGGGGCAGCCAGCGTCGCTCGATCTCGATGCCGGGCAGGACCCGGGTGGTGGAGTTGGCCGGGCGCTGGGTCGCCGCGAACGTCGTCACGTTCTCGATCGCCTGGTCGAGGGCGCGGCGGGTCGCCGGGTCGAGTCGATCCCGAGCAGCGCGAAGCTCTGAGCGTTCGACCCTGAGGCGGCCGTCGGCCAGAGCGCCGCCATATCGCGTTCCGGCATCGACGACGGCAGCGACGCCTCGAGTCCGGATGTCATCCAGGATGGCCCGGGCTCCCCTCCGGACGGCTTCGTCCGGAACGGCGCCGCGCCGGTAGAGCACCGAGCGCTCGAGGACATCGGCCGGTTCGGATGAAGCCAGGTCCAGCCGACGCAGACGGACGGCGACCGGCTCGACCACGGCGCCCACCGTCACGGGACGATCTTCTCGATCGGGAGGACGAGGATCCCCGATGCACCCGCGGACTTCAGGCGCGGGAGGAGGCCCCACACGTCGTCAGCGCCGACAACAGCGTGGATCGCGATCATGCCCTCGTGCGCGAGCGGGATGACCGAGGGGGACTCGAGGCCGGGGAGCAGCATCTCCAGATCGCGCAGGCGGACGGCCGGCGCATTCATCATCAGGTACTTCCGACCACGGGCGGCGATGACCGCGCTGAGCATCGTGTCGATCGAATCGATCTCGCCGGCACGCTGGACGACGGCAGTCGGATTGGCGACGAGGATCGCCTCGGAGGTCAGGACGTCGGCGATCGGCCGCAGGCCGTTCATGACCAGCGTCGAGCCGGTCGACACGAGATCGACGATTGCTTCGGCCAGACCGAGCCGCGGGGCCACCTCGACCGCGCCCGAGATCGGGATCACGTCCACGTCGATGCCCGCCGCGGCGAAAAACCGGCGCGTGGTCTCTGGATGGGCGGTCGCGACGCGGACGCCCGCGAGGTCGTCGAGCTCGCGGAGGGCGCTGTCGGCGGGGACCGCCGCGGCCAACCGGCACTGGCCGTAGCCGAGGGACCGAAGCCGGGGCAGCTCCGCCCCGGTCTCGGTCAGCAGGTCCTCGCCCGTGATGCCCAGGTCGGCGACGCCATCCCCGACGAACTCGATCACGTCGTTGGTCCGGACGAACAGGATGTCGAGATCGAAGTTCCGGTCGCGGGCGACGAGGCTTCGCTCATTCTCCCCGAACACAAGACCGGCATCGCGGAGCAGCTCGACGGTCGGCTCGACGAGACGGCCCTTGTTCGGGACGGCCAGGCGGAGCCGTTCGCGCCCCTCGAGCGCCGTCATCGCTCGCGCCCCGCAGCGTAGGGAATGCCGCCCTCGCGAGCTGCGCCGAGCCGTTCGAGCGCAGCTCGATAGCCGCCTTCGCCATGGTTCAACCAGGAGGCGATGCGGGTGATCGTCGCCGTGCTGGCGCCGGTCTCGCGCGAAATCGCCGCGTAATGCTCGCCTGCGTCGAGGCGGCGGACGACCGCCCAGCGCTGGGCGAGGTCATGCAGCTCGCCGAGCGTGCACAGGTCGCGCAGGAAGTCCGCCGCCTCATCCTCGGTCTCGAGGCGGAGCAGCGCGGAGATGAGCTCGTTGACGTCGTTGGTCCGCCAGTCGTCCATCGAAGGTCCTGTCGCTTGAAGAGGTCGGCGGCAATCGCCACCAATGACGGGTTCGCTCATGTAGTAGCGTGCTAGCATGCTAACGTGTCAAAGCCACAGGGGTCAACCTTCGACATCTACCCGGCCATCGACCTCCGGGACGGGCGGGTGGTCCGCCTTCGCCAGGGAGACTTTGCTCGCGAGCAGATCTACGACGATGACCCGGTCGCGGTCGTGCGACGGTTCGAGGCAGCCGGCGCATTGTGGATCCATGTCGTCGATCTCGATGGAGCCCGGGCAGGGGAGCGACGCCAGGCCGCGACGATCGGCTCGGTCGTCGCGGTCGCCCGCGGCGCGGGCGCGCGCGTCCAGGTCGCCGGTGGCCTGCGGACCGCGGAGGCGATCGCAGAGGTCCTCGCGGCTGGCGTCGACCGAGTGGTGATCTCCACGG
>VBFZ01000030.1:0-8595 GCA_005880805.1 Chloroflexota bacterium | reverse complement strand
GAGCCGGATCGCCGTGGCACTTGACGTCCGTGACGGCGTGGCCGTTGGCGATGGCTGGCTCCCGGGCGCGCCCGCCGTCCCGCTCGATCGGGCCCTCGCCACGCTTGCGGACGTCGGAGTCACGACGTTCGCGGTCACGGCGATCGCACGCGATGGGCTCCTCGGCGGCCCGGATCTGGACCTCCTTGAATCCTGCCTCCGTGCGACAAATGCAGGAGTGATCGCCTCGGGCGGGATTCGCTCCGTCGACGACCTCGAGGCTGTTCGGAATCTCGGCTGCTCCGGTGCGATCGTCGGCCGGGCGATCTACGACGGCAGCCTCGACCTCGCGCTTGCGATCTCGGTCATCCGTCGCGACTCACCGTCGTCGGGGGTCAGTCTGTCGTAGCCGTGCCGGTCGCCGGCGCCGTTCGTCAGATCGTCTATGCCCTCGGCCGGATCAGTGACCGCCGTGGGCGCCCGTCGCCTCGGCGTCCTTGCGATGGGCCTCGATCACCTTCTCGGCAACGTGGCCGGGGACTTCCTCGTAATGGTCGACGTTCGCGGTGAACGTGCCCCGGCCGTGGGTCAGCGACCGGAGCTCGGTCGCGTAGGAGAAGAGCTCCGACTGCGGCACCTGGGCCTGCACGACCTGTAGACCGTCGCCGATCGTGTCCATCCCGAGAACGCGCCCGCGCCGCGTGTTGAGATCACGGTTCACGTCGCCCATGTACTCCTCGGGAACGCGGACCTCGATCGCCATGATCGGCTCGAGGAGGGCCGGCTTGCACTCCATCACGCCCTTCTTGAGGGCCATCGAGGCGGCGATCTTGAACGACAGCTCGTTCGAGTCGACCGTGTGGAACGAGCCGTCGTAGAGCGTCGCCCTGAAGTCCGACAGCGGATAGCCGGCGAGCACGCCCTCCGCGGCCGTCTCGCGGATGCCCTTCTCGACGCCGGGAAAGAACTGGCGCGGGACCGAGCCGCCCACGACCTTGTGGGTGAATTCAACGCCCCCCTCGGGGTTCGGCTCGATCTCGATCCACACGTCGCCGAACATGCCGTGGCCGCCGGTCTGCTTCTTGTAACGGCCGTGGGCCTGCGTCTTGCCGCGGATCGTCTCCCGGTATGCGACCTTCGGCGTCTTCGTCACGATCGCCGCGCCGAACTTGCGCTTGAGGCGCTCGCCGATGACCGCCACGTGGGCCTCACCCATCGATACGAGGATCTGCTCGCCAGTCGCGCTTCGCTCGACGCGAGCGGACGGCTCCTCGTCCGCCATTCGCTGGAGGGCCGTGCCCATCTTGTCCAGGTCTGCCTTCGTCTGGGGCTCGATCGCCATCTGCAGGGTCGGCGCCGGGAACTCGATCGGATCGAGGACGAGCGGCTTGTCCTTGCTGGACAGCGTGTCGCCCGTCTGGGTGACGGCCAGCTTGGCGACCGCACCGACCTCGCCGGCCTTCAGCTCGCCGACCGCCTCCTGCTCCTTGCCGTGCAGGAGCAGCAGCTGGCCGATGCGCTCCTCCTCGCCGCGGGTTGAGTTGAAGACGGTCGCCTGGCTGTGGAGCGAGCCGGATACGACGCGCAGGTACGTGAGTCGGCCGACGAACGGATCCGCCGCGGTCTTGAAGACCCGAACGACGAGCGGGCCGGACGGATCGGCCGGCACCTCCACGTCGCCTTTCGCCTTCGCGTCCCGTGCCTTGACGGGCGGCTCGTCCGCGGGCGAGGGGAGATACCGGACGAAGGCGTCCAGGAGCGCCCGCAGCCCGACGCCCTTGGTCGCGCTGCCCACGAGCACCGGCGCAAGGACCGACTCCTTGACGCCTTTCCGAAGGCACGCCTCCAGCTCCGGGTCGCTGATGTCCTCGCCTTCCAGGTACTTCGTCAGGACGTCGTCGTCGGCTTCTGCGGCGGCCTCCAGCAGCTGGTCCCGTCGCCGGTCAACCTCCCCAGCGAGCTCGTCGGGGATCGGAATCTCGGTCTCCTGCTTGCCGTCCCAGCGGAATGCCTTGCGGTGGACGAGATCGACGTAGCCGGAGAACGACTCCGCGACCCCGATCGCCAGGTGGAGTGGGGCAATCTTCGTCCCGAATGAGGACCGGAGGGCGTCCAGTGCGGCGTTTGGGTCGGCGTTCTCCCGGTCGCACTTGTTGATGAAGAAGCACGCGGCGCGCCCGGTGGAACGACCCAGGGCGACCGCTTTCTCGAGCCCGGATTCGACGCCCCCGGAAGCGTCCATGACGAGCAGCGCGCCGTCGGCGGCAGCGAAGCCCTGGATGACCTCCGCGACGAAGTCCGCGTAGCCCGGCGTGTCGAGGAGCGTGACGCGTGTGCCCTCATCGTCGAGGGAGGCAACCGCCAGGCTCAGCGACTCGTGGCGCTTCTGCTCCTCGGGCTCGAAGTCGAGGCTGGCCGTGCCGTCGTCGACCTTCCCGAGCCTGGGAACCGCACCGGTCCGGAACAGGAGCTGCTCGGCGAGCGTGGTTTTGCCGGCCGCGGCATGGCCGGCAAGCACGACGTTGCGCAGGTGGGGCAGGTCAACGCTTTTCGTCGGCATTCGATTCGTCAGTCCTCATCAATGAGAAGGCTCGATCGCGGTCAGGCGAAAGGGTCCCAGGCGGCCATGCTGTGGCCGAAATCCGGTTCGGGCGAGGGGCCATCGAGGGCTTTCTGACGGGCTCCTGCCACCCGGTCCGGGCATGATAGTCCGGTATACTCCCGCGCGATGTCCGGACACTCGAAATGGTCCCAGATCAAGCGTCAAAAGGGCGCCAACGACGCGAAGCGGGGGGCCATGTTTACCAAGGTCGGCCGCGAGATCGCGGTCGCCGCGAGGGCGGGCGGCGCCGACCCCGACGGCAACTTCCGGCTCCGCCTTGCGATCGAGAAGGCGCGCTCCGTCAACATGCCGGCCGATACGATCAAGCGCGCGATCGAGCGCGCGTCAGGCGGGGCCGACGGCGAGCAGTTCGAGGAGATCGCCTACGAGGGCTATGGGCCCGGGGGCGTCGCGATCTTCGTTGAGGCTGCCACCGACAACCGCAACCGGACGGCCGCGGAGATCCGCTCGATCTTCACCAAGAACGGCGGGCAGCTGGCGGGATCGGGGAGCGTCGCGTGGCAGTTCGAGCCGCGCGGTCTCGTCACCGTGAACCTCAACGGGCAGGATGCCGACGAGGTTGCCCTGACGGCGATCGATGCCGGTGCCGATGATGTCGACACCGACGTCGAACCGCTCGAGATCTTCACCGAGCCGGGAGAGCTGGAGCGGGTGCGGCGTTCCCTGGAGGGTGCCGGGGTTTCGATCGACTCGGCCGAGACGACGGTGGTCCCCAAGACGACGGTCGAGCTCGACGACTCCAAGGCGCGCCAGGCCCTCCGCCTGGTCGAGCAGCTCGAGGACCTGGAAGACGTCCAGCGCGTGACCGCCAATTTCGACATCCCCGAAGAGGTGTTCGCCGAGGTCACTGCGTGATCGTTCTCGGGATCGATCCCGGGACAGCGGCCCTTGGTTACGGAGTCATCAGTCGGAACGGCGGCCTGCGCGCCGTCGACTACGGGGTCCTGAGCACTGGCGCCGACCTGCCGCTGCCGGAGCGGCTGCTCGCGGTGCACACCCTGATGACCGACCTGATCGAGCTGCACGCGCCCTCCCTGATCGGCGTCGAGCGGCTCTTCTTCTCCCGCAACGCCCAGACGGCGTTCGCGGTGGGCCAGGCTCGCGGAGTAGTCCTGCTGGCGGCGGCACAGCACGGCGTGCCGGTCCGGGAGGCAACCCCGAACGAGGTCAAGAACGCGATTTCCGGTTATGGGTCGGCCGACAAGGAGCAGGTCCAGCGCATGCTGCAGGTGCTCCTTGGCCTGAAGGTACGGCCGACGCCCGACGACGCCGCCGATGCCCTGGCCATGGCCGTCTGGGTCTGCCACCGGGAACGGGCCGGCGAGCAGCTGAACTCGGGCCGGTTGGACCGCGCGGCGGTCGCGCCGCTGGAGGGCGGCGAGACGCGCTACGAGAAGGCGGTTCGGGAGGCGCTCCGGCGGGAAGCACCGGCTCGCTCCACCTCGGTTCGCTCGCCATCGGCTCGCGCCAAGTAGGAACCGCGGTGGTTCCGGACGCAGCGCGACCGGCCCTGGCGCCGTGATTTCCCTCGGATAGCAACCGGCGTGGTACGGGACGAGAGTTCGGCCTACGTCCGGCGTACGGCGCGGTCGCCGTTAGCCGTGGAGGGCTATCCGACCTCCGCAACGGGGCTCGCGAGCGGCACAATCGCTCGCATGGCCGATCGCGCAGCACGGGGACTGCTAAACGGCGGGAACTACCGGTGATCGCCTCCGTGGAGGGCGCCGTCGGGGCGGTTGGCGCCGACTCACTCGTCGTCGAGGTCGGTGGCCTCGGCTATCGCGTGTTCGCCGCGCCGGCGATCCTTGCAAGGGCCCAACCCGGCGAGCGGATCCGCCTGCACACGTACCACCTCGTTCGTGAAGACCAGCAGGCGTTGTACGGCTTCGCGTCCCCCGAGGAGCTCGGTTTCTTCAACCTGCTGCTCACGGTAACGGGCGTCGGGCCCAAGGTCGCGCTCGCCATCGTCGGTAGCCGACCCGTCACCGACCTGCAACTGGCGATCATGCAGCGCGACCAGGCGGTGCTCGTCGCGATCCCTGGCATCGGCAAGAAGCTCGCTGAGCGCGTCATCTTCGAGCTCCGCGAGAAGGTCGCGGCTGCGGGAACTGCCGCAGCCGCCGCAGGAGAGGGCCCGGCCGGCGGCGAGACCGAGGTCGTTGCGGCACTGCAGGCGCTCGGCTACTCGACCGCCGAGGCACGCGCTGCGGCCCGCGCGGCGATGGCCGGTGTGCCCGTTTCGTCGTCCCTCGAGGATCGCGTCAAAGCCGCGCTGCGGACCCTCCTGCGCGAGTAGGCATTGCCGGCCTTCCGATGGCTGAACGCTGGGCGTTCAAAAGGATCAACGGAGGCCCTGTGCGATCTAACTTGAACGCCAGGCGTGCGATTCGACCGGAAAATCGGCATTCCTGAACGCGCGGCGTTCGAAACGGAGGCGCGTAGGGCCGGCGAGCCTTCTCGGGCGGTGGCTTTGAACGCTCAGCGTTCAGGTTCCGCGGGCTCGTGGCTTGCGTATTTCTAACCGAACGCCCGTTCCAAATCCCTCCTGCGATGCTAGACTGGCCGCGATGACGGAGGACGTGTCGCGCACCCTTGCGCCGGAGCTGCTCGACGAGTCCGATCTCCTGGTCGAGAGCACGCTTCGCCCGCGCAGCCTCGAGGAATACATCGGCCAGCGGGACGTCAAGGCCAACCTGTCGGTGCTGCTGACGGCGGCGCGGGGCAGGGGAGAGGCCGCCGACCACGTGCTCCTGCACGGCCCGCCGGGCCTCGGCAAGACAACGCTCGCGACGATCATCGCCCGCGAGTTGGGCGTCAACATCCGCTACACGAGCGGCCCCGCGATCGAGCGGGCAGGCGACCTCGCGGCGATCCTGACCGCTCTCGACGAGCGCGACGTCCTGTTCATCGACGAGATCCATCGGCTCAACCGCGCCGTCGAGGAGATCCTCTATCCGGCGATGGAGGACTTCGCACTCGACGTGATGATCGGCAAGGGGCCGTCGGCGCGGTCGCTCCGACTGTCGCTCAAGCCATTCACGATCGTTGGTGCCACGACCCGCGTCGGGAGAATTAGCTCTCCGCTCCGTGACCGGTTCGGGGCGACCTACCGCCTCGATTTCTACGAGGAGGCCGAGCTGCGCGCAATCGTCGAGCGCTCTGCCCGAATCCTGGAGGTCCCGATCGAGCTGGACGCGGCTGCAGCGATCGCGACGCGCGGACGGGGGACGCCGCGGATCGTGAACCGACTCCTCAAGCGGGTCCGCGATTACGCGCAGGTCCACGGCGATGGCACAGTCGATCGCGCAACCGCGCACCAAGCGATGCGCGCCCTCGAGATCGACGACGAAGGCCTCGACGCCACGGACCGGAAGCTCCTGGCAGCAATCATCCAGAAGTTCGCCTCCGGTCCCGTTGGAGTGGCCGCTATTGCTGCGGTGCTCTCGGAGGAAGTCGAGACCGTCGAGGATGTCTACGAGCCCTTCCTGCTTCGGCTCGGCTTTCTCGACCGCACGCCGTCGGGCCGCGTTGCGACCGAGGCGGCGCGCCAGCACCTCGCGAAGCTCGGCTACGAGATCCCGCCTGCCCGCCGCCCCGAGCCGGAGATGGCGGCTCTGTGGGAGCTTGGCGAGCCCGAGGGGCTCGATGACGAGCTGGAGGCGCTCGATGACGAGCCCGAGCCCCCGTTTGAGCCAGGGTCGGACCCGGAGGAGTCGTCGCCAGCCTGATGGACGATCTCGCCCCGATCGGGCGGTCGCTCCTGGTCGTCGGGCTGGTCCTCGCGGGTATCGGCCTCCTGCTGATGACGGGCACGGGGCTCCCGCTCGGCCGCCTGCCCGGTGACATCCGATTCCAGCGCGACGGCGTCACGGTCTTCATCCCGCTCGGCACAATGCTCGTCGTCAGCGTCGTGCTCTCGCTCCTCCTTTGGGTATTCGGGCGCGGGCAGTGAGCGGGCCGTCGCGTTTCGACGTTCTGGTCCCGCCGCCTGCCGACGGCTCCACCCGTGGCCGTCTCGGTCGGCTGTCTCTCACCCACGGCGACGTCGAAACGCCGCAGTTCATGCCGGTCGGAACGAACGCGGCAGTCAAGGCTCTCGACCCCGACGACCTCGTCGATGTGGGCGCCACGATCATCCTCGCGAACACCTACCACCTCTCACTCCGGCCCGGCCACGAGCGGATCGCCACCCTGGGTGGTCTCCACCGGTTCATGGCCTGGGATCGCCCGATCCTCACCGACTCCGGCGGCTTCCAGGTCGTCTCGCTCGGCGACCTGCGTGTCGTCGACGACGACGGCGTGACGTTTCGCAGCCACCTCGACGGCTCGGTCCGGCGCTTCACCGCGGAGCACGCGATCAGCGTGCAGGAGGCCCTTGGCTCCGACGTGGCGGTCGCCTTCGACCAGCCGGTCAGCCCGCTGTCGCCGCGGGCGATCGTCGAGGACGCGACGGCGCGCACGCATCGCTGGGCGGAGCGATCCCTCGCGGCCCATCAGCGCACCGACCAGGCGCTGTTCGGCATCGTGCAGGGTGGCCTCGAGCCCGACCTCCGGGCGGCCTCGACCGCCTTCGTCGCGGCCCTGCCCTTCGACGGCATTTGCCTCGGCGGGCTGGCCGGCGACGAAACCGCGGAGCAGCGCGAGGCCACCATCGACATCGCCGTCTCGCGGCTCGCAGACGACCCGCGGCCGCGCTACCTGATGGGCTTGGGCTCGCCGGCCGACCTGCTCGAGGCCGTCCATCGGGGCATCGATCTCTTCGATTCGGTACTGCCGGCGCGCGTCGCCCGAAACGGCCACCTGTGGGTCCCGGGCGGCCGGCTCAACCTCCGCAACGCGCGCTTCCTGGACGATGCCGAGCCCGTCCAGGCCGACTGTTCGTGCATGCTCTGCCGGCGCTTTTCACGGGCCTATCTGGCCCATCTTTTCCGGGCTCGCGAGCTCCTCGCATACCGTCTCGCGACTTGTCACAACCTGACCTTCACCCTAGACTTCATGGCCAGGATCCGCGCAGCGCTGCGGGCCGGTTCCCTCTCGGAGAGCCTTCCCGAACTGCGTGCCCGGGCCGGTCGGGTAAGCCCCGGTGAAGGCGCAATGCAGTCCGTGTGAAGCGTCGGTCCATACCATTCATCGCTACGTGGAGGCGCACCAGATGGGCTCACGAGATCGCCCCCACAGGGAAGCCAAGAAGAAGCCGAAGGACGCGAGCAAGCCCAAGCTCCAGCCGCTGATGGAGCCGCCACAGAACGTGGAGGTGATCCGGAAGCCGCGCAAGCCTCGCTGGGACGAGGAGACCGCCGAGGAAGGCTGAGCGCCCGGCTCGCACGTCGGCCGAAGGACGAGAGGAGCGGATCTGATCATGGCGATCACCGGCGAGCGGAGCCTGGACGAGCGCAACGGCGAGAAGGCCGTCGCCGAGCGAGGTCGTGCGGTAGACGCGGCGATCCTTGCCATCGAGAAGCAGTTCGGGCGCGGCTCGATCGCGCTGGACCTGGCCCTCGGCGTCGGCGGCATTCCGCGCGGTCGGATCACGGAGGTCTTCGGCCCCGAGTCGTCGGGCAAGACGACGCTCTGCCAGCACATCATCGCGGAGGCCCAGCGCAAGGGCGGCGTTGCCGCCTTCATCGATGTCGAGCACGCGCTCGATCCGGGCTATGCGCGCGCCTGCGGGGTCAACGTCGACGAGCTGCTCGTCAGCCAGCCCGACACCGGTGAGCAGGCCCTCGAGATCACCGAGACACTGATCCGCTCCGGGGGCGTCGACTGCGTCGTCGTGGACTCCGTGGCCGCGCTCGTGCCGCGCGCCGAGATCGAAGGCGAGATGGGCGACTCGTTCGTCGGCATCCAGGCACGGTTAATGAGCCAGGCGCTTCGCAAGCTGACGGGAGCGGTGAGCCGCTCGAACACGGCCCTCGTCTTCACCAACCAGCTGCGCGAGAAGATCGGCGTGATGTTCGGTAATCCTGAGGTAACACCCGGTGGCCGCGCGCTCA
>VBFZ01000239.1 GCA_005880805.1 Chloroflexota bacterium | reverse complement strand
AGGCCGATGTTGACGAGCATCACGGCTCCCCATAGGAGCGCAAGAAGGTTGACCGGAATGCCCCATCGGCCGAGGTTGAACCAGGCCGGGCGGTGCGGCCAGCCCCGCAGCCGCGCAAAGAAGACCCCCAGGTTGCACAGAAAGTAGCTCAGGTAAATCAGCCCGGTCGCCGCGATGGACAGCGTAATTCCGCCGACAGGGCCGACCAGCAGGATCGGGATTGCTGCCAGCACTCCGACCGCGCTGGTTGCGTTGGCGGGGGTGCGGAAAAACCGGTTCACGTGTCCCCACGCTCCGCCGAACGGCAGGTGCCGATCACGGCTCATCGAGAACATCATCCGAGTGGCGGCGCCATGGATCGCCAGCGTGCAGACGAACACGGATACGAGGATGACGACGAGGTACAGCTTGCCGACCGTCAGGTCGCCATAGAGCGTCGCGGTCAGGTTGTCGGTGATCGTCGTTGCGATCGGGAAACCACCGCCGAGTCCTTCTTTCATCGTCGCGCCGACGTCCTTGAGCGACAGGATGATGGCCAGCAGGAACACGACGCCGACCGCGCCCGAGACCCATACCGAGCTCAGCACCCCGCGCGGCGCGTGCCGGCTGGCATCCACGGTTTCCTCGCCGTACGTCCCGGCCGTGTCGAACCCGTACAGGATGAAAATCGACATGAAGAACGCCAGCGCGAACGTGGCCGTGAGGTTTCCGTTGTTGGCCTGTTCGGCCCCGCCCGTCGTCAACAGGACTGACGGTGACTGGTGATTCGCGAAGATGAGCAGGATCAGCGCGAAGACCAGCATACCGAGGATCTCTGTCGCGACCCCGATGTTGTTCAGGATCGCGACGAGGCGAATGCCGAACGCGTTGATCGCCGTCGTCAGGACCAGGGTGACCAGCGCGATGAACGTGAACATGTTGATCGCGGTGATCGGCGAAGGACTGTCGAGGAAGCCCTTCTGGGCCACTAGTCCGTCGATCACGAACGCGACGATGCAGGCGACCGCGGTGACGGTCACGACCTGCGCCCAGAAGTAGAACCAGCCCGTGAACCAGCCGAGCGTCCGGTTCGACAGGCGTTTCGACCACTGGTAAATCGAGCCGGCAACCGGGTAGTGGCTGGCGAGCTCGGCGAACCCGAGCGCGACGATGGTCTGGCCGGCCACGATGATGATCCAGGTCCAGAACATCATCGGCCCGCCGAGGCCGATGCCGACGCCGAAGTTCCCGAACGATCCGGTCGAAACGCTGATGAAGCTGAAGGCAAGCGCGAAGTTCGCGAGGAACCCCAGCGTCCGCTTCAGCTCAGGGTTGATGCCCAGCGAGCGCAAATGGGCGTCGTCGCGTGCGGCGACGTCAGATGACTGCTCGGAACCCGCCACGTCGATCCTCCTCCACCACCGCACCCGGAAGTGCGAGCCTGTCCATTAAGGAGTGACTGGGGACGTCGCTGCCTCCTCGCCCTCGTCGGAGACTGGCCGGAGGATAGGAGCGTATGCAGACCGAGTCAACGACGTATCTCGGCGCGAGACCCTGCCCCGACGACGAAATTCGCGGGCGTCAGGGCGCTCAGCCCGTGGTCACAGCCTGGCGGAGCGAGTCCGGCACGGGGCGATGGAACTCGCGCGCGGTCACGTACCGATCGACCATGCGGCGCGATCCGTTGACGCCCAGCTCCGTGAACAGGAACGCGACCTTTCGCCGCTGCGCCGCCAGGATCTCGCCCTTGTTCGGCAGCTCCCAGAGTTGCCGCTTGAACGGGCCGATCGCCTTCTTGCGAGTCTTGTAGCCGAACTGCTGATCCGTTTCAGTCGGTTTTCGCTCGTCGGCCGCGTTGCTGACGCACCACTCGCCGATCTCGCGCAGAAGGTCCGGGGGAAACGCGGGATGGTCGAACAGGAGGTTCTGGAACCCGGTCGCGAGGTGGATCTCGGCTGTCTCGACAGCCGGGAAGCGATGGAAGAGCTCGTCCGGAAGGGTGCTCGCACCGTGCTGGACGCAGCCCGCGAGACCGTACTCCTTGCGGGCGACCTCGCCCAGCCGCTTGAGCACGTCGAAGTCGAGCTTGACCTGGGCAACGCCGCCGTCCGGAAGGGGTACGCCGCCGTGGCTGGTGCCTGTCTGAACGCTAACCTTGGAGATCCCCTTGGCTCCGGGAGTCCGCGTCTCAAGCTCACGCCGATAACCGTCGAGGTAGGCGCGCAGCTCCTCCTCGGTCGTGTTCTGTCTCGCCGCCCACGCTGATCGTCACATCGTCGGGCTCCAGCTCGCGGATCAGGGCGGTGAGCTCGGCCGCTCGCCGGTAGTTCTCGCGCTGCTGCTCGTCGACCGTCGGCTTGGAGAGGTCGACGAGGGTGGAGCTGTCGATGTCGATGTTGCGATAGCCGGCCTGGATGGCCGTCCGGCAGGCGGCCCGGATCTCCTCGGTCATCTTCTCCGGGTCGGCGGCGTACTTCGCAGCATTGAACTGGTAGTGGTCGCCCTGGATGAACACGGGTCCCCGCCAGCCTGTGGCGATGGCCGGCGCGAGCACGCTCGTCGCGTACTCGGCCGGGCGCTGCCATGTGTACGTCTGCTCGCTGCGTGCGAGCTCGAAGATGACTGCGCCGACGTCCCCCGCCTCGGCGGCCTCGAAGACCGTCGATGCCATGTCGAACGTCTGGGCGCGGAGATTGATAGCCGGCACAGTGAAACCGTGGACCTCGCCCCGCGCGCGAGCCATGTACAGCTCGTGGATGCTCGCCGACACAGCGCCGAGCTCCTGGGCTGCCTCCCACACGATCCAGCGCGCGGCTGTCACGGCGCCCTCGTCCTCGCCGAAGGCCGACGTCCAGGCCAGGTCCCGGACTCCTCGCTCGCGCAGCGCGCGCTCGTCGTCGATCACCAGGCGGTCCCCATCGACGTGGAGCACGCCCTCGAGGGACCGCAGCAGCCCGGCGGCCGACGGCGCGATCGAAGGCTGGCTCGGCATCACGTCCTCCTGGGATCGAGCGTTCGGTGGGTCGCCGCCATCCTACCGCGGGGCCGCGGCGAGCCTGCCAATGGGTTTCAGGAGGCGTAGCGCCCGCGTGTCAGAACGGTTTGGTCACCATGAGCAGGACGATCAGCACGATCAGCAGGCTGAGGAACATCCCACCGCGCTGCAATTTCTTTGCAGTCGCGAGCAGCTCTGGCGGAGGGCCACCGGCGCCTGGCGGAGGGCCACCGGCGCCTGGTGGAGGGCCACCTCCCGCCATTGCCGTCAGCTCGACCATTCGCCCGCCGGTCGGGAGCTGGACGAAATACGAGTAGCCGATCGCGATCAGGTACAGAACGATTGAGACCAGCAACCAGCGCGTGTTGAGCAGATCGAGGCCGAGCGCGCCGATCAGGAGGACGCCAGTGATCCCCTGCACAACGGCAAGAGGCAACACGATTCGTTTCGTGATGACCTCGGATATCTCGGCGCCGAAGTGCGCGTGCTGAGGTTCTCTCGCGCTTGCCGCACCGATCAACGGGAACGCGAACGAGGGGCCGAACGCGACGATCGCGCCCATGACGTGCAGGAACAGGAACAAGGGGACCCAGTCCCTCAGCATCGGGAGACCTCCTCGGCTTGAGCTGTCTCGCGCCCCGCCAACGGATCGGGACGATAGCAGAGTGCGATCTGGCGGCGAGGCGCGGCGAGCCGCGGCGCCGCGCGTGCATCGACATTGGATCGATTGCCCCGCGAGCTGATCCAGCACGCCGTCAGCGGCCGATCCGGCTCGCAGTCAAGCGGGGAGTGCCAGCCACGCAACGATCTCATCGCGATCACGCTCCGCCACCGCTGGAAACTGACTGATTCGGACAGTCGCCGAACGTGGCTGTCGAGATTTCGTTGCGTGGGGCGCAATGCCCGGGACGACCGGTGATAAGCGCCGGCTCAGGCCACTCGGCGCGTCCGCCGCGAGACGAAGTCCACCAGGACGTACTCGCCGAGCCGCTCGGGGGAGGCGTAGAACGCCCTGCCCCTGTTGAGCCGGGTGATCAGCGCCACGAACTCCGCGAGCGAGCGGGACCGCTCCAGCATGAACGTGTTGATCGTGATGCCCTCGCGCGTGCAGCGCTGGACCTCGCGCAGCGTTTCCTGGATCGTCCGGCGCGTGGGCGGGTAGTTGAACTCGACCTGGCCATGCTCGAAATGGGCGGTTGGCTCCCCGTCCGTGATGACCACGATCTCGCGATTGCCTGCTCGATGGCGGGCGAGGATCCGGCGCGCGAGCATCAGGCCGTGCTGGAGGTTTGTCCCGTACTCGTAGCCGTGCCACGAGAGCTCGGCCAGGGTCTCGGGTCGGATCTCACGCGCGTAGTACGCGAAGCCGATCACGGCGAGGTGGTCGCGCGGGAACTGGGTCCGGATGAGCGTGTTCAGCGCGACAGCAACCTTCTTGGCCGCCACGAAGCAGCCGCGCAGGAGCATGGAGCGGCTCATGTCCACGAGCAGGACGGTCGATGCCGATGTCAGCTCCTCGGTCCGGAAGACTTCGAAGTCCGGTGGGCTGAGGTGGATGGGCCGACCCTCGCGCGCAGCACCCGCGTTTTCGTCACGCGCGAGCGCGTTCCATAGCGTGCGGTTCAGCTCGAGGTGGAACGGATCGCCGAACTCGTACGGCTTGGTGGTCTCGTCACGCTCGCCGCCGCGCCCCGACCGATTGACCCGGTGGCCGCCGAACGCGTCGCGGCGGAGTCGTGCAAACAGGTCATCAAGCACCTTCTGGCCGATCCGCCGGGAGCCGCGCGGGGTCAGCTCCAGGCGCTCGCCGTCGCGTGTCAGGTACCCGGCCTCCTCGAGGCGCCGGGCCAGGTCGTCCAGCGCATCGAGGTCG
>VBFZ01000029.1:11389-16801 GCA_005880805.1 Chloroflexota bacterium | reverse complement strand
GCTTGCGGGCCTGACCGACCGTGGACTCAACCGTTATCGCACGGCGGTGACAGCGGGCGAGGGACCCTTCGCCGACGAAGCCCGCTTCGAACCGGCGCGCAATACCTAGCTGAACGCCTGGACGACGCGAGCGCGCGTCGCGTCGTCTTCGATGGCCCGGAGCAATCGATCCTGAAGGGCGATCACTTCCAGGACCGCATCCTCGAGTGATAGGGAAGCCCCTTCGGCGGCAAATCTCTCGATCTCCTCTTCGGGCATGCCGTGCTGCCTGGCTTCGTCGGCCGGTGGCGTGCCGAGCTGGAACGCCAACGAAGGCGGAATTTGAACGCGATGCTGCTGCGCGACCGCCTCGGCAGCGCCTCGTGCGCGAATGCCGGCTCCAAATTCGCCCGCCGCGGTCAGCAAGCGCGCCGCCCCGAACAGCGTGACAACGCTTCCGGCCCTGTCGCCGACCGAGTAGTAGTAGCGGAGCGACTCGACTCCCCAGGCAAGACCCTGCCGCAGCTCGTCGGGAGTCGGTTCCTTCGCGCGGAGCACCGTGAACATCAGAGACCCGAGGCACATGCCCACGTACATGACGTCGCCGATCTCGCGGAACAGGTCCAGCGCTTCGAGTGCCCGTGCCCGCATCGCGGGGACGTCGCCCGCCCCCTGGGCGATCGTCAGTCGGAGCCAGGCCGCGTAGGCAAGCGACTGGGCATCGCCGCGCAAGGTCAGGACCGTGATCGCTTCGTCCAATACTTCGCGTCCCTCCGGACGTACGAGGTTCATGAATGCCATGTTGTACAGAGCCAGGCCCAGGAGCTCCGAGTCGCGAGATGCCCGGGCAGTCGCGAGAGCCGCCGCATAGTCCTGCTCGGCCTCCGTGGTCGAGCCGAGCCAGTAGCGGATGCTTCCTCGGGCGATCAGCGCCAACGTCCGAGACCGATCGTCTGCGGGCGCTTGAGTGGCGAGAAGGGACGACACCAGGCCTTCGCCCTCTCGCAGCAACCCACGCTGCACCCAGTGTCGCCACGCCGCGCCCGCAATGCGAAGGCCATCAGCCGGCTCGCCCGATTCGATTGAATTTCTGATGGCCGCCCGAACGTTGTCCATCTCACGGTCGAGCAGGCGGTACCACTCGCGCTGGTCGATACGCGTCAGGTGGGGCGCCGCGGACTCGGCAAGATCGCGGTACGCCTGTCGGTGGCGTCGGAGGATCTCGGGCTCGTCGGGATCGCTTCCGAGCCGGTCATGCGCAAATGCTTTGACGGTTTCCAGCATCGCGACGCGCGCTTCCTCGGACGACTCGCGCCGGACGAGGCTCTGGTCGGCAAGGTCGATGAGGCCATCGACCGGATCGACCCCGAGTTCGCCCGCCGGACCACAGACCCGCTCCGCTTCCTCGATTCGGCAGCCCCCGACGAACACGGACAGCCGCCTGAGCAGCTTGCGATGGGCCTCGTCCAGCAGTTCGTAGCTCCAGGCGATGGCAGCATCGAGGGTTCGTTGCCGCTCGGGAACGTCGCGAGTTGCCCGGCCGGGCAACGGGAGCCGCTGCTCCAACCGGACGAGGATCGCCCGGGGCGGGAGCAGGTTCACCCTGGCCGCGGCCAGCTCGATCCCAAGCGGCAGGCCGTCCAGGCGGGCGCAGATCTCCTCGACCGCCCCTCGGTTTTCGTCCGTGATCGCAAACGACGAGTTGACCGCCCGGGCCCGCTCCGCAAAGAGCTGAACGGCCGGCGAGATTGCGTCGCTGTCCGCCGGGGTCAATCCAGCCCCATCTGCTTTCCCGCGCACGGGCAGCGGCGCAACCTCGTACTCATGCTCGCCGGTGATCCGAAGGATCGCGCGGCTCGTGACGACGAATCGCATGTCCGGACAGGATCGGAGCAGGTCGCCGACGAGCGGTGCAGCCTCGACGACCTGCTCGAAGTTGTCGAGGACGAGCAGGAGCTTCCGGGTCGCGAGGTCCTCCACCAGGCGCTGTTTCGGGCTTCGGCGGCCCGGTTCGGCCAGAGGCACGGTGGCCACGATCGCCGACGCCACCAGGTCAGGATCGGCAACTGCGTCCAGCGGGACGAACCAGGCGCCATCCGGAAACTGCTCGTGCACGCGCCGGGCGAGCTCCACCGCCAGGCTCGTCTTGCCCGTTCCGCCGGGGCCCGAAAGCGTGAGGAGGCGAGCGTTCCCGAGGAGTCGCTCGAGCTCCGCGAGCTCGCCCTCCCGCCCAACGAAGCTCGTCAGCCGAATCGGCAGATTGCCGGGCAGTCCTTCGGCCGTCGTCAGCGGAGGAAAGTCCGCCAGCAGGTCCTCGGCGATCACCTGGAACAGGTGCTCGGGCTGCTCGAGATCCTTGAGCCGATGGCGACCCAGGTCGCGCAACGACGCTCCAGCCGGCAGGTCGCGCTCGACGAGGGCACGCGTCGAATCGGACACGAGCACCTGCCCTCCACGCCCGGCTGCGGCGATCCGCGCCGCCCGGTTGATGTCGATGCCGACGTAGTCGTCGGCGCCCCGGATGGCCTCACCGCTGTGCATCCCCATCCGAACCCGGACCGTGGCGCCGGCCGGCCATCTTGCGCCAGCCAGGGCTCGCTGCCCCTCGACCGCAGCCGCGACGGCCGATCGAGCATCTCGGAAGACCACAAGGAACGAGTCGCCCTGCATGCCTCGTTCGGCGCCCCCATGAGCTTCGAACGACCCGCGGAGCAGGCGGTTGTGCAGCACGAGCAGCTTTCGATAGGTAGACGCCCCGAGCGCCTGTGTGAGGCGCGTCGAGCCTTCGATGTCGGTGAACAGAAAGGTCACGGTGCCGGTCGGGAGCCGGCGCTTCGGCGTCGCCATCAGCCGTCGGCCTCGATCTCGCGAACCGCAGCAACTGAGTAGTCGACCGCCTGGTCCAGCGCCATCCGTCGTCCCCGTTCCGTGGCGGATTGGAAGCGTTCCTGCCCCAGGGCGGCCTTCAGCTCATCCAGATAGCCAGTCCGGGCGACGAGCTCTTCGGTGGCTCTCGGGGCGCGCACGCCGTAGAGGCGGCTGGCCTCCTCGAACGCCGCATGGATCACGGCGGCAACCTCGGGCTGGCCGCCGTCGAGGGCGACAATCGCTGCGAACTCGAGAGCCAGCGTGGTCGAGGCGATGTCGCCCAGCTCGTGCGTCATCGCGATCGATTGGCGCCAGTACGGAAGTCCTTCGCGAGTCTTGCCGAGAATGAGGAATGCCCAGGCGCAGGTTGCCAGCGCGACCGCCTCGAAGTACGCGTCATCGACCGTGTGAAGACGATCCACGGATCGGAGCATCAGCGGGAGCGCTGCCGCGGGATCGCCGGCCACCATGGTTCCGATCCCTCGCAAGCCGTCGACGCGGGCCTGTCCACGCGAGTCGCCGACGTTCCCGTATAGCTCGAAGGCCCGGTCCGCCATATTGAACGCGCCGATCAGGTCGCCGCCCTGGGACGTCGTCGCGGCTAGATTGAACAGGCCGTCGGCCTCGCCGTGCTCGTCCCCGAGCTCTCGCGCGAGTGAGATCTGTTGCCCATAGAGCTCGGCTGCCCGCAGCGCATCGCCGCCCCAGTAATGAAGACCGCCGGCGGCCTCAAGGCCGCGCACACGGACCCTCGACGGTTCTTCTGCATCCGGTATCTCGAGCACGACCCTGGCGACCGCGAGCCCTTCGCCGACCTGGCCGCCGAGCTGCCAGTAGCGCCACATCGCGCTGAGGAAGCGAAGGCCGGTCTGGGCGTCGCCCGTCGCGATCGCCCACTGGATACCGGCCCGCAGGTTGTCGCGTTCCTCGCTCAGATGCGCCATCAGGGAGACCTGGTCGCGGCCCGGGAGCTGCTGCGCAACCTCCTCAGCCAGACCGAGGTAATGCTGTGCGTGGCGCGCCCGGATCTCCCCGGCGTCGCCCGAAAGCTGGAGACGGTCCGCCGCATAGTCCCGGATCGTTTCGAGCATGCTGAACCGGGTGACAACGCCGGTGGTGCGCGCGCGAACCAGGGACTGCTCGACCAGGTGGGCGAGCGCTTCGATGACGTCCGCGCCGATCTCGGAAGCTGGACCGCAGACCGCATCAACCGCTTTCAGGTCCCATCCTCCGGCGAATACCGAAAGGCGCGCGAACAACAGCCGCTCGGGCTCCTCGAGCAGCTCGTAGCTCCAGCCGATCGCTTCGGCGATCGTTCGCTGTCGATCCGGCAGGTCCCGCAAGCCGGTTCCCGGTAGCGGCAGCCGGCGAGCGAGGCGGGCGGCGAGGTCGGCCGGGGCAAGGAACCCGACCCGGGCCGCGGCAAGCTCGATGCCGAGGGGCAGACCGTCGAGCCGACGACAGGTTTCCAGGACCGGCCCGGCGATCTCCTGGGTGATCCGGAATCCGGGGGCAGCTTCGCGCGCCCGATCCGTGAACAGCTTCACGCAGTCGATGTTCTCGAGCTCCGCGACGCCCAGGGCATCGGCCGGCGACTCGACGGGAACGGCAAGCGGCGAGAGCCGGTAATCCTGCTCCCCAGCCAGGTGCAGCGGCGCACGGCTGGTCACCAGCACCTTCAGACCGCCGGCATGCCGGAGCAGGGCTCGAACGACGTCCGCCGCGTCAAGCAGCCGCTCGAAGTTGTCGAGCACGAGGAGCAGGCGCTGCTCACGCAGATTGTCGCGCAGCAGCTCGGCGGGCCGGCGCGTGCCAGCTTCGCGGAGGCCGATTGCGGTCACGATCGCCGACGGAACCAGCTCCGGATCCTCGAGTGCGTCAAGCGGGACGAACCACGCCCCGTCCGGGAACGACCCCCTGGCAGCTCGGGCGACCTCGACTGCCAGGCTCGTCTTGCCCGTGCCACCCGGCCCGGTGATGGTGACAAGACGATGCTCCCCGAGGAGTTCCGTGACCTCTGCCAGCTCCCGCTCGCGACCGACGAAGCTCGTCAGAGTCGGATGGCAGGTCGTCGGCGGTCAGCTGGAAGATGTGCTCGGGCTCGTCGATGTCTCGAAGTCGATGGCGCCCAATGTCGATGATCGAGGCGCCCGCCGGCAGCTCCCGCTCGGCGAGCGCACGAGTCGAGTCCGAGACGAGGATCTGGCCGCCGTTGGCGGCGGATGCAATCCGCGCCGCCCGGTTCACGTCGATTCCGACGTAGTCATCCCCGCCGGGAAGACCTTCACCGCTGTGCAGCCCCATCCTCACGCGGACACTCGCGCCGCGGGGCCAGGTCGCCGCCGCGAGTGCGCGCTGGGCGCCGACGGCCGAGGCGATCGCCGACGGTGCGTCACGGAAGACCACGAGGAAGGCGTCGCCCTGCGTTCCGCGTTCGACTCCGCCGTGCTCAGTGAAGGCCTCCCGCAGGATCCGATGGTGCTGCTCGAGGAGCTTCCTGTACGCGCCCGGGCCGAGCTCGGCGGCCAGCTTCGTCGATCCCTCGATGTCGCTGAAGAGGAACGT
>VBFZ01000029.1:0-11293 GCA_005880805.1 Chloroflexota bacterium | reverse complement strand
GCGAGCATGGCCATGGCGGCTTCGGGCCGCTCCCGGAGGATCGCGCGCAGGCTTTCGCCGTCGATCACCAGGCCTCGGACACCCGGTTCCTGGGCGACGACCGTTGCGGCGCGCGGGCGCTCGCGCAGCACGGCCAGTTCGCCGATGTGGTCGCCAGCTTCATACGTTCGAAGCACTCGCGCCTCCTCGCCTTCGCCTCTCACGACGAAGACCGAGCCCTCCACGAGGACGACGAGCTCGTCGCCCAGCTCCCCCTCGCGGACGACGGCCTGGCCGCCTGGGTAGAAGCGCTCGATTGCGCTCGATGCAATCCGTTGCAGGTCCTCGGGATCCAGCTCGCCGAAGAGCGGCACGCGGCGGAGGAACAGGATCCGGTCGATCTCGCTGAGTGTCTCACCGGTCTGCGGCATGGTTCCTCCTCCCGCGCCTCCCTCGCCTCTTGCGCTCGCTCCTGCCCATCCGTCCGGCCCGTCCTCGGAAACGATGGATCGGACGACGGCCTCCGGGTCGCGGGAAGCGCGTTCCGTAATGGTCCGCCATTCCCGTGCGAGCCACGCGGACAGGGCGTGCGTTGCCAGCGCCCGGACCCATGGATCCTGGTCCTCGCTGAGGGCTTGCAGCGTCACGAGGCTGTCGCCCGATCCGGGCTGAGGGTCGCTCTCGAGCAGCCGCACGATCTCCCTCGACAGCGTCCGATCGCCAAGCGAGTCGAGCGCCTCGATTGCCTGGGCCCGGGTCTGTGGGTCGTTCGCCCTCAGGCAGCGCCTGATCAGGCCACTGGCAGCCGGCGCGCCGAGGACGGCCAGCGCCGTCAGCAGCCGCTGTTCGATCTGCCACTCGCGCCGGCGAAGGAGTGCCCTCAGGAACTCGGCGCTGGAGGAGTCGCCCGGCCCCGCGGAGGCACCCTCGCCGTGGGTAGTCGCTGGCCCCAGGGCCGCACTTCGCTCGCGCAGCGCGCCGGCACGCCCCACCTGCCCGCCCGCCCACGCGAGCAGCTCCTCGCGAACCTCGAGTCCGCGACCGTCGAGCGCACGGAGCGCCGCGTCCTGGGCGCGACTGGTTCCGGTCCGGAGGACTTCAAGGAGTGCCTCACTCGTCCGACCGCCGCGACCATTGAGTCCATGTGCGGCGGCCAATCGCACGGACGGGGCCTGATCGTCGAGCGCCGCTACGAGGGAGGGAAGCGGATCGGGAAGACCGGGGTCCACAACAGCAGCGATCGCGCCTACCGCCGCCGCGCGAACTCTCGGTGAGGGGTCGTCCAGCAGCAACGCCATCCGGGGAGAGGGGGAGTGACCGCCAAGGCGCTCGACGGCCTGGAGGCCCGCGATCCGGTCGTCGGCGGACCGCGACTCGAGGAGCGAACCGAGGATGGCATGCGGCCGGTCTTCCTGGCCGGCCTCCACGAGTGCGACCGACAGCTCGGCGCGAACGCGTGGGCTGGGATCGCCCGTCAGCCGATCGGCTTCACGCTCGACCGCCGCCGGATCGAGGACGGCAAGGGCCCTGACGGCGGACGCCCGCACCCCGGCATCGGGGTCGCGACTTGCCGCCTCCACGGCGGCCCGACCACGCCCGTCGAGGGGGAGCTTCGCGAGAGCTACGACCCCCGCGCTGCGCACGGACGGATCCTGGTCCTCGAGCAGGCCCATGAGCGAGTCAATGGCCTCCTGCGCCCCGAGGCGGCCCAGGAGGTCGGCCGACAGGCGGCGGACGCCCGCGCTCGGGTCCGTGAGCGCCGCGCGGAGGTGCTCGATCACCCGCGGGTCACGGCCAAGGGCGCCGAGACCGGGGCCGCCTTCGAGCACCTGTTCGGCAAGGCCGGCCCGAAGTGTGCGCACCAGCGTGTCCGCATAACGCCGCCGGATCTGGAGCACCACCCACGTCAGCGCGAGCGCAGCGGCGGCGCCAAGCCAGAACACGTAGTTCGGCGCCAGGAAGGAGCCGGCCGCGATCAGGAGCAACCCGGACAGCGCGATGCCGAGCTGTCCGGGAACGCCGTCGTTGAAGGCCAGCACCTGCGGCCGCCGTTCCGCGGGCACGGTGTTGTAGAAGGCACTCCACGCCGCGTTCGACAGCCCGCGCTGCGCGACCTGCTGGGCGAACCGGAAAACGACCGCCGTTGCGAGCGTGAACTGGACGATCCACAGGCCGAACCCGGCCAGGTACACGAGCGGCAGCACCAACGCCGCCGAAGCGACCCCGAACCGTGCGAAGACGCGGTTGGCCAGCGCGATCGAAACGACGAACGAGGCGGCCGTCACCGCCGCGGACAGCAGGCCGAGCGCGGTCGCCAGGTCGGCCTCCGACCGGAACGCGCCCGCGATCGCACGCATGAAGGGGAACGTCACCGCGAAGTACAGGACGGCGAAGAGCAGATACGCGACGGCCACGAGTCGCATGAGGGGCGATCGCCGCACGTAGTCGTAGCCGGCGCGCAGCTCGGCAGTCAGTGACGCGCGTTCTGCACTGGGAGCCGCGGGCCGGGCGGCGATTCGCGGAGCGACCCGGGCCGTGATGGATGCCGCGACGGCGAGGAGGGCCGCGTCCGCGAGGAGCAGGTTCTCGGTCCCCGCCAGCCTGGCGAGCGGCCCCGCCGCGAGCGTTCCAGCGAAGCCACCCAGGATCGCGGCGCTCGTGCAGAGCGGAAAGAGGCGCTTGGCCTGCCGTGCATCAAGGAGCGAGCCGCCGAGGGTCCACACCAGCGTGACGAGCACCGCGCCCAGGACGTACACGGTGAGCCACGTCACCGGGAGAACCAGCGGGGCTCCCGTCATGAGTGCCAGCCGGAGGATCACCAGAACCACCACGAAGCCGCCGAGGAGCCCCACGAAGAGCGCTCCCAGGCGCAGCCGGCCGATTGCGGCCCCGTAGCCGAGCGCAACGGCGAGGCTCACGAAGCCGAGGAGCACGTACAGGTATGGGAGAGCGCCGGCGCCGAAGCGGCTCAGGAAGAGGGTGTCGGCGCCGATCTCGCCGAACCCGCGTGCGGCCTCGGCTGTGGCGAACACGGTCGCGACCAGCGCGATCAGTGGCCCTTCGCCGGGCCTGATCGCCAGGAGTTGAGCCAGCCGTTTCATGGCGTCCGGATCATACGAGCCCGCCATCGCCCGGCCGACCCAGCCGTGCCGTCGACTCCGGTACCCGAGGGCGCTCGACCGTGGAGCGCTCGATGCGCGAAACTAGCGGAAACCGCCCGCGAGGAGATCCAGTCGTGCCCAAGGTGACAATGCCCCAGCTCGGCGAGAGCGTGGCCGAAGGGACGATCGGCAAGTGGCTCAAGAAGCCCGGCGACACGGTCGCGAAGTACGAGCCACTTCTCGAGGTCATCACGGACAAGGTCAACGCGGAGGTCCCGTCGCCGTACGAGGGCGTCCTGAAGGAGATCCTTGTCGAGGAAGGCGAGACCGTACCCAACAACGCCGAGATCGCGGTGATCGAGGAGGCCGGCGAAGCTGGCGCCAGCGCCACGGCGACCGAGAAGCCTGCGGCCGCGGCGGAGCCCGACACCGACGGGGCGAGGGTCGAGCCGCGGGAGGTCGAAGCCGCCATGCCCGAAGCCAGGCCGGCGGCGGAGCAGCCGGCCGGGCAGAAGACACAGTCCGAGGGCGCTCAGCCCGAGCCCACACACGGGCCGGCGGGCTCGGACGAGCGACCGGAGCGGACGTTTGAGCGGGCGGGCACCACGACGCCGAGCCCGATGGCGGAGCGTCCGGCCGCCCAGGCCGCAACCGCCACTCGCTCGGAGGCCGCCGAACTGCCCGGTCGCGAGGACGCGCGGATGACGCCCGCGGTTCGCCGCCTGCTGCGTGAGCATGGCCTTTCGCCCGCGATGATCGTGGGTACCGGCGGCGGTGGGCGGATCAGCCGCGAGGACGTCCTCAACTACGTGGAGGCAGTCCGCACCGGCCAGCCGGTCGGTGGACAGACTGCAGCGCAGGCGCCCGCGGCGGGAACACCTTCGGCTCAGCCGGCTCCGGCGCCCGCGCGAGCACCCGCAGCAGGGGCGGCCGCCGCACCCGCACCGGCGGCACCCGCCACACCCGCGCCGACCTTTGCCCCAGGCGAGGACGAGCAGCTCGTGCCCTGGACGCAGATGCGCAAGGGCGTCGCCAAGGCGATGGTCCACAGCAAGTCGACCGTGCCGCACGCATACACGACCGTGGAGGTCGACGTCACGGGGCTCGTGAAGCTGCGCGACTCGGCCAAGGGCGCGTACCAGGCCAGCGAGGGGCTGAACCTCAGCTACGTCCCATTCATCGTGAAGGGCGTCGTCGAGGCGCTCCGGAAGCACCCCTCCGTCAACGCCCACTGGAGCGAGGACGGGCTGGTCGTCAAGCGGCGCATCAATGTCGGCATTGCCATTGCCGTCGAGAACGGCCTGATCGTGCCGGTCATCCACGACGCCGACCAGCTCTCGATCAACGGGCTGAACCGGGCCGTCCAGGAGGTGTCCTCGAGGGCGCGCAACAACCGCCTGCAACTGAACGACCTGCAGGACGGGACGATTACCGTCAACAACACGGGCTGGTTCGGCTCGGTCGCCAGCCAGTCGATCGTCAATACGCCCCAGATCGCGATCGTGAACATGGAGGCGATCGTGAAGCGGCCGGTCGTGCGGGAGTCGCCAGAGGGCGACGTGATCGCGATCCGCTCGATCATGAACCTGCCCGTCGCCTTCGATCATCGGGCGACAGACGGGGCACAGATCGGCCGCTTCGTGGCCGACGTGAAGGCCTGGCTGGAGGCGGTCGGACCGGAGACCGCGATCTACTGACCTGCCCCGGCTGGCGACCGCGCTGACGGCCCAACGCACGTGCGTGTCTTAGTCAACGGCGGCGCGGGCTTCATCGGGCGAGCGGTCGTTCGCGACCTGCTCGCTCGCTCCCACCCAGGCCTCAGGCGCCGTTGCGGGCTGAGCGGGACTACACTCGGGTCATGGGCCGCGAGCTTCCGATGTTCAACCCGCCGGGCGGCCAGGAGCACGCCGCGCACGACCACGGGCTCCACGAGCCGATCACGATCGCGATGGGCGGCGGCAGCTACGCGGCGCGTGCGGCCGACGGCACGGTTCCCATGCGCCGCCACCCCGACTGGATCAAGGCCCGGATTCCGGCCGGGGACAACTACCAGGACCTGAAGCGCCTGCTGCGCGACCTCAACCTGAACACGGTCTGCGAAGAGGCCCATTGCCCGAACATCGGGGAGTGCTGGGAGCAGCGGACGGCGACGATCATGATCCTCGGCGACACCTGCACGCGGGCATGCGGCTTCTGCGCCGTCAAGACGGGCCGACCCACCTGGTTTGACGAGGACGAGCCCAGGCGCGTGGCCGAGGCGGTCGCCCAGCTCGGCCTCGAGCACGTCGTGGTTACCTCTGTGGCCCGCGACGACCTGCCCGATGGCGGCGCCCACGTTTTCGCCGACACGATCAGGCGACTGAGGGAGACGAGCCCGGGCATGGGCGTCGAGGTCCTCATCCCGGACTTCAACGGCGACGAGCCGCCACTGAGGCAGGTGATGGATGCCCGGCCCGACATCCTCAACCACAATGTCGAGACCGTGGAGCGACTCCAGAAGCCCGTGCGGAAGCGGGCCCGTTATGACCGGAGCCTGGGCGTCCTCCGGAACGCCAGGCGGATGGCAGGCCAGATCGGGTACGTCGCCCACACGAAATCGTCGCTGATGGTCGGTCTCGGCGAGACGCGCGACGAGTTGCACCGGACGTTCGAGGACCTGCGCGCGGTCGACTGCGACATCCTGACGGTCGGCCAGTACCTGCGACCGTCCGAGAAGCACCTGCCCCTGATCCGCTACTACCACCCGGACGAATTCGCGGAGATGAAGGCCGAAGCCCTTGCGCTCGGCTTCCGACACGTCGAGTCGGGGCCTCTCGTCCGATCGAGCTACCACGCGCGCGACCAGGTCCCGGGCGCCGAGCTGCGGGCGATGCGACGGCGAGCAACCGTCGACGCCGCGGGGCGGGTGGTGCCCGCTGCCAGCTGACGGCGAGGATCGCGCGCTGCGCGACCAGCTGCTCGTCCTTCTTCGGGGCGAGGGCGCACGGATGCCGTTCGACGAGGCCGTCGGAGACTTCCCGGCCGATGCGATCAACCGCCGCGGGCCGAACTTCCCCTTCTCGCCCTGGCAGCTGCTCGAGCACATCCGCCTGACGCAGTGGGACATCGTCGACTACATCCAGAACCGCGACTACGTCGAGCCGCACTGGCCGGTGGCCTACTGGCCGGATCGGGATCAGCCGGCTACGCCCGAGCAGTTCGCCGAAGCAATCGGCCGCTTCCGGGCGGACAACGAGACGCTGCAGGCGCTCGTCGGCGACCCATCCACCGATCTGTTCGCGGTCATCCCTGGGACACCAGGGCACACGATCCTGCGCGAGGTCAGGATCGTGGGCGACCACAACTCCTACCACGTCGGCGAGTTCGGGGTCCTGCGCCACGTCATGGGAACCCGGCCGCCGGACCGGCGGGAGTAGCCGAAGAAGGCGGGGCAGATGGCGGACGGGCCGCACGATCGGCGAGAGGAGCTTCGCGTCGAGCCTGCGCCGCTTCGCCGACCTGGACGCCCGGAACCTGCAGCGTTCCTGGCCATCGGGCTGGTCGCGTTTCTCGTGGTCGCGGCGCTCAAGCCCTGGACGTTCGCCAAGCTTCCGGATCAGGCCGCGGCGAGCCTCCAACCATCGCCGGCGGCCTCGGGACGACCCACACCCTCGGATCCGGGTCTCCTCCCGTCGCCGACCGTCTCACCGCAGGAGCTCGCGGCGGCGCTCAAGGTGCACGACGGCTGGGGCGTAGCCGCCATAGGCAAGCGGCCATCCTCGGCCCTGGAAGAGGTCTGGGTACCCATCGAAGGGCCACCGCCGACCGCTGTCGACGGTGCCAAGCCAAGCGTGTTCCTGGGAACGGCGGGCTATTCGGTTCAGGCTCTGGTCATCACGAGCCCGCCCGGCCAGATCCTGCTGCTCGGGCGGTCCTGGCGGCTGCGGTCCGGGGTTGATCCCGAGCCGCTGACGGTTCAACCCTTCCGGGGCCAGATCGCGGGGACCCCGGCCGTCCTCATTCCGCCCCCGGATTCCCGGTTCGGCCAGGATCGCTGGCCGCCCGGAACCTACCGGTTCGAGGTCGTGCTCGCGACCTCGACGGCCAGCCTGACGGTCGTCGTCATCGGGCGAGCCAACAGTCGCCGAGTCTGAGCGGAACCAACCGGTCAAGCACGCCCGGCAGTCGTTGCTCCCCGTCGGGCGCCCCCAGGCCCGGCGGCCTCGGATATCCTCGCGGTATGGTCCGTCAGCTCTCCCGGAAGGTGGCCCTCGCCGAGCTCCACTGCCACCTGGGAGGCGCGGTGACGCCCGCGATCATGTGGGGGATCGCGCACGCGCAGGGCATCCGGCTCCCGACCAAGGACTACTGGGAGTTCCGGGACATGATCACGGTGTCGTCCCGGCGCGCGCGGAGCTTCGACGGCTACCTCCAGCTCTTCCACTGGACAGAGCTGATCCAGTCGTCACCGCTGGCCGTCGAGCGGGCGGTGTACGAGGTAGTCGGCGGCGCCTACCGCAAGAACAACGTCACGACGATGGAGCTGCGCTTCAACCCGATGAAGCGCAACCGGGGCGGCGAGCAGGACCTCGACCACATCATCGCCGCCGCCCTGCGAGGAATGGACAAGGCGACACTGGAGTACCCGGTGAAGCCCGGCCTGATCTTCTGCCTCGACCGGGCGTTCCCGTACGAGCTCAATGAGATCCTCGTCGAGAAGGCGATCGCCTGGCGGGATCGCGGCGTGATCGGGGTCGACATCGCCGGGCCGGAGTCGGCGACCTTCCGGCTGGCGGACTACAGGCGGCTCTATCGGCGGGCGCGCCAGTTCGGCCTGGGCCTGACGGTCCACACGGGGGAAGCGGGACCGGTTGAGGAGGTAGCCCGCGCGATCGAGCTGCTCGAGCCCGATCGCATCGGCCACGGCGTGAAGGCCGCGTATGACCCGCGCGCGATGGCAATGCTCCGCGAACGAGGCATCGTGCTCGAGATCTGCCCGACGTCGAACCTCAATACGGCCGTGGTCTCGGGCTGGGACGAGTTCCGCTGGATCTTCGACACGTTCCGCCGAAATGAGGTCCGCTTCACGATCAACACCGACGGGCCGGAGATGCTCAAGACGTACATCCGGGATGAGCTCGCCACGCTGGGCCGTCTCGGGATCCTGTCGCTCCAGGACCAGCAGCAGGCCGCCGCGACCTCCCTCGCGGCGTCGTTCGTCCCGAACGTCAGCGACGTCCCGGCAGCGCTGATGGAACCCGCCCGCCGCGAGGTCGTCGAGCGCGAGGAGGCCTAGAACCTCAGAAACATGGCTCGCAAGGGTGTCGCCTGCGTCTCGTGAGCGACTACCGGCTGCTCGTGGAGGGTGCCAGTTCGCTTATGCGGTAGGTGCAGCTGCGGTCGCCGGACGCGATGTGGGTTTCGCGGACAACGTCGGCGCCCAGCACCTCCCGGAACAGCGCGAGCTCGGCAGAACAGGCGGCGGGCCGCTCCGACGCGATGTGGTAGATCGCGCAGTTGTGCTCGGACGCTGAATACGCTCCCGCACAGGTAGCCCTGCTCGTCCTGGATGGCAGCCAGCTCGCGCACGCGCTCGAGCAGTGTGGCGCCCGCGGGCACGCGCTCCGTCATTCGCTCACGGATCGAGTCCGCCAACTGGTGTCGCCGCGCTTCGAAGATCTCGTCGACCAGGCCGGCCCCGCCAACCTCCTCGATCGCCGCCAGGAGCCCGTTCGCCAGGCCGTCGTAGTTCGCGGGGAAGAGGTCCTGCGCCCGGTCGGTCACGTCGTACACGTGGCGCGGCCGACCCACACCATGCCGGACCGTCTGGCGGCTGACCAGGCCACTCGACTGGAGGGCTTTGAGCTGCTGCAGGACGCCCGTCCGGCTCGCGTTGACGCGGCGTGCCAGCTGGTCGGGTGACGCGGGGCCGTCGCGCCGCAGGCTGACGACGATCTCCTGGCGGAGCTGCGCGGCGTTGGCGTGGCGGGTCGCCGAAACGTCTTCGAGCGGCGCTGCGGGGCTCGGCATGGGACCGGCATCGCGACCCAGCATCCGCGAAGGCTAGCACCGTGCCGACACGGCTGCCGGGCACCTCGTCCGGCGCCTCCGCCGCGTGAACCGACGCGCGCCGGCCGTCCCTCCAACGGGTGTTACGCTGCCCTTCGATGGACCTCGACCTGTCCCCCGAGCATGTCCTCCTGCGGGACACGGTGCGCGACTTCATGGCCCGCGAGGTTGCACCGGTCGTGGACGAGCACGAACGTGAGAGGCGCTTTCCGACCGTCATCGTCCAGCGGATGGGGGAGCTGGGCTGGCTTGGCATCCCGATCCCGGAGGACGAAGGCGGAGCCGGCCTCGACACCCTCGCCTACGCCATCGCCGTCGAAGAGGTCGGCCGGGTGTGGGGCTCCCTCGGGCTGATCCTGGCCGCTCATACGAGCCTCGGCTGCGGACCGCTGCACCTGGTCGGAACGCCCGAGCAGAAGGAGCGCTTCCTCGTCCCGATGGCGTCTGGCAACGTCCTCGGTGGCTACGGGTTGACGGAGCCAGGCGCCGGGTCCGACGCCGGCGGGACGCGGACGACCGCCCGCTTCGAGGACGGGCCGGACGGCGGCTGCTGGGTGATCGACGGCGGCAAGCGCTTCATCACGAACGCCGGCCAGGCGGGGACGTACATCGTGACCGCGCGCACGGGCCAGAACGAGGACGGCGAGCCGGAGATCTCGGCCTTCATCGTGCCCGCCGATACGCCGGGCTTCTCGGTCGGTCGACTGGAGGAGAAGCTCGGCCTGCATGCATCGGCGACCGGCGAGCTCATCTTCGAGAAGGCGAAGGTTCCCGCCGCGAACCTCCTCGGCGAGCGCGGCAGCGGCTTTCGGACGTTCCTCAAGATCCTTGACGGCGGACGGGTGAGCATCGGTGCACTGGCCATCGGCCTGGCCCAGGCCGCCCTCGATGCCGCGGTCCCGTACGCGCAGACGCGCCAGCAGTTCGGGCGCCCGATCGGCACGTTCGAGGGCGTCGCGTTCATGATCGCGGACATGGCGACCGAGGTCGAAGCCGCCCGCTCGATGGTCTACCGCGCCGCATGGCTGAAGGACCAGGGACGCGACTACTCGCTCGCTGCTGCACAGGCCAAACTGTTCGCTTCGGAGGTCAGCTCACGCGTGACGAACGCGGCCATTCAGGTCCACGGCGGGTACGGCTACGTCGAGGAATACAAGGTCGAGCGCTACCTGCGGGACGCTAAACTGACCGAAATCGGGGAAGGCACCAGCCAGATCCAGCGGCTGGTGATCGCCCGCCGGATCCTCGGACTGAGGGTGTCGTGACGGGAGGGACGTGATGCGCAAGCAGTTCCTGGTCGCGCTCACGGGCGTCGGCCGGGACAGCGACTTCCGGACCACCGGGCCAGGCGCCCTGGCCTCGCTGGCCGATTCGATCGCGGCGCACGGCATCAACATCCGGGCGATCGGGGGCGCCGAGATCGGCGGCTCAGGCGGCGTCGCCCTGATGGTCAACGACGACCAGGAAGACGGCCTGGAGCGGGCCCTCCGGTCGGCCGGCTACACGGCGGTCGAGGTCGACTCGGTCGAGGTCGAAATCGAGGATCAGCCCGGCGCCCTGGCCGAGGTCGCGCGCCGGATCGCGGACGCAGGCGTGAACCTCGAGTCCATCCTGATCATCGCCGACCGCGGCGAGCGCGTCCTCGTTTCGCTCGGGATCGCACGCTCGAATGTCGAGCCCGCGACCCGGGCCCTGGGCCTGTCGAAGGAGACGCTGGCGGTCTAGCTGACCTGGACCAGGCGGACCATCAGGCGGTATGCGCTGTTGGCGCCGAGGCACGTCTGCAGCGTCATGCTCGGTCGCGAGAGCGACGCCCAGGCCCACGAAGCCGCCGTCGTGGGGCGGACGACCCGCCACCAGATCACCGAGTAGGTGTGCACCCGGCCTGAACTGTTGGCGTAGACGACCTTGAGTCCGACCCGCAACCGGCCGTTGTAGTACGCCTGGTTCAGCGCGTAGAAGGGGCCGCTTGCGTGGGCCATCAGGTAGACGTTGTTGGTGCCCGCGCAGCCCCACCGATAGACGACCATGCCCGGATCGGTCGTGCGGCTGCAGGGGAACGAGTAGACGGCACGGCTGATTCCGAGCGAGGGGATCCACACGTGGTTGGTGCCGGAGTAGTGGTAGGCGGTGCTGGTCGAACGGCTGGTGGTGCTCGTCGAGCG
>VBFZ01000238.1 GCA_005880805.1 Chloroflexota bacterium | reverse complement strand
AAGTGGCCGCCGGGGACCGCGTCGAGATCGTGCGCTGAGCGACCTCCTCCGCGTGGAGCGCAGCGGGCCGGGTAGCTCCGTCGCGCGCGTCACCCTCAACAGGCCGGACGTCCATAACGCGTTCAACGCCACCCTGATCGCCGAGCTCCGCCAGGCGTTCACGGTCCTGGCGAGGGAATCCGAAACGGAGCTGCGCGTCGTCGTCCTGGCCGGTGAAGGACCGTCTTTCTGTGCAGGCGCCGACGTCGACTGGATGCGCGCGGCGATGGCGCTTGACACCGAAGCGAACGAGCAGGACGCGATGGCGATGGCGGACATGTTCGAGACGATCGACACCTGCCCGGTCGCCGTGGTCGCCCGTGTGCAGGGCGCCGCGCTTGGGGGTGGCATGGGCCTGTGCGCGGTCTCCGATCTCGTGATTGCCGAATCGGGGACGCGGTTCGGGTTCACTGAGACGCGGCTCGGCATCCTGCCCGCGGTGATCTCGCCATTCGTCATCGCGAAGGTCGGGGAGTCGCACGCGAGAGCCCTGTTCCCGACTGGGCGCCGGTTCGACGCCGTCCGGGGGCAGCGGATCGGCCTGGTGCACGAGGTGGTGGAAGGTGAGGCCGCGCTCGACGCGGCGGTCGAGTCAGCCGTGGACGACCTGCTCGCCGCGGGACCGACCGCCGCGCGCGCCGCGAAGTCGATCATCCGCGAGGTGCGCGGGCTGCCCCACGGGTCGGCGAAGTGGCACACCGCGCGAGTCGTTGCGCGGCAGCGCCAGACCGAGGAGGCGCAGGAAGGCTTTCGGGCATTCACCGAGAAGCGGCCTCCTGGCTGGGCCCCCGAGCCGGAATGAGCACGACGATCGCCGGCCGATTACACGGTGCCTGACCCGGCCAGGAGTGGCCTGGTCAGGCACCCTCAAGGGCTCTTAAGGCCCCGCCGCATCGGCCCCACTTTGCTCGGAACACGAGGCATTTCGATAACGCGCGGTCGCCCGCCCGTGTGCCCTGTGGTACCGGTCGCGCTGGTAATCGGAAGGCTCGGGGTTCATAAGAATCGGGCCACGGGATCGCCATCGACCCTTATCGGCAGCCTCCTGCTCGGAGGCACCGATAGGGGCGATATCACGAGGCATAGAGGCACGGGCGGCCGCCACTGACACGCAGGTCCTCCCCGGAGCGACAATCGCGACAGGATGGCCGATGAGCTGAGCCCCAGCCAGGCTGCCGCGAGGATCGGGACGACAACCCGCACGGTCCAGCGTTGGATAGTCGCGGGCACGCTCCCCGCGCGACGGGTCGGAGGCAGATGGCGCGTCGCGAGCGACGCGTTGGACGCGTTCAGCCAAAGCTCCCACGATGCCGCGGGGCAGCCCGACGTTGCGCCCGCCCGGATCCGGACGCTGTTCATTGCCAATCGAGGCGAGATTGCCGCCCGCATCAGGCGGACAGCCAGTCGACTGGGGGTCGAGGCCGTCCCCGCGCTGGACGCTGACCCGACCCTCGATCTGGTCGATGCGCTCGCCGTCGTGGAGGCGGCCCGGAGCGCAGGAGCCGACGCCCTCCATCCCGGGTATGGCTTCCTCGCCGAGAACGCGGACTTTGCGGAGGCCGTCGAGGCGGCCGGGATCATCTGGGTGGGTCCCCCGCCTGCAGCTGTCCGTGCAATGGGCGACAAAGCCCAGGCCCGCCGGCTCGCCCGCCAGATCGGCGTCCCAGTCGTCCCCGGCTATGACGACTCCGACCAGTCGGACGCCGCTCTCGACCGGGCCGCGAGGGAGGTCGGCGTCCCGCTCCTGGTCAAGCCGGCCGCCGGAGGCGGCGGGAAGGGCATGCGCGTGGTCCGCGATCTCGCGCGGCTCGCGGACGCCATCGCCGCCTCACGCCGCGAGGCTCGGACCGCCTTCGGCGACGACCGCCTCATTCTCGAGCGCTACCTTGGAGGGCCCCGCCATGTCGAGATCCAGGTCCTGTTCGACCGACACGGGGCGGGTGTCCACCTCGGCGAGCGCGACTGCTCGATCCAGCGCCGGCACCAGAAGATCCTCGAAGAAACGCCGTCCTCGGCGGTAAGCCCCGCGCTCCGGAGCGCCATGGGTGAAGCTGCCCTGCGCCTCGCCTCGGCGGTCGGGTACGTCTCGGCCGGCACTTGCGAGTTCCTCGTCGACGATCGCGGAGAGTTCTACTTCCTCGAGATGAATACGCGGCTCCAGGTGGAGCACCCGGTCACCGAGCTGGTCACGGGCAGGGACCTCGTCGCCGACCAGCTCCGCATCGCCGCCGGCGACCCCCTCGGGATCCAGCAGGCCGACGTCCGTCTCGAGGGCCACGCAGTCGAGGTCAGGCTCTACGCCGAAGACGCCGAGGCCGGATTCCTGCCGGCGACCGGCCGGGTCGAAAGGGTCGTCTGGTCGACGAGCGACGGCATCCGCGTCGACGCCGGGATCGAGGCCGGGATCGACGTGAGCGAACACTTCGATCCCATGCTGGCCAAGATCGTCGCCCACGGCGCGAGCCGGAGGGAGGCACTGGCCCGCCTCCGCGGCGCACTCGACGAAACGCTCGTGCTCGGGCTGACCACCAACCTGCGATTCCTTCGCTGGCTG
>VBFZ01000028.1 GCA_005880805.1 Chloroflexota bacterium | reverse complement strand
TGTCCGGCGGAAGCGCCTCGCGACCGGAGAGTGCCTCGGCGTAGCCGGCGTCGCCGGTGACGTGGAGTACGAACGCCCGCTCGACCAGCCGCGGCAGTGCGCCCGCGACGGCCCCGTTGAAGCGACGCACGGCCTGCGAGCCGCCGAACACCAGCAGCACTCGGGCATCGAACGGAATGTCGAGCCGCTGTCGGGCGGCGAGCCGGTCGATGCCACGGGTGTCACGGATGGGCGTTCCGGTCACGAAGCACGACCGCGAGCTGCCGTCGCCACCGCCGAGGCGGGCGCACGTGCCCGGGAAGGAGACGGCCAGCACGTCGGCCAGCCGGGCCGTCGCCCGCACGCTCCTTCCGGGGATGACATTGCCCTCCCACATCGCCACGGGGATCCGGAGCGCCGCGGCGGCCATCAGCACGGGGATCGCCACGTAGCCGCCGGTCGTGAAGATCGCCGCCGGTCGTTCACGCGCGAGGATCGCAGTCGCCTGCGGGATCGAGGCGCCCAAGCGGAGGGGATCGAGCACCGCGTGGGGCGACAGCTCGACGCTGCGAAGCGAGCGAAGGGCGAGGAGCCGAATCGGGAAGCCGGCCGCGCGCACGATCCCCGCCTCCAGCCCACGGTGGCCGCCGAGCCACGCGAGCTCGATGGCGTCCGAGCGCTGGCTGTTATGGCTTTGGAGCGAGCGAGCGACGGCGAGGGCCGGGTAGATGTGCCCGCCCGTGCCGCCGGCCGCGATCAGCAGCCGCATCGTTCCAGGTCCCTCGTTCGACAGTCTCTCGGGAGATGGACAGCAGGATCCCGGCCGCTGCCAGGCTGATCGACAGGCTCGAGCCACCGGCCGAGACGAAAGGCAGTGTGATGCCTGTGATGGGTACGAGCGCGACGACCACCGCGATGTTGATGAACGCCTGGATGCACAGCCAGGCGGTGATGCCGGCGGCGAGCAGCGCGCCGAACGTGTCGGGCGCCGTAAGCGCGGTGCGCACGCCCTGGTAGGCGATCACGAGGAACAGCACGATCACCAGGCCCGCGCCGATGAGGCCGAACTCCTCGCCAATGATGGCGAAGATGAAGTCGTTCGAGGCGTTGGGCAGGAACAGGCCCCCTGCCAGCCGGCTCTCGCCGAGGCCCGCCCCGAACAGGCCACCGAGGGCGAGCGCGAGGAGTCCCTGGATGGTCTGCCGCCCGATTCCCAGCGGATCCTTCCAGGGATCGAGGAAGGCCCGGATCCGGTCGAGCTGGTAGGCGTGCGAGGCGACCACCATGACCACGCCCGTCAGCCCGATCCCGCCGAGGGCGACCAGGTGGGTCAGGCTCGCGCCGGCGACGAAGAACATCGTCAGCGCGGTCAGCGCGATGACGGCCGTCGTGCCGAGGTCCGGCTCCGCAACGACGAGCAGCACGATCGGGGCGACGATCACCAGGAAGGCGACCGTCCCGCCCCAGAAGCCGCGGACGCGCCCGCCCTTCTTGGCGAACCAGTGCGCGAGGTAGATGACGAGTGCGATCTTGCCGATCTCTGCGGGGTGGATGGCCGGCAGCGGCCCGACCTGCAGGAACCGCGCCGACCCCCCGACCACGCGGTTGAGGCTGGGTGCGAAGACGAGCACGAGCAGGACGAGCGCCACGATGTACGCCGGAACCGAGATCAGGCGCAGGTAGCGGTAGTCGACGCGCGCCATGACGAACATGGCGACGAAGCCAAGCGCCGCCCAGAAGACCTGCGGCCCGACGACGGCGAACGTGTCGTTGTTCGGCCCGAGGTAAGCCTTGATCGCCGACGACGAGTAGACCATCAGCACGCCGACCGCGGTCAGGGCCACGACGGAGATGAGGATCGCGTAATCGGGCTGGTGGCGGTCGCGCTGGAGCGGATCGGTCTTCGTCGAGGCGCGGCGGGCCACGGTCGCGCCGGTGATGCGTCCGACGACCGCGGTCATCGAGCCCCTCCCCGACTCCGCACGGCGAGGTTGGCAACGGCCGTCTTGAACGCCCGCCCGCGGGCTTCGTAGTCGGCGAACATGTCGAAGCTTGCGGCGGCAGGACTCAGCAGAACCGTTGCCGTCGGGCGAAGCAGCGGATCCTCTGACGCCGCGACGCGGAGGTCACGGGCCAGCCCGGCAGCGCGCTGGACGGCCTCCTCGAGGCTGGCCGCCAGATCGAGCTGGTCGAGGCCGGCCTCCCGGAACAGGCGCAGGAGGGCCGGGCCGCTCTCGCCGATGAGGACGGCGGCGGCTGCCCGCTCGGCGACGACCGGAGCCAGCGCTGACAGGTCGACGCCCTTGTCGCGGCCGCCGGCGATCAGCACGATCGGCGGCTCGAACGCGCGGACGGCAGCCATGACCGCGTCCGGCTGCGTTCCCTGGGAGTCGTTGACGAAGCGGACGCCATCGATTTCGGCAACGACCTCGAGGCGGTGCTCGACGCCGCCAAAGCCGCGCGCCGCAGAGCGGATCGTCTCGGCGGGCACCCCGAAGGAGCGTGCCGCGGCCGTAGCGGCCAGGAGGTTCGAGACGTTGTGGCGCCCGGGAAGCCGGGAGTCGGCGATGGGCATGATGCGGACGTCGCCATCCTCGACTACCCAGTCCTCGACCAGGCCCAGGCCACCGGCCTCAGGCGGTCCAAGCCGGTACGTGACCGTTCGGGCGCGCGCCCCGTCCCGGTAGCCCGACACCACGGGGTCGTCGGCGTTCAGCACGAGCAGCCCGTCGGGATCGACCAGCTCGGCCAGCCTTCGCTTGGCCGCCCGGTACGCCTGCAGGCTCCCGTGCCGGTCCAGGTGGTCCGCGGTGACGTTCGTGTAGACGGCCACGTGGGTGCCTCGCGAGAGGGTCGGCAGCTGCAGCTCGGAGAGCTCGATCACGACCCGGTGCGCCGGCGTCAGCTCCGGCAGTCGCTCGATCAGCGGCCGCCCGATGTTGCCGCCGAGCACGACCGGATGCTCTTCGTCAAGCGCGAGCATCGCCGCGACCAGCGCGGAGGTCGTGGTCTTGCCTTTCGTCCCGGTGACGCCAACGGTCGGCGACGGGCAGAGGCGCAGGAACAGGTCCGCCTCGCTCACCAGGGCGGGCGCGGCCTGATCCGCCGCCGCCCGCGCGGCGACAAGACGCTGGAGCGCGTCGCGCAGCCTGGGCTCGGTGGTCGGGAAGTCGGGGTTGATCGCCGGCGAGGTCGTCACGAGCGCCGCGTCCCGCCACGCGTCCGACGGATCGACATCGGGGCCGGCCAGCACGGTCAGGCCGTCGCCAACCAGCTCCCCGACCGTCGCCGGCAGTTCCTCCATCCGCCGGCCGTCGTAACCGGTCACGACGGAGCCGGCTCCCAGCAGGAAGCGCGCCAGCGAGATCCCGCTCCGGGCGAGCCCGAGAACCGTCACCGACCGGCCCTCCAGGGCGCCCGCCCGGACGTCGGCCATCGTCAGGCGGTCGGGGTCGATCGGCGGCAGACGTCGGGTATCGGGCGCGTCGGTCGTCATGGTCGACAGCATGTCGTCAGCGGAGCGCCTTGATCGAGGCGAGGAAGAACGTGACGCCGAGCAGCCCGGCGAGGATCGCCACGATCCAGAAGCGCAGGGTGATCTTCTCCTCGTCCCAGCCCTTCAGCTCGAAATGGTGGTGGATTGGCGACATCAGGAAAATCCGCCGGCCGCCCGTGGATTTGAAGTAGGCCACCTGGATGATCACCGACGCGGTCTCGATCACGAAGATGATCCCGATCAGAGGCAGCACGAGGATCTGGAACGTGACCAGCGCGGTCACCGCCAGCGTCGCCCCAAGGGCGAGCGATCCGGAGTCGCCCATGATGATCTGGGCCGGGTGCACGTTGAACCAGAGGAAGCCCAGGACCGCGCCGATGATCAGCGCGCACATCAGGGCGACCTTGGGCTGATGGGGCTCGTTCAGCTCGGCGATAATCAGGTAGCTGATGAACGCGAAGATCAGCGTTCCGCCTGCCAGCCCGTCGAGGCCGTCCGTGATGTTGACGCCGTTGCTCGAGGCGATGATCGCGAAGGCCGCGAACGTGATGTAGGCGACCGGCCCGATCGTCACTTCGCCCGCGAACGGGACGCGGATGCCATCCAGGTTGAAGTGCCGCTGGATGTAGATCGCGGCGAGCACCGCGACGACCAGCTGCCAGACCAGCTTCTGACGGACGCTGATCCCCAGCCCCGTCTTCGAGTTCAGGAAGTCGTCGGCGGCGCCGAGCAGGCCGACACCGAGCAGGGCGGCCACCGGCGAATACGTCGTCGCGTCCAGCCCGTCGAGGACGTACGCGAGGACCGCGACCACGATGATGATCAGCAGCCCGCCCATCGTCGGCGTGCCCTGCTTCACGAGGTGCGTCGTCGGGCCCTCTTCGCGGATCTTCTTGCCGATCCCGACCCACGACAGCAGGCGGATGTACGACGGCATCACGATCACCACGACGGCGAAGGCCAGCAGAAGGCCCTGGATGAGCTCGATCGCGCCGACCTCAAGATCACCTGCCGCGAGCGTCCCGTCCATCAGCCAAGCGCACCGTCGAGGGCGGCACGAAGTTCTCCGACGAGCAGGTCGAGCTCGACTCCCCGCGAGGCCTTGACCAGGACGACGTCACCCGGCCCGAGGCGCTCCACCAGGCTTCGCTGGGCGGCCGACCGATCCGCCACGGCGACGATCCGGGCATCGTTCATGCCGGCCGACCGCGCGCCCTCAGCGATACCCGCGGCCTCGGGGCCGACGACGAACAGCAGATCCGCCGCGCGTGCGGCAGCCGCGCCGACTTCCCGGTGGCCGGCCTCCGCCTGATCGCCCAGCTCGCGCATCTCCCCCAGGACGGCCACGTGGCGGCCGGGAAAGTCGGCCAGCAGCTCGAGGGCCGCCCGCACCGACGCCGGGGACGCGTTGTACGAGTCGTCGATGATCTGGACGTCGCCGGCGTGCAGCAGCTGCGCGCGGTGGGGCGCCGACCAGCCGCCCGCTAGCCCCGACACGACGTCGTCGATCGTCAAGCCGGCGCTCGTCCCGACGGCCGCGCTCGCCAGCGCGTTGTGCACCGCGTGCCGACCGAGCGCGGGCGTTGCCACCGTGGCCTTGCCATCCGGCAGCCGGAGCGTGAAGCGCATGCCTTCGGGACCGAGCGCCTGCACGCCCTCTGCCCGGACGTCGGCTGTCGGCGTGAAGCCATAGGTCATCGATCGGGCGGATGTCCGGCGAGCCATCCGCGCGACGCGCTCGTCGTCGGCGTTGAGCACGGCGACCCCGTCTGCGGGCAGGGCTTCAACCAGCTCGCCCTTGGCGCGCTCGATGGCCTCGATCGAGCCGAGCCGTGACAGGTGGACGCCCAGGACCGCGGTCACGACACCGATCCGCGGCTGGGCAATCGCCGCGAGCTGGGCGATCTCCCCGCCCGCGTACATGCCCATCTCGAGGACGGCCGCCTCGTGCTCAGGTCCGAGGCGCAGGAGTGTCAGCGGCAGGCCGATCTCGTTGTTCTGGTTGCCCTCGTTCCGGAGGGTAGTGAAGCGGCGGCCGAGGACGGCCGCGATCGCCTCCTTCGTCGACGTCTTCGCGATGCTGCCCGTCACCCCTACGACGAGCGGGCTGAACGTCGTCCGCCAGCGGGCCGCAAGCCGGCCGAGCGCCGCCACCCCATCGTCGGCCAGGACGACCGAGACGTCGCCGAGCGCGTCGAGCTCGTCGTCGGCGGGAGACCGGCTGACCAGGAGCGCGGCTGCGCCGGCTCGCGCCGCATCGGCAAGGTAGCGATGGCCGTCGGTCCGCTCACCGGGGAGCGCGACGAAGAGCTGCCCGGGCCGGACGAGCCTCGAGTCGACGGCCGCGCCCCGGACCGGACGGCTGGACTCCCGCAGGAGCCGGCCGCCGGTTATCTCCCCGAGCTCGGAGGCGGTGAAGCCGATCGGTGAGTCGAATCGGGAGAGGCCGGCTGGGGTGTCGTCGCCCTCCTGGGGGAACGTGGCCTCGCCGGCGGGACCCTGGACCGTTGCGGCGGGGTGTGCCTTGGCCGCCGGGTCCGGGCGCTCGCGGCGCACCGGCTGGGCGTTTGTCACGGGCTCCAGTGTCGCATAGGGCAACGTCACGGGTAGGCAGCCGTCGTCCCCGTCGAGCCGTTGGTCGCCGTGCCCGAGGAACCGTCGGCCGCGCTCGCGGGGAGTGCCTGCCCACCGTTGCCGGCCTCGGCCGGGGCGGTCAGGTCCAGCGTGTTGACAGAGTCCGTCGCGATTCGCCGGAACAGCTCGTACGACTCGACGGCCAGCGGCAGGAAACCCTGTCGCATGACGAGCGGCTTCGCCTCGCGGATCGTGACCGCGATCACCAGCCGCGGCGTCTTCTTGCCGATCCAGCCAATGAACGTGTGGTTGTAGGTCCGCTTCCAGCCGCCCCGCCCACCGCGCAGCTTCGGGTCCCAGATCTGGGCCGTTCCGGTCTTGCCGCCCACCGTGTAGCCGGGAACGAGTGTCTTGTCCCGGTACCAGGGAACCGTGTGGACGACGTGGTACATGAGATCCGTCATCTCCTTCGACATCCCGGGGCTGAGGACCTGATTGCTGGCCGGCCGGATCTCCGGCTGGTTGCCGACCCCCAGCACGACCTGCGGCTGCACGAGGCGGCCGCCGTTGACCAGGGCGGAGTACGCGGTTGCGAGCTGGATCGGTGTGACGGCCACGCCCTGCCCGAATGCTGCGTTCGCGAGGTCTACCTGGTGCCAGGGCTGGACGGCGGGGTCGCGCAGGATGCCGGGCACTTCGCCGGCCACGTCGATCCCGGTCGGTCGGCCAAAGCCGACCTTCTCCCACGTCCCGGCCAGGATCGCCGCGGCATTCCGGGTCGAGCCGGCAAGACGCATCGCGACGCGGGCTGCGCCAACGTTGCGCGAGTAGGCGATGACGTCCTCGAAGGGCAGCCAGCCCATGGCTCGCTTGTCGGAGTCGTAGATCGTTATCCGGCCGCCGTCCAGCCGGAGCGATCCGGTGTCCTTGATGGGGCTGTTCGGCGTGACCACGTCGTTCTCGAAGCCGGCGAGCGCGGTGAACATCTTGAATACCGATCCGGGCTCGTAGACGGAGCTCACGACCGGATCGACGAATGTGCCAGGGTCCTTCGCGGCGACCGCCCGGTAGTCGTTCGCGTCGTACGAGGGATAGGTCGCCTCCGCGTAGACCTCGCCCGTGTACGGGTCCATGACAACGGCCGACACACTCGGGGCCCGGTCTGCGACACCCGCCGCCATGACCTCCTGCTCCAGGCTGAGCTGCAGCCCGGCATCGATCGTCAGGCGGAGGTCCTGCCCGGTGACGCCGGGCTGGAGGACCTGGGAGGTGTCGGGCACGAGGTTGTTGCTCGCATCGCGCTCTGCGAGGACGACCCGCGGCTGTCCGGCGAGGGTGTCCTGGTAGTGCTGCTCGACCCCGTACTGGCCCCCGCCGTCGCGATTGACGAACCCGAGCAGCTTCGCGGCGAGCGTTGTGCCCGGCGCTCCGCCGGGGAGCGGATAGACGCGGAACGGCTCGGGTTCGAGGGCGATCCCGGGCAGCTGCCCGCTGGCCACACCGGCGCGGATCCGGGCCGCGGTGGGCTCGTCGAGGTCGCGGGTCAGGATCACGTACGCGCGATCGGCGGTCAACCGGCCCGTGAGGGTCGCAGCGTCCTCCCCGGTAAGGCCGAGCAGATCGACGAGGGCCTGGGCGACGGTCGCCCGTCGCTGCGGCGTCAGGTCGGCCGGGGTGGCCGCCAGCCGGTAGCGGTCGACGCTCGTGGCCAGGACCACCGTCCCGCTGCGGTCGTAGATCGTGCCGCGCCGAGAAGGCTGTTCGTAGTGAATCGAGATTTGCGCCCGGGCGGCGGCGGCCAGCTGGTCGCGCTGGACGACCTGCCACCATGCAAGGCGGCTGAGGAGGGACGCGGCGATGATCGCAAACACCGCCAGCACGACGAGCATGCGGCGCCGCGAATCGGTCCGTCCCAGCATCAGACGATCGACTCCCTACCTGGCGGGGACGACGAGCGGCGCGGGCAGCGGGGCCAGGCCGCCGTCGATCGCCTGCTTCCGGATGGCCGGCTCGCGACCGAGCCGGTTCAGGTCGGAGATGAGCTGCTGCCGCTGCCCCTCCAGACGGTCGTGCTCAGCGGACAGCCTCTCGAGGTCATAGCCCGTCGCCGATACGCGGACGCTCTGGGCAAGTGAGAAGAAGGCGAGCAGAAACGTCAGAACGATTCCGCCCAGCACGAGGCCGACCCGGCTGGCGCGTCGACGGGCACGGATGGGCGAGCGCGTCTTCCTGCGCGGGAGACTCGGCGCTTGTGGCGCAGGGATCGGCAGGTTGAGGAAGCCGGACCTGGCGCGGGCGCCCTCGTAGATGGCCATCACTCAGCCCTCAGGGCCATCGGATCCCCTCCGCGGGCGTCATTCGCCCATGGCCCAGTTGAAGCGGCGGCCCGTGAGGTCCAGGTCGAACAGGCCGAAGCCGTCGGCGTCGTCCTCGTGATCGAAGGGCTCGGAATCGAATTCGGCCAGGTCGCTCGGGTGGCTGCGCTCGAGGCGCTCGCGGACTTCGTGCTGACGGCGGCCGTAGGCTCGGCGGGTCCTCGGTGACGTACCTCAGTGACGTGGCGTGGCGGGCGTGGCGGGCCTGGCGGGAGGTGGCGGGCTAGCGGGCATCGGGCGTTGGGGCGTCCTCGGCACGGCGATGGGTCGCATTGATCGGTCGATGGCGTCCCTCAGGCCGCAAGCCGCTCGGCGGCGCGTAGCCGGGCGCTTCGGGATCGGGGGTTCGCGGCCAGCTCGGCCGGCGTCGGGGTGATCGGCTTGCCGATCGGGCGAAGCCGTGGGTTGCGACCGCAAACGCACACCGGGAGCTCGGGCGGGCAGGTGCAGCCCTTGCGTTCGGTCGCGATGAAGCGCTTGACGATCCGGTCCTCGAGGGAGTGGTAGCTGAGGACGACGAGGCGACCGCCGGGCTGGAGCAGGTCGACGGTTGCCGCGAGGCCTGCCTGCAGCGCATCCAGCTCCTCGTTCACGGCGATGCGCAGCGCCTGGAACACGCGCGTGGCAGGGTGGATTCGCCGGCGGCCGCGAGGCCGCGCAGGGGCGACGCCCTCGATGAGCTCGGCGAGCTGCTGGGCCGTCTCGATCGGCGCCTCGCGCCTGGCCGCCACGATCGCTCGCGCGATGCGTGGCGCGAACGGCTCCTCACCGAAGCGCCGAAACAGCGCGGTCAGCTCGGCGGCGTCGAGCGTCGCGAGCAGCTCCGAGGCCGGCACGCCGCGCGAGGTGTCGAAGCGCATGTCGAGCGGGCCCGTGCTCCTGAAGCTGAATCCGCGCTCCGCGTCGGCCAGCTGGAAACTCGACAGGCCGAGGTCGAACAGCACGCCGTCGACCCGTGTAAAGCCCTCCTCGGGCGCAACGCGGCCGAGCTCGCGAAAGTTCGCCTCGCGAAGGACCACGCGGTCACCGAAGCGCTCCAGGCGAAGACGAACTCTGGTGATGGCCGCCCCATCGGCGTCCAGTCCAAGGAGGCGGCCATCAGGCGTGGTCGCCTCCAGGATCCGTTCGGTGTGCCCACCGCCGCCGACCGTGGCGTCGATCTGGAGGCTGCCGGGAGCGGGCGTGAGCATCGAAATGACCTCCTCCGCCAGCACCGGCAAGTGCCCTTCCTCCATCAGTTCTCCAGCGGTCGAAGACGGATCCCTGGCGGATCCTGAAGGCGCATGTGGAAAGGCCTCGGCGTGCATCGCATCGGGTTAGATGCCGAGGCCGGTCAGGTGCTGGGCGATCGCGTCGGGGGCCTCCATGGCCTTCCGATACGACTCCCAGCGGGCGGGAGCCCAGATCTCTGCGTGATCCCTCGCGCCGACGATCACCGCGTCCGCCGCGAGGCCTGCCCACTCCCGCAGGTAGGCCGGCACGACGACGCGTCCCTGGCGATCCATCTCGGCCTCGAAGGCGCCCGAAAACAGAAATCGACCGAACTCCCGCGCGTTGGCGTCGCTCACCGGCAGGCCGGCAATCCGGGCCGCCAGGCTCTCCCATTCGACTTTTGGGAAGATGGCGAGGCAGCTGTCCATCCAGCGCGAAACGAACGCGCCGGCGTCGAGCTGCGCGCGGAACTTCGAGGGGACGGCGACGCGTCCCTTGTCGTCCACCGTGTGCCGGTACTCGCCGGTGAACACTTCCTGGCTGCCCCTACACTCGGGTGCGGATGAGTCCTGGGTGGCTCAGCCTCTGGCGACTTGTGGGCCTCTCCCCCACTTCTCACCACTTTGTGCCACTTCGGCGCATGTTACACGTCCGGGACCGCGCGTCAATGCCCAAAAACGCACGGCAACATGGCTGGCGAGCTCCATCCGCGGAGCTGCATCCGCGCAGCTCCATCCGCGCAGCTCCATCCGCGCATCTCCGCCCGCCGGCTCCCGCCACCGCCGCAGCTACGGCCGCCTAACCTGCCAAAAGCGCGGAATTCCGAGCCTTAGGCACGATCAAGCGGCTCCGCGAGGTCCAGAGCTGCCGCGCCCACCTCGATTCGAGCTTGCGAACATCCCCGGAAGGCCTCCGACCAGGCCACGTCCGCCGTCGAACGCGAGTCGACACAACCTAACGTGCTGCCTGGCGCTCATTTGGCAGGTTTCCACCCGCGCTGAGATTGCGGTCGGCGGCCAGGTCAGAGCGCTCGGCTGACCCAGATCTGCTCGCGCCCGTAGACGGAAGGCGAGCGGTCGAAGCTGCTGAACTCCGCCTCGACCTCGAAACCGGTCAGCTCCAGGAGATGGCGCATCTCGTACCGGTAGGTCCAGCGCAGGCGGAGCACCTCCTCTTCCTCGCGCACCAGATGGCCCTCGGCCGTCGACTCCGCGAACCGCCAGCGCTCTTCGAAAACCTGGCGAAGCAGATCCACCGAACGCGACAGAACCGCGATGCGCACGTCGTTGCCGGTCACCGGGTGGCGCACGGAGCCGCGGTCAGGGTTGGGCGGGCCCTCGCCCACCAGGAGGTCGAGCCGCGGATCGAACAGATGGAGGATGAGCCGGCCCCCTGACTCCAGGTGCCGGCGGGTCGTGTCCAGACAGCGTCGCTGGTCCTCCGCAGTCACCAGGGTCATGAAGGCACGAAACGGCGCGATGGCAAGCTGAAAGCGGCGGTCCAACGCGTAGTCGCTCATGTCCGCGCGGACCGTCCGCAGGCGGGCGCTTACCGCCCCCGGCTCCGCCGACCGCTTGGCTTCGGCTCGCTCGATCATGGCTTCCGACAGGTCCAGCAGGACGACGTCAAAACCCGCTTCGGCCAGGGCCCACGAGACGCGCCCGGTACCTCCGCCAAGCTCGAGGACCGGCCCTCCGGTCCGTTTCGCCTCCTCGATGTAGAACGCGACGTCACGGTCGAGGCCCTGGGCTACCAGATCGTGCGCGGTGCGCACGTCGTAGGTCTCCGTGTTGAGACCCGGGGACGCGTAGAAGGGCCTGGTGGTCGACGCGCTCAAGCGGGTTGGGCCGGGCGGCTCAGGGGGTCGGCGTGGGCAGCTTGATCTTCTGACCGACGTGGACGACCTTGGAATTCGTGATCGTCGGGTTCAGGTCGAGGATGGTCCTGATCGGCACGTTGAAGGTGCCCGAGATCGCATAGAGGGTGTCGCCGCGCTGGACGGTGTAGATGTAGCAATCCGGAGCGTCCGCGCAGGGGACCAGGTGGTCCCAGCGTCCGCCCTTCGGGAAGAGAGCCTCGACGCCACCCGTGGGCGGCGGGCTCGGAGCCGTGCTGGCCGCCGGACTGGCCGAGGGCGTCGGGCTCGGCAGGGCGCTCGCCGGAGGGCTCGGCGATGAGGACGGCTCGGGGCTCGGCGATGAGGACGGCTCGGGCGAGGTGGTCGCCGACAGACTCGGGCTGGCTGCGGCTACCAGGGCTGGCGAGCTGGAAGGGACCTTGAGCGCCCCACCGGAAAGGAGGTAGCCGGCGGCAATCGCCGCCGAGAGCAGGAGCACCAGCGCCGCCGCGACGATTGGCTCCCGAACGCGGGGCCGGGACCTCATCGCGACCTGGACGTCGCGCACCTGCGATGGGCCGATTCGTCCGGCTGCCGGATGTGCCTGCGGGTTGGCCACGGCATGCACGTATCGGGGGCAGCTGATGTGAGCGGCCCTCAGGCAGGCGAGCTCGAGCTGCCGTCTGGCGAGTGGAAGCGGGACTCCCAGGGCGCCGCACGTCCCTTCTGGAGCTTCAGCGCCGCCAACGACATCGCCGTCCGTACTCGCGGCAGGCCCATCGAGAAATGGGCACATCACCGCCGTGTCCCGTGCCCATCGCTGTTCCTGCACGGCGCCCGACTGCAAAGCCGTGTGCAGCGCCGAGCCCTCTTCCTGCACAGCGCCCTCCCTGGCTGCCCGCCGGGCTTGGGCCGGGAGTCTAGTACCTTTCGCACCGCTCCGTCGCACCAATCGCGGGTTGATCCCGATCTACAAGGGGTGCTAACGTGCGCGCCCGAACGGCCAGACCCGTCACGATTGAGCGTCGTCCAGCGCCCAAGAAGGACTGAACGCCCCTACATGGCCCTGCAGCTCCCAATACAGCCCCCAGCGCCCGAGGTCTACCACCTCGCGGAGCCGCGCATCCGGCGCTGCACGTTCCGGCGGCTGATCTCGGTCGAAGCAGCCGACGAGCGCATCTACGACGTCGAATGCCTCTATCCGGAGCGCCGGGTGCCGATCCCCCTGGGTGACCTCGAGTCGGCGTTGCCA
>VBFZ01000027.1:17664-21747 GCA_005880805.1 Chloroflexota bacterium | reverse complement strand
ATCGTCCAGGCTCGACTCTCGCTCGACGACGCCTGGCGCCTGACCGACCAGATGATCGAAGCCGAGGCGGAATGGCTGCCTGCCTGGCTCGGCGGCTCCGCAGCCGGCTGAAGGAGGACCGACGCAATGTTCACGGACCGAACCGGATCCGACGGCCGCAGAGGCCGCCCCACCGGCCTCGCGCGTGTCGCGGGCGTCATCGGATGCGCGGCGCTCCTCGTGTCGGGCTGTGGCGGATCGACCGCAACCCCGTTGGCCTCGACGCCGGCCGCCAGCGCGATCGCTCCGTCAAACGCGGCGAGCGCGCAGGCGCCATCGGCCGCGCCGAGCGACGCAGGGTACACGGGGCCGGCGGCGACGATCAGCTATTCGATCTGGGGCGACCCCGCCGAGATCAAGAACCAGCAGGCGGTCGTCGACGCCTTCCATACCGCCAACCCGAAGATCACGGTCAAGGTCACCGTGTCGGATTGGGACACCTACTGGGACAAGCTGCAGACCGGGATCGCGGGCGGAGATGCGCCGGATGTCTTCGCGATGGACGGTCCCCTGTTCCCTGACTACCAGTCGCGCGACGTCCTGCTCGACCTCAAGCCGTTCATCGATCGCGACGGCTATGACCTCGGGCAGCTGGCCGATCAAGCCGTCGGCGACTTCACGACGCCGGGCGGCCAGTTCGGGCTCCCGCGGGACCTCAACGTCATCGCCCTCTACTACAACAAGAAGATGTTCGACACCGCGAGCATCCCCTATCCGGACGATAGCTGGGACTGGGCGAAGCTCACCGAAGTCGCGACAAAGCTCACCCTCAAGGGCGGCGACGGCAAGGTGACTCAGTGGGGCTTCTTCACCGAGACGAGCGACATGGAGAACTATTGGTCGTCGCTCGTCTGGCAGAACGGCGGCGACATCCTCGCTCCGGATCACAAGTCGACCGTGCTCGGCTCGGATCAGGCGGTGGGCGGCATCCAGCACCTCCAGGACCTGATCTGGAAGGACAAGATCATGCCCGATGCCGCGAGCTGGCCGACGGACAGCGGCGACGCATTCGAGCAGGGGAAAGCCGCGATCGAGGCGGATGGCTCGTGGCTCGTTGCGACCCACCAGGCCGCCGGCATCGATCTCGGGATCGCCCCGCTGCCGAAGGGCCCGGCCGGCCAGGCAACCTCGATCAATCCAACGGGTGCGGTTGTCTACGCCAAGACGAAGAATCCAGACGCCAGCTGGGCGTTCGTGAAGTATCTCGCGAGCCCGGCGGCCCAGACGAAGCTGATGGAGCTGCGCGCGTCGCTGCCGGCCAACAAGGAAGTTCTCGCCGGACCGTATTCATCGTCGTTCGACGGGGCCAAGGTCCTGGCCGACGCCCTCACCTATGCGCACATCAAGCCATCGTTCAAGGGGTATGACGAATTCGCGACGACGCTCCAGACGGAGCTGGACGCAAACGTCTTCGAGGCCAACAAGGAGACGGTTCGGGAGGCCATCGACAAGGTCCTGCCGGCGCTGAACTCGATCCTCTCGGGCCAGTGAGGCGTCCGTCAGGGCGATCGGGGACGCGATGACCGCGAACGGCCGCCGCCGGGCACGGACCGGCGGCGGGCCGCTCGGCGGCGAGGGACGCTGGGCGCTCCTCTTCCTCGCGCCGACGATCATCGGACTCGCCATCCTGTCAGCCGGACCGATCCTGGCGACGCTCGCGATCAGCTTCACCAAGTGGGACCTCCTCCGCGCGCCGCAGCTCGTCGGGTTCGACAATTTCGTTGCCCTCGCCTCGGACGACCGCTTTCTCAAGGCACTCCGCAACACCGCGTTCTACACCGTGGTCTCGGTCCCGCTTGGAATGGTGATCGCCCTCCTTATCGCGCTGGCGCTCAACCAGACCATCCGCGGGATCGCCTGGATCCGGACCGCCTACTTCCTGCCGGTGGTCACCTCGACCGTCGCGATCTCGCTCGTCTGGTCGTGGATCTACAGTCCGGACAGCGGGCCGCTCAACGCGGTCCTCGGGTTTATCGGACTGCCGCCACAGAAGTGGATCACCGACCCGTTCTGGGCGATGCCCTCTATCGTGGCCATGAGCGTGTGGCAGGGCCTCGGGACCACCGTGATCATCTTCCTCGCCGGGCTGCAGGCGATCCCCCAGGAGTATCTCGACGCGGCCTCCGTGGATGGAGCCGGAGCCTGGGCACGGTTTCGGAACGTCACATTGCCGCTCCTCACGCCAAGCATCTTCTTCACCGGCATCCTGGCCCTGATCGACAGCTTCCAGGTCTTCGACCAGATCTACGTTCTGGCCCGGCCGGGGCGGCCCTCGGATGCGACCGTCACGCTCGTCTACACGATCTACGAGAACGGGTTCCAGAACTTCAAGATGGGCTACGCGGCGGCCGCCGCGTGGATCCTGTTCCTGATCGTCGCGGTCCTCACCATCGTCTACTTCCGCCTCCAGAACCGCTGGGTCCACTACCAGTGAGGCCGGAGTGGGTGAGGCAAATCGCATGAGGCCGTCTGCATGAGCCGGTCGTCATGAGCCGGACGTCCCTCGCCCGCGATCGGCCCGTTCCAGTCCGGCCGGCCGTCGACGTCCGGGCGCGAAGGAGAACCGCCGCTCATCGACTGCGGACCGCCGCGATCTACGCCGCGCTGCTGGCGGGCGGCGTCGTGATGATCGCCCCGTTCCTGTGGATGATCGTGACCTCGCTGAAGACCCGCGCGGAGGTCTTCGGTACCTCGCCGCTCGAGCTGCCGAGCGGAGCCCATTTCGACAACTACCAGCGGATGTGGGAGGCGCTCCCGTTCGGGCTCTTCTACCTGAACTCGCTGAAGCTCGCCTTCCTGGCGACCGCGGGGCAGCTGATCTCGTGCTCAATGGCCGCCTTCGCGTTCGCGGTGCTCGACTTCCGCGGCAAGCGAATCCTGTTCGCACTGCTGCTCTCGACGCTGATCATCCCGTTCCAGATCGTGCTGGTCCCGAATTTCGTGCTGTACCGGCTGCTGCCGCACCCGCTCAGCGCGAGCGGCAACTGGATTGGGACCCAGGAGCCGCTGTGGGTGTGGGCGTTCCTCGGCGGAGCGTTCGGAACCTTCCTGCTGCGCCAGTTCTACCTGACGATCCCGCATGAACTGGCGGACGCTGCGCGCGTCGACGGAGCCACCCCCTGGCAGATCTACCGCCACATTTATGTTCCGCTCGCCAAGCCTGCGTTGGCGACCCTGGCGATCTTCACCTTCATGTGGAACTGGAACGACCTGCTCGACCCCCTGATCTACCTGCGTGACCTGCCGACGTACACGGTGACCGTCGGACTGGCGTTCCCAGTTCATCGGCAAGTGGCCGGAGATGATGGCGGGAGCCCTGGTGAGCCTCGCGCCGATGATCATCCTGTTCGTCGTCGCCCAGCGGCAGTTCGTGCGCGGCATCACGCTGACCGGCATCAAGGGGTGACGGACCGGGGGGCGCCGGCCGCGTCCCGCGGCGATTCGCTGCTGCTTCGGGACTATCGCCCGCGGACGATGCTCCGGACGACCTACCACGAGGTCTTTCGGCCACGGTTCCCGGCCATCGACGCGCACAACCATCTCGGTCTGTCCGCGTTCTCCGGGCCCTGGGCGAATCGCCCCCCGGAGGAGCTCGGTGGGGTGCTGGACCAGGCAGGCGTCGCCGGGATCGTCGATCTCGACGGCGGGCACGGTGACGGGCTTCGAAAGGAGCTGGACCGCTGGCAGTCTGCCCTGCCAGGGCGCGTCGCAGTGTTCGGCGGCCTCGACTACGACTCCTGGGCGGCCGACGTGGACTTCGGTAGCCGCGGGGCGGCCGGGCTGCGGGAGGGTGTCGCCGCGGGTGCTGTCGGGCTCAAGGTCTGGAAGCTGCTCGGGCTGCGGGCGCGCGACCCTCGAGGGCGTCTTGTTCCCGTCGACGATGCCCGGCTGGACCCCCTGTGGAGTACCGCTGGCGAGCTGGGCGTGCCGGTCACGATCCACGTCGCCGACCCGATCGCCTTCTTCGAGCCGCTCGATCGGTTCAACGAGCGGTGGGAGGAGCTGCGCGAGAACTCCGACTGGCACTTCTGGCCGACACGTCCT
>VBFZ01000027.1:14285-17587 GCA_005880805.1 Chloroflexota bacterium | reverse complement strand
TCGGGTGCGCCGCGGAGGACCTGGCTCGGGTGTCACGGATCCTCGAACGCTGCCCGAACTTCAACGTCGACATCGGCGCCAGGCTGGCCGAGCTCGGACGGCAGCCCTACACGGCTCGTGCATTCTTCCTGCGCTGGTCGGACCGCATCCTGTTTGGGACCGACACGCCGCCCGATCGCCAGGCTTACGCGATCCACTACCGGTTCCTGGAAACGTGCGACGAGTCGTTCGACTACGGGCCCGACGAGGTCCCCGGCCAGGGTCGCTGGCAGATCCACGGGTTGGGGCTGCCCGACGATGTCCTCGAGCGCGTCTACCGGTCGAACGCGCTGCGCCTCATTCCGACGCTCCGCGGTTGACGGGCTCGCGCTGGCCGTGCGGCCGAAGCTCGAACATCGGGAGCCGGCGCGCCGCTTCGACGAACTCCTCGAGAGTCGACTCGCGCTCGAGTTTGAACAGCCAATGGGCGAGCCGCGCCGCCAACCTCGAGCGGAGGTAGGGCATCAGCAGGTCGCGAAGGATCGGGCCACGTTCCTCGGGTGACAGCTCGACTGCCGAGACTTCCTCGCGTTCGCTGCCCTTCGACACGACCGCTTCCCGGGCCGAGCGCAGGTTTCGCACCCAGTTGACCTCGCCGAACGGCGACTGGACGAAGCGGCGGCCGTCGATCTCCACCACCGCGACCGGAACGGTCCGAGGTTGGCCGCTGCTCCGTCCGCGGACGGTGAGCAGGACATTCGGGCCGAACGGCAGGCCCACACTGAGCAGGCGGCGGATCAGCGGGTTGAGCAGGGGAACGATCGCGGGTACGTGAGGTGCCCGGACTGCGCGTGTGGTGGACATGACGTTCGTCTCCGTGGTTTCGAGAGTTCATGGGCCATTGACATCTGGGACACGAAACGCGGGGGCCTGATGTGACAACGGAGCCCCGCTCAATGAGGCAGTCACGTTTCAGAGATGGGCTACGTTCTGATCTCAGATGAGCGGTGATCAGCAGACGCGCGAGGTCATGGCAGCCGAGTTCGACCGTCATCGGCCGTACCTGCGCTCGGTCGCCTACCGGATGCTCGGCTCCGTCAGCGAGGCCGAGGACGCGCTCCAGGAAGCCTGGCTTCGCCTGGATCGCCGACCTCCGCAGGACACTGTCGACCTCCGACCGTGGCTCACGACGGTCGTTGGCCGGATCTGCCTCGACGTGCTTCGTGCCCGGCGATCGCGCCGCGAGGACTACGCCGGTTCGTGGCTGCCGGAGCCCGTCGTCGGCGAGGAGGGCTCGCCGGAGGACCAGGCGATGCTGGCCGACGCGGTCGGGCTCGCGCTGCTCGTCGTCCTCGAGACCCTCACGCCGGCGGAACGGCTGGCGTTCGTGCTCCACGACGTGTTCGCCGTGCCGTTCGAGGAGATCGCCCCGGTGGTCGACCGGACCCCCACGGCGGCACGTCAGCTCGCGAGTCGCGCACGCCGGCGCGTGCAGGCGGCCAGGGCGGAGCCTGACGCCGATCTCGAGGTCCAGGAGAGGGTCGTCGACGCCTTCCTTGCGGCTGCCCGGAAGGGCGACTTCGAGGCGCTCCTGACGCTCCTGGATCCGGAGGTGGTCCTCCGCACGGACGGCGGCGGCGAGGGTCCGCTCGCGCGTCCACCCGTGGCCGGCGCGAAGGAGGTGGCGGAGGTCCTCCGATTCCGGGCGCCCGTGTTCGCGCCCCTTGGTCGCCGGGCGCTCATCAACGGGAGTCCGGGCGTCATCATCGGACCGCCGGGCAAGGTCATTTCGGTTGCAGCGATCACGGTCGTTGGTGGCCGCATCCGGGAAATCGACATCATCGGAGACCCGGCCAAGCTGCGTCGGCTGTCGCTCCGCTAGGTGCTGCGGTGGGCAACGTGGAGACGAACCGGCCCCGTCACGCCCTTCAACTCCACGGGACCGATCTCGGAAAAGGTCACTCCGCCGCCATCCGATGCTTCGACGACCTCGTGACTGACGACGACCTCGCCCGGGCGTGCGTAGTCGGCAATCCGGGCGGCCAGGTTCACGGTTCGGCCGAAGTAGTCGCCACCCTGGAACAGGACGGGACCCGCATCCAAGCCGACGTGGGCGGGAGGCAGGTCCGCGTTGGTTGCGCCCTGGACCATCTCCAGTGCGGCGCGCACCGCCGGTCCCGGCTCCCTGAAGTAGAACATCACCCCGTCGCCCAGCCACTTGACCGGTCGCCCGCCGTACCTTCCAGACGTTCCCTGAACGAGGCCGGAAAGTCGTCGCGCCAGGTCGGCGGCAGCTTCGTCCCCGCGCTCGTCCGTGAGCCGCGTATAGCCGGTGAGGTCCAGAAAGCAGATGGCCGGCGGGTGCTCCAGGCGCGAGTGCAGCCCCGCACTGGCCAGGGCCATCTCGACGCCCTCGAAAATGTTGCGCATCCACGCATTGGCCTGGTGACCGTGGTAAAGGGCGAGGATCGCGCGATCCGCGAGCGGGACCAGCTCCGTCGCAAACGTCGCCGTCAGCTCTCCGACCATCCCGAACGGTTTGCCCGCACGCAGAACGGGCTCAATGACGTCTGATCGCCACCAACCGGACTCGGTATCCGCGACCCGCCGGATTCCGTCGCCGTACCCGCGCAACGCTCGCTCCATGGCCGCCGGACGAACGCCATGCGCCACGACCAGTTCGAGCATTGGGAGGATCTCAAGCTCGTTGTCACGCAGCAGGTCATCGGGCGAGGTCGTCGTCAGTCACGAGGTCGTCGAAGCATCGGATGGCGGCGGAGTGACCTTTTCCGAGATCGGTCCCGTGGAGTTGAAGGGCGTGACGGGGCCGGTTCGTCTCCACGTTGCCCACCGCAGCACCTAGCGGAGCGACAGCCACCCGGTTCGGATTCCCTCGCCAATTCGAGACAAGGGCAGGCCACCCTCCTCGAGCGAACGAACAATGCTCACGCGACGGACATCGGTGGCCGAAAACGAGCCCGGTGCGTCGCCCTTCCGCCGCAGGACGCCCAGCTCATGCAGCTGATCGATGTAGCTCGCCTCGACGCCAGACCGGCGCGCCAGCTCCTCGGTCGAGTACGCCTTCTTCTCGGTCGAGTACGCCTTCTCCTCGGTCGAGTGCGACTTCTCCATCCCCGCTAGAGTCGAACCGGATGCGCGCTGAGTCAAGGCTCAGGCTCCCAGGAGGTGCCCAATGTCGACCGCGGAGAACAAGGCGCTCGTCCGGCGGTTCATCGACGAGATCTTCGTCATGGGGACATCCGACGCGGTGGACGAGTTGCTGACCGACGACTTCACACCCCACACGTGGGGCTCGACCGGAC
>VBFZ01000027.1:0-14234 GCA_005880805.1 Chloroflexota bacterium | reverse complement strand
TCGGACGTCAGAATGACGATCGAGGACATGATCGCGGAGGACGATCGCGTTGCCGTCCGGCTGACGTCTCACGCCATCCAGACGGGCCCGTTCATGAACCTCCCGCCGAGCGGCAAGGCGTACACGATCGGGGAGATCCACATCTTCGGGATCCGCGACGGCAAGGTCTCGGAACACTGGCATCAGGCCGACTTCATGGGCATGATGCGCCAGCTGGGAGCGATGCCCGGCGGTGGGTAACGCTGCGGCAGGAGGAGGCACGACATGGCGGTAGACACGACCCTCGACGGCGTCGCAGCCGAGCTGCTGGCACTGCTGGACGCCCGCGACTTTGACAGGCTCCGCGCGCTGATGACGGACGACGCGCAGGGCGTCGACGAGATCTCGCGCGGGTGGAAGCGCGGCCGCGACGCGATCGAGCGCTACTTCAGTGACGCGCTGTCGCGGGTGTCGGACATCCATTCCACCTTCCGCGACTCGCAGAGCCGTGCGTGGGGCGACGTCGGCCTCGTCACCGGCGTGCTCGAGCAGACCTACAAGCTCGACGGCGAGCAGCAGAAGATCACGGCGCCGACGTCACTCGTCCTGGTTCGAACCGACGGCGCGTGGAAGGTCGCCCTCGTGCATTCCGTGCCGCTCCCCGCGGACGAGGGCTGACGAGCGCCAGGCTGAGGAACGTCCCGGCTCGGGAGGTGACCTCAGGCCGACGGCCTGTCGACGTTGCGATCGTCGGCGGCGGCATCGTCGGGACGAGCGCCGCGGCACTCCTGGCGGAGGCCGGGACGCGCGTGCTGCTGGCGGAACGAGCGTCGATCGGCGCCGGCGCCTCCGGCCGGAATTCGGGTTCGATCCAGCACCCCTTCGATCCGGTGCTGGCACCCTTCTACCACCGGTCGCTGCAGCTCTACGCCGAGGTGGGCGAGCTGGCAACGGACGACCCGGGGGTGCAGGGCTTCCGCCTTCCGGCCGAGCCGAACGGGATCCTGCTGGTCGCGCATTCGGGCGAAGCAATCGAACAGGAGGCGCGGGCGATCGCCGAGATTGCGCCCGAGCTCAACCCTGAAGTCCTCGAAGGCCCACGGGTCCGCGCCCTCGAGCCCACGCTCGCTCCTGAAGTGGTGGCGTGCCGGCTCAACACGGGCTACGCCGTCCCGCCGGCCGCCGCGACCGACGCCTTCGCGGTCCGCGCGGAGCGGGCCGGCGGGATCATCGAGCTCGGGGCATCCGCCGTGGTGTGGCTCGAGGCCGGGCGGGCACTCGGGCTGATCGTTGACGGTCACCGGGTCGCGGCTGGCTCCGTGCTCGTGGCAGCCGGGCCATGGACTCCCGACGTGCTGGCGCGGGACGGGGGATGGCGGCCCGTGGTGCCGATCTGGGGCCTGAACGTCGACGTCGCCCTTCCATCGGCGCCTCGACACATCCTCGAGGAACTCGGCGTGGAGGCCGTGGGCGAACCGTCGGGCTGGTCCCCGTCCGTCGACGACGACGTCGCCGGCGTGCCCTCGGTGTTCAGCCTCGTCACGGTCGCCGGCTCCTCCACCCTGGGATCGACCTTCCTGCCTGCCGAGCCTGATGCCATGCGGATGGCGCCCGAGCTGCGTCGTCGGGGATCGCGTTTCGTGCCCTCCCTGGCCGAGGCACCGATCCGCTCGACCCGGATCTGCGCGCGGCCGCAGTCGCGGGACGGTCGGCCGCTGCTCGGGCGGGTTCCGGGCGCTGGGAACCTGTTCGTTGCCGCCGGTCACGGGCCGTGGGGCATCTCGCTCGGTCCGGCGTCGGCGGAGCTTGTCGTCGACCTGATCGTCGGCCTGAGAATGTCGGTGCCCTCGGAGGTCGACCCGACGCGCTTCGGTCCGCCTACGATCCTGAATTAGCGCGTGCGCTCGCTATGGCGATGTGAGCGGCCGCCACGTCTCGGGCAGGTCGCGCATGTTGTCCAGCAGGGCGATCGCCAGGGACCGGACCTGGCCCTCCGTGAGGTCTCCCTGAGGCCATTCCGCCAGCAAAGCAAAGTACGGCGGACGCGAGACCGCGATGGCGGGTCGACAGAGATCCAGGAGGAAGCAACCGTTAACCCACAGGCGCCCCCCGCCCGGCTGGTCTTCAGCATCCACATTGCCAAACAGGTAGCGAGCCAGCCCGGTGGCATCGCCCCGCTCGGTCGGCTGCGACCTGAACGAGAGGATGAACTGATGCCCTGATCGGCGGTCGCCCGCGTTGCGGATGTCCTCGAACGAACATGTCAATTCGCCGCCCAGCTCGGAACGGCCATGATCCTGGACTGACTGGAGCCGATATTTGCGGTTGAGGATCTCGCCGACACGATCGACCGGCAGGAGGGCGCACGCATAGAACCCGCCCGCCGGACTGGGACTGGGGGTCGGCGGCGCGTTGGGCAGCTCGAACTGGGCTGCCATGGCCGCACAGTCGTCGACCCCGGGCAGCAGGGCCGTGATCTCGATCGACACAGAGTTCGACTCGTCGATCTGGTAGTTCCACTGTCCCTGCGATGGGTCCCCGCCGTCATCGGGCGGCAGGCGGTCGCGCGCGGCGAGCGCCTGGCCCCTCGTCAGCTCCGAACACCCGAACGTCGAGCCGCCGTGCATCGCGAGACGGAGGTCCTTGAGAGTGGAGCCGTTCGGCAGGCGGAAGCGGGACAGGTCAGTGGGCCCAGGAAACTGCACGACAACGCGGTAGGTCGTCGGCAGGTATGGCTCCGGGCCGCGAACGATCCAGCCGTCGTCGGGCAACCATTCCTCCGGGTGCTCCAACCGGTGGACCAGGGCGGTCGCGTCAGCCTCTTCCGTCGGGTCGAGCACGCGCAATCGAGTCGACGGTGGTGATCAGCGCAGCGTTGAGGCTGGACGTGAAGAGCTCGCGGCACCAATTGGCCAGGTGCGCGTGTCGGATAACGTCGATGTACCGCTGAATCCCTGAGGCACTCATCCGGCGGCCGGTCAGGTCGGCGTCGATGCTCCGCGTCGGAGGCCCGCCGACGAACCAACCGTCCGACGCCAGCGTGAAGAACTGCTCGTCGCTGGACACCTCCGCGACGAGGCCTTTGGGCAGGTTCGACTTGCAGTCGCCGCTGAATGTGAACTCCTTTGCGGGCGGCGGTGGCGCGACGACCGTCGAGAGTCGCGGGCCAAAGGAGAAGGCGCCAGCGGACACGGCGACGGCGAGGACACCGGCGAACGGCAGCAGCCGAGCGCGGCGTACCTTGGTCGACCCAACGGGGGTTATCCCGCCGGTCGTCCGCATCGGCTTCACCGCGATCAGCGCACGCCACCGAGGCATTGGCCGGGTTTCCGCCACAGCCGCGAGCACAGGCCCGAGGAGGTCGGAGGGAGGTCGGTCCGGCGCTCGAGCTTCGAGCCACCCGGCGAGCGCGGACTCGAAATCGGGAGATTCGTCCGATTCGGCACGGCTCCCGGTCGCGAGCGTTTCGGACCGGGCCGAACGTCTGAGGTCCTCCATCGCGCGTTCCAGGCGCGGGACCGCTGCAGCCCGGCTCGTTGCCACGATGTCGGCGGCATCGGACGTTGGAAGGCCGAGGAAATGGACGAGCACGACCAGCGCCCGTTGATCCAACGTCAGCCGGCGGAATGTGCGATCCAGCGGGATGCGTTCGAGGCCGAGGTCAATGACCAGGACGTCTCGACCTCGCTTCTGCTGGCGCCGACATGCCTGGAACAGGAGATCCAGTAGCCAGGGTTCGAACGCGTCCGCATCCTGAACTGCACGAACGCCACGCCACCCGGCGAGCAGCGCCTGCTGTGTGGCGGCTGCGGCCCGGTCGTGGTTGCGGAGGATCAGCGCCGCCGTGGAGAAGAGCCGCGGGGCATCGCTCGTTGCGAGGCCGGCGAACGCCTCGCGGTCGCCGCCTCGCGCCCGCTCGACCAGCTCCGGGTCCAAGGTGGCTAGCCCCCGCGTTTCGGATCAGGGGTCAGACCAAGACCCTCGAGGAATCGGAGCTGTTCCTGGACGTGGTGAAGCTCACCTGCGTCGTGGGCGCTGTACTCCCACGTCCTGATCTCCTTCGGGCCTGCGTAGTGGTTGTATGTGGCGAAGACCGTCGAGGGTGGCGTGATCTCGTCCATCAGCCCGACCGCGAACAGGGCCGGCGCCCTGGCTCGCGCCGCGAAGTTCATGCCGTCGATGTAGCTGAGCGTGCGGAACACCTGGTCCGCCTCGGAGCGGTGGATCGTCAGGTAGTGGGTCAGCTCGACGTAGGGGTGCTCGTCGGTGACCGCCAGCGCGCGCTTGAAGTGGGCGAGGAACGGCACGTTGATCAGCGCGGCACGGATGGTGGGCGCCAACGCCGTGACGGCGAGCGCGATCGCGCCGCCCTGGCTCCCTCCGCTCGCGATCGTCCGCTCCGCGTCGACCGACTCGTGCTCGCGCGCCGCCTCGATCGCCCGCACACCGTCCGCGAATACACGCCGGTAGTAGTAGCCGCGCGGGTCGAGGATGCCCCGCGTGAGGAAGCCGGGATAGTGCGGGTTCGAACCGTCCGGCTCCGGGTCCGGGGTGTCGCCGGGCTGCCAGGAGCTGCCCTGCCCGCGCGTATCCATGACGAAGTGCGCGTAGCCGGCCGACGGCCAGAAGAGCCAGTGAAACGGAAAGCCGCGCCCGCCACCGTAGCCGATGTACTCGACCACCAGCGGAAGCCGGCTGCCGCGGTCGCGATCCCGCGGCAGCTGCAGCCAGGCCCTGACCTCCTGGCCGGCGAAGCCGGTGAAGGTTACGTCGAAGGTCTCGACCGTCCGAAGGCCGACATCCACCCGCTCGAACCTGGTCGGCCTAACCTTCGCTCGAGCGTCCTCAAGCGTCTCCTGCCAGAACGCGTCGAAGTCGGGCGGTTCGGTTCGCTCCGGCTTGTAGCGTTGGAGCTCCTCGAGTGGCAGGTCGAACTGGGCCATCCGTGCAGAGTAACGGCGCGGCGGCAATCCCCCTCTCGACCCCGTCACCCTTTTTGCGTCTCGCGTGCGATTACTCGCTGGCTTTGCGTCAGGACGAAGGTAAGCGCCAAAGCGAGCTGCTCAACCCAGTCACGAGACTCCAATCGTTGGGCGAGACGCAAGGCTCCGGCAATCGATTCGCGATCCCTCGCGGTCTATTGCGTTGGGCGAAAGGAACGCGACCGGTCTCATCGGGCCGGAACATCGCTGATGTCAGTTATCGACCTCCAGACGCAAACCGTCTGGTCGCCGGTGCCGAGCCGTTCGATGTTGGGAGCACGATGATCGCGCTGCCGCCAGGGTCCGCACCGGCCGCCAGCAGGCCAAGCCCTCGGCTGCCTTCCACCGGAAAATTCGGACGGAGTAGCGGGCTCGCTTCCGCGAGGAAGGCCTTCGTGCGGCGAGTGGACCTGACCAGAAGGATCACGCCGTCAACCTCGCCGTCACGTCGCTTCAACTCGAGCCTGCGTGCTAGCGCCTGCGAGTCGTGTGGTGCGGTTTCTGCCTCCACTCCGTACCGCCATCCCGGTCCGGCAACCAACGCGTCCCAGGACCTCTGATCTCGAATTCCTGGCAGGGGAACCTCGGTAGCCCACCGAAGCCTGGGGTGGAGGAGAAGCCTGAACTGATTGAGGAGCCCGACGTGAGCGGCATCACGTAACGGCTGCCCACCGGGAAAGGTCCGGGCGCTCAGCTCGAGGCCGACGACCTCGCACAGAGAGGCGAGACGAATCAGGGGTACTCCGGGAGTGAGGCCACGCTCGATGCGGCTTATCGCGGCGGCCGAGAGTCCTACCGCGATGCCGGTGTCCTCGAGGCTGAGGGATCTGTCAGTCCGCGCCTCCCGGATCTCGCGACCGAGGTGGCGCACCAAATGGACGCCCCGCCTGCGTCCGCGATCCGCTGGGCGATCCCTTGTTCCCATCGTCGAAGCATGTCGCGAGGCGCTTATCTGGCAGTTATGTTGTGGCCGTGACGGCCCACTACAACGTGATCGCGGCACGAGGCCTGGATCGGCTGGCGGCGCTGAGCGACGGCCTGTTCGCGATCGCGATGACGCTCATTGTGCTGGAGATCCGCGTCCCGGACCTTGCCCGACCAGCGTCCGATGGTCAGCTGGCCGAGGCGCTCGTTGGCCTGGCGCCGAGGTTCGTGACCTACCTGATGAGCTTCCTGACCCTGGGGATCTTTTGGAGCGCGCAGCAAACCCAGATCAGCTACTTCGACCGCGCCAATCGACATCTCACGTGGATCCACCTGGGCCTCCTGGCGACGGTGGCCCTGATGCCGTTCTCGACCTCGCTGCTCGCGGAGTACATCGACACCCGCCTCGCGGTCATCCTGTACTGGGCGAACATCGCTGCGTTCGGCGTGTTCATCTCCGGCAGCTGGCTCTATGCGACGCGCGCCGGGCTGCTCAAGGAGGGCGCCGAGGCTGAGGCCTCAGCCTCGATCACAAGACGAATCTTCATCGCCCAGGCCCTCTACGCGTTCGGGGCGGCACTCTGCCTCGTCAGCACGTACCTGAGCATCGCTTTCATCGTGCTCGTACAGCTGAACTACGCGATCGCCCCGCGGATCCCGATCCTCGAGCGCCTCTGATGGATCGCACCGAACCGGCGGGGCCCACGGTACCGGCTATTCGGCTCTCGCAGACCGGCCGTGTCGAGGCGTTCAGCGACGGGGTGATGGCGATCGCGATTACGCTGCTCGTGCTCGACCTGAAGGTACCCAGCGAGGCCGAAGTCACCAACGCCGGCGGACTCCTGACCGCCCTCGCTCGCCACTGGCCCTCCTACCTCGCCTACCTGGCGGCATTCCTGACGATCGGGATCATCTGGCTCAACCACCGCGCGTTCGTCGACCGCGTGAACCGCTTCGACAACCGACTGCAGTGGCTGAACCTGATGCTCCTGCTCGGAGTGGCGACGCTCCCCTTCCCGACCTCACTGCTCGCCGCGTACGTCGCGGACGGCGGAGCATCGGCGTCGACCGCGGCGGCCGTCTACGGCCTGCTGTCGGTTGCGACCGCGCTGCCGTGGACGTTCATGTGGCGACATCTCATCGATCGCCCTGACCTGCTCGAGCCACCGCTCGATGCCGCATACGCGCGTGCCGAGCTCCGGCGGGGCTCGATCGGCCCCGTCATCTATGCCCTGGCGATCCCGATCGCGATCCTCGCGCCGCTCGTCGCGCTCCTGTTCTACGTGGGGATCGCCGTCCTCTACGCGGTGACGAACCAGGGCACCCAGCCGGCGGGCATGGGCTCGTGACGGGAGGGGCCACGGCGTTTCCCTGCGCAGCCCCCTACGAATGGTCGACCGCGTACAGCTGCCAGGCGTCGGGCACGCCCTTGAGCTCGAACGTCCCGCGATCGGCGAAGGACAGGCCGGAACCAACGACGAGATCCTTGACGGTCCTCGACACGAGGACCTCCCCGGCCCTTGCCAGCGCACCGATGCGAGCGCCGATATGCACGGCAAGGCCCCGGATCTCGCTTCCTTCTACCTCGACCTCGCCCGTGTGCAGGCCGGCCCGGACGTCGATGCCGAGCGGGCGAACACCGTCGGTAATCGCGAGCGCACAGCGAATCCCGCGTGCGGGCCCGTCGAACGTGGCGAGAAAGCCATCGCCACTGGTGTTCACCTCGCGGCCGGTGTAGCGAGTCAGCTGATCGCGCACGACGCGATGGTGGGCCTGGAGCAGGTCCGTCCAGGCCTTGTCGCCCAGGCCCGCAGCGCGCTCGGTCGATCCGACGATGTCGGTGAAGAGGACGGTCGCCAGCACCCGATCGTGCTCTGGATGGCGCCGAGCGCCGGTCAGGAACTCCTCGATCTCCTCGATCACGCGGTCGGGATCGCCGATCCAGGGTAGATGATCTTCGCCGGGCAGCTCGACCATCCGCGCCCCGGGAATGTGCTCGGCGAGGTACCGGCCAGCCTCGAGCGGGAGCGTGCGATCACCGACCCGGTGGAGGACGAGTGCGGGTACCCGCACGGAATCCAGGACGGGACGCACGTCGATCTCGCTGTTCATCTCCGTCAGGGCACGGACAGCAGCCGGACTGGCACCCAACCTGAGGTAGCGCGCCCAGTTCGCCCGGAAGCGTTCGTCATTGATCCGGCTTGGGGCCCGCACGTCGAGCCCGACCGGCCCGCCCCAGCCTTCCGTGATCTGATCGAGGAATGCCTCCAGCGCGTCGCGGGTGTCGCCCCACGGATAGTCGCTTGCGACGAGGCGGCGTGCGTAGCCGCCGAACAGGACGATCGCGGTCGTGCGGACCGGATACGTCGCCCCGAACAGCACGCACATCGGAGCGCCCTCCGAGACGCCGAACAGCGCCGCCCGTTCCGAGCCGACGGCATCGCAGACCGTGAGCACGTCGCTCATGCGTACTTCGAGCGTCGGCAGGGCCGACACGGCAACACGGTCGGACATGCCGGTGCCACGCTTGTCGAAGAGGATGAGGCGTGAGAACGAGGCCAGCCGCTCAAAGAACCGGGCGAGCGTGGGCTCCTCCCAGGCCGCCTCCAGATGTGAAATCCAGCCTGGGACCCAGACCAGATCGCGTGGCCCGTCGCCGACGACCTGGTACGCGATCGAGACTCCGTCGGGGGCTTTCGCATAGCGCGTTTCCGGCATCGAGCCGAAGTGTGGCCGCCGTCTCGGCGGGGGGCAACCACATTCAACAGGTGCGCCCCTCCGCCCGTGGACTCCGGGCCCCTAGCGGAGGACACCTCGCAGCGCCGATTTTGCGGCGTGCCAGCCGCACAGGCCGTGCACCCCGTTGCCCGGCGGCGTGGATGCCGAGCAGATGAAGACGCTGGGATCCGGGGTCCGGTACGGGTCGAGGCGTACGGCGGGCCTGGTGAAGAATTGGCGCAGGTCCTGGAGACCGCCGGCGATGTCGCCGCCCACGTAGTTCGGATTATCCGCTTCGAGCTCCGCGGGTCCGCGCTGGCTGCGACCGATGATCCGGTCCCGCACCCCCGGCGCAAAGCGCTCGATCTGGCCGAGGATCGCCTCGCTCATGTCCGCGTCAGAACCGTTGGGAACGTGGCAGTACGCCCACACGGTGTGTTTCCCAGCCGGTGCCCTCGAAGGATCGAACAGCGAGGGCTGGACCAGAAGCACGAACGGCCGCTCGGGGAGGCGGCCACCGCGAACCGCATCTTCAGAGGCCGCGATCTCCTCGAGACCACCGCCGAGGTGGACGGTTGCCGCGCCGAGGATCCGCTCGTCGCGCCAGGGAATCGGGCCATCGAGGGCGAGATCGATCTTGAACACGCCAGGTCCGTAGCGGTACCGCCGAAGCTGGCGGATGTACCAGCGCCCCAGGATGTTCGGGCACAGCCTCGCCTCCCCCGCGACTGCCACGACGCTGTTCGGTGACAGGTCGAGCAGGCTTGCCCGGCGGGGCGGGAGGTCGTCGAGGGTGAGGACTCGCCGGCCGGTCTCGACGCTTCCGCCGATGCTGGCCAGGTAGGACGCGAGGGCGTCGGCGATCCGCTGAGAGCCGCCCTCCGCGATCGGCCAGCCGACGGCGTGCGCGCTGCCCAGCAGCACGAGGCCAAGGCCGCCGCTGATCGGCTCGGTCATGCGGAGCATCGAGTGCGCCGCGCAGCCGGCCAGGAGCGCGCGCGCCTGCGGCGTTTCGAAGCGGCGCGTCAGACGTGCGACCGACCGGATGGCTCTGAGGGCAAAGCTGCCCGCCTGGAAGGTTTTCACCGGGTTCAGCGGGATCCGAAACGGGCCGGCCAGGTCCAGGAGCAGTTCCCAGCGCCGCGCGACGGGACCCAGCAGCCCGCGATAGGCGCGCCGATCGGCGCCCAGCGAGGCCGCCGTCTCCTCGACCGACCGGACGACGAAGGCCGTTTCCCCGTCATCGAGCGGGTGAGCGAGCTCGATCGGCGGCTCGATCCAGCGCAGCCCGTGCTGTTCGAGCGGCAGCTCCCGGAAGAACGGCGACGATCGGGCCAGCGGATGGACCGCGCTGCACACGTCGTGGACGAATCCGGGCAGCGTCAGCTCAGCCGACCTGCTCCCGCCACCGACGGTTTCGGCCGCCTCGAGGACGTGCACCCGGCGTCCGGCGCGCGCGAGTGTGATCGCCGCGGCAAGTCCGTTCGGTCCAGCGCCGACTACGATCGCATCGAAGGCAGATGGCGGCGGGCGAAAGCCGGAGTCGGGCGACACGCTCAGTCGAGGCTCGGGTCGAAGGTATGGGTGTCGAGGACCGCCGGCGGCGCCTCGCCGCGCGGGGCCAGCGTGACCGCCGGGACGTACTCGCCGACCAGCTCGCGATGCCACCAGCTGCCCGTCTCGCGCAGCTCCGACCAGGACGTGTAGCGGTAGCGGTAGAACCGCGCGCGTACGTAGCGCGGCGGATCGGTGTCGGCAAACGGGTCACGCCGGAGAAGGCTGCGCACTCCCGGGTCTCCCTCGAGCAGCTTCTGGAGGAACGGCATGATCCAGTCGCGGGCGTAAGCCTGTGACAGGGCCGCGAACCACATGAGCCAGTCGAGTCGCAGATGGTACGGCGCGATCTGCAGCGGAACGCGTCTCACGTTGCCCGGTTTGCCGATGAACTCGTATTCCTGCCAGTCAGCGGCCGAAGGCCGCTCGGCCGCCGTGCCTTCGAGGACGACTTCGTAGCGCACCCGCGTCACGCTCCCGAACGCGCCGTACGTGTTGACGAGGTGGAGCTGGTTGAAGCTCTGGTTCATGACCTGGCCCGGGCTGATCATGTTGACAACCGGCCACCAGCTCAGCACCACGACGCTCGCCGTCAGGGCGCTGACCGCCGCGATGAACCAGACGGGGGTCTCGGCGAGGACGGGCGTCGCGAAGGGAATGATCACGCGGTAGAAGTCGTCCGGGACCCCGGCCAGTGCCGCGACGATCGTGACCCAGTTCAGCCAGGCGTAGTTGCCGCTGATCACGAGATAGCCCTGTGTTCCGATCATGACCAGCGCCGACAGGCCCGCGATGGGTTGCGGCAGGAAGAGGCCGAACGGCGCGACCAGCTGGGCGAAGTAGTTGCCCAGCGCCTCGATCCGGTGGAGCGGTTTCGGCAGGCGGTGGAAGAACCAGCTCAACGGGTTCGGCATGGGCTGTGTTTCGTGGTGGTAGTACATGCACGTCAGATCGCGCCAGCAGCGGTCTCCGCGCAGCTTGATGAGGCCGGCCCCGAACTCGACTCGAAACGCGAGCCAGCGGAACAGGATGAGGGTGAGGATGGGCGGCGCAATCCTGTCGTCGCCGAGGAAGATCGCCAGGAAGCCCGCCTCCAGGAGCAGCGACTCCCAGCCGAAGGAGTACCAACGCTGGCCGACGTTGACGATGCTGAGGTACAGGATCCACAGCAGGAACCACACGAGCATGGTGAGCGGGGTGGGAGCCGACTGGGCGAGGCCCAGGACGATCGACGCCGAGAGAACGACGCCGACCCAGCCGATGCCGACGGCCAGGCGATCGGAGTAGCGCCAGTGGAACAGGCTCGGCGCATCGCGGAAGTGCACGTAGCGCAGGTACTCCGGCACCGGCAGCAGCCCGTTCTCTCCGAGCAGCGGCCGGAACTGGTGCACGACCGCGAAGAGGGAGCCGAGAACCAGTCTGTGGGCATGGGAGGAGGCGCGTGGGGAGGTTTGGGCGAGCGTCATCAGGAGCCTTGCGCCAGCGTCCAGCATGACACTCCGTCGGCGCCCTTGCGAACCGCCCGGACGGCCGAAGGCCGCATGACTGTTTGAGCGAGAAGGTGCGTCGCCCGCCGATCAGGCGGGTGGCACTGCAGGGCGCAACCGCCCGAAGGCGAGATCCTCGTCCGGCACGAACCGCCAGGAATCCGCGAGCTCGCGGTTGACGACGATCGTGCCGACCCACTGCCGCTTCCGGCGCCCGCCCGACCAGTATTCGATCCAGGCATCGGTCAGCGGGATCATCGGCGGCCGCTCCGTGACGCTTCGCCGCACGTCGCTGCCCACCGGCGCGTGGACGTAGCCACCGACCAGGTAATGGCGGGTCTGGACGGCCGCGGCGTACTTTCGCGTCCGGCGTCGCTCGCCCTGACGACCGCGTGGGCCGCCGACATGCACGGCGACGAGCTCGTCGCGCCGGACCGTCACCTCGTCGGCCGTCTCGGTTCGGCCGTCGAGCAGGCTTTCGATCTCGACGTGGAAGAGCTGCAGCTCGTCGTGGTCGTTCAGCAGGTCCGTCAGCCGATCGGCGTCGAGGCGCACCCACCCGAACAGCCGCGCGTCGTCCGCGTACGCCTCGAACTGGACGAACGGCGCCTCGGGCACGAACTCGGGCTCGAAGACGTCCTCGGGCACCTGGTGCATCACGAGCGAGAGCCGGCTCGGCGCGGACTCCACGGACATGCCCGCAGGCTACGGCTCGGGACCGCGCGGACAAGCCACCCGAAGGTACGGTCGGGTCAGCCGCGGCATCTCGCGAGCTGCCGGCCTGCTCTGCTCGGTCAGGCGCAGCCGGGATGCGTGGACGCCGGCTGGCCGGGCTCGGTGGCCCGGGCAGGGACCGGGCTCAGCGTTGGCGTTCGATCGGCCGGTCGCCTTGCCAGCAACCGGTCGAGCGGCGGCGCGAAGGCACCGATGTAGACACCGACCACGACGAGCAAGCCTCCGAGCAGGAAGGCGGCTGTGACCGCCTCGTTGGCGAGAATCGCCGCGATTGTGATCGTCACGAGCGGCATGAGCAGCATCACGTAGCTCGTCGCCGACGCGCTCCAGCGCGAGATCACGAACAGGAACAGCGAGAAGACGACGATGGAGCCGATCAGCGAGAGATACCCGACGGCGGCCCAGGTCTTCGCCTGGGTCGGCAGCGCAAGCCGCTCGCCGGCAACCAGCGCCGCGAGGAGCAGGACCGCGGCTCCGACGCCCATCGCGATCGCGTTGTTTGCCGTTGGGTGGCACTTCGGGAAGCGCTTGACGACCACGTTGGACTCGGCCATCGACGCGGCACCGGCCAGGATCGCCGCGATCGAGATGATCGGCACGGCGGCACCGACGCCCTCACCGAACACGAAGGCCACGCCGACGAGCGAGATGACCGCCCCAAGCAGGCTCTGGCCGCGGAACCGCTCCTGGCCCTGGCCGACGGCGAAGAGGAACGTGAGGAGCGGCACGAGCGCGAGGACGATCGCGGCGACGCTGGCGGGCGCATTCACCAGGCCGAAATAGAGGAAGCCGAAGGCGACCGCAAACCCGAACAGCCCGTAGAGCAGCGCGCCGCGCAGGGCGGCACCCCGCGGCATTGGAATGCCACGAACGGCCATGACCCCGAAGAGCAGCCCGGATGCGATCGCGAACCGGAACGAGGCGCCCCAGAAGGGGGCGAGCTCCTGGTTGCTGAAGCGGACCGCGATGGCGTTCACCCCGCCAAACAAGGCGATGCCCAGGAAGGCGACGGCGGTCGTCTGGTCAGAAGCGGTCCGAATCACGTGGTCCTCCTGCGTCAGGCTCGATCGAGCGCCTGGCCGAGATCGGCCAGGAGGTCATCGGCGGCTTCGATGCCACATGAAAGGCGGACGAGGGAGTCCGGTACCTCGAGCGGTGAGCCGGCCACCGACGCATGGGTCATGACGGCGGGCACCTCGATCAGAGACTCGACCCCGCCCAGCGACTCGGCAAGCGCGAAGATCCGGGTCGCCTCCGAGATCGCGCGGGCCCGTTCGGCCGCCGATCGATGAGACCGACCTCCCGCGGACGGAATGAAGGACACCATGCCGCCCGGCAGGCGCATCTGGCGATCGGCGAGCGCGGCCTGCGGATGCGCGTGGCGGCCCTCGGCCAGGCCCGGGTAGCGGACCAGCTCGACGTCGTCGCGTGCGGAGAGCATTGAGGCAATCGCGGTCCCGTTTGCCGCGTGGCGGTCCATCCGCAGCGCCAGTGTTCGGAGCCCCCGCAGCGCGAGGAAGCAGTCGAACGGTCCCGGCACGGCTCCCATGGCGTTCTGAAGGAAGCGCAGCCGCTCGGCGACATCTCCCCGGTTCGTGGCGGCCACGCCGCTGACCGTGTCGGAGTGACCGGCGAGGTACTTCGTCGACGAGTGGAAGGACACGTCGGCCCCGAGGTGGATCGGCCGCTGGAGCGCCGGAGACGCGAACGTGTTGTCGACGACGACGAGGGGTCGCTCGCCGCGCGCGGCGGGCACATGGCCCACGGTGTCCGCGACCATCGCGACGTCCACAAGCTTCAGCCACGGATTGGTCGGCGTCTCGAACCAGACCAGCCGGGTCCTTTCGTTGAGAGC
>VBFZ01000082.1 GCA_005880805.1 Chloroflexota bacterium | reverse complement strand
AGGCGGTCAAGGTCGACGGCGGCGGTGCCTGGGCCCGGTTCCGGCACGTCACGCTGCCGATGATCTCGCCGGTCCTCTTCTACAACATCCTCATCGGCGTCATCGCCGTCGCCCAGTACTTCACCCAGGCCTACACGCTCGATCCGACCGGTAACGGGCGGCCGGGCGGGTCGACGTTCTTCTTCAACCTGAACCTCTACAAGGAAGGCTGGACCTACAACAACATGGGCTACGCCTCGGCCCTGGCGTGGGTGATGATGTTCATCGTCGTCGCTGCGGCGCTCGTCCTGTTCCGGACATCCGCGCGCTGGGTGTTCTACGCGGGCAGCGAGCGATGACCGACGACGCTCTCCCCCTCCCGCTCGCGGGAAGCCGCCGGAGGTCGACCGGCCTTCGGCGGGCCGGGTTTGGCATCTCGAAGCTCGGCGTGACGCTGTTCACCGCGTCGCTGGCAATGATCTTCCTGCTGCCGCTGGGCTACATGGTCCTGACGTCGGTCAAGGACAGCGACCAGATCCTCGCGCTGAACGCGCCCCTGTGGCCGGCCTCGCCGCAGACCTACACGGCGGCCGACGGGCAGGCCTACCAGCTCTACCAGGTTCCGTTAGCCGACGGGGTGAAGAACCTCGCGCTCGAGAAGCCAGGACGAGTGACCAGCACGTTCATCGACCCGTCCACCGGCCAGGAAGTCCAGTGGCAGGGCAACTGGCGCAGCCTGAGCCCGGTCTGGTCGTCGATCGCGCCCAAGCTCGACAACTTCGCGACGGTGCTCGACACCCTCAACTTCCCGCTGCTGTTGCGGAACACGCTGGCCGTCGCGGTTCTCGGGACGATCGGCGCGGTGGGCTCGGCGGTCCTCGTCGCCTACGGCTTTGCGCGGTTCCGCATCCCCGGCAAGAACGGACTGTTCCTGGTCCTGATCATGACCATCATCCTGCCCTTCCAGATCCTCCTGATCCCGCAGTACATCGGCTTTCAGGCGATCGGCTGGACGGGCACCTGGCTGCCGCTCATCGTCCCGCACTTCTTCGCCAACGCGTACAACGTCTTCCTGCTCAGACAGTACTTCCTGACCCTGCCCCGCGAACTGGACCAGGCTGCCCAGGTCGACGGGGCGAGCCCGCTTCAGATCCTGCGGCTGGTGATCATCCCGCAGGCCTGGCCGGCGATCATCGCGGTCGCACTGTTCCACTTCTTCTTTGCCTGGAACGAGTTCTTCGGGCCGCTCGTGTATCTCTCGGGCCATCCCGACCTGGCGACGATGACGGTCGGGCTCCAGGCGTATAGCGCCACGTACGCGGGTTCGGGGACCGGCTACCTGACGCAGGCGGCGGCGCTCATGGCGATGGTCCTGCCGGTCGCGATCTTCTTCTTCGCCCAGCGCGCATTCATGCGCGGCGTGGTCGTTTCGGGCGTCGAGAAGTAGCGCCACGTGACCCCGCTCGACCGACCGGGGGCCCGGCTGGCCCCGCCTCGTTCCGGCTGGCGCCGCCCGATTGGTGCTCCGTACGGGGGGCCCGAGCACGCCCGGCAGGACGTGAACGGAACTCTCATCGACGACGGCGCGTGGGGCGGCGTGCCGCTCGGCGGCCTGGGCGCGGGCTCGATCGGGCGCACGCATCGAGGAGACTTCGCGCGCTGGCACCTCGACGTCGGCCGGCACCGGTTCGAGACAGTCGCCGCAAACCAGTTTTCGGTGTTCGTGGGGCGAGGTAGCACGAGCTCAGCCCACGTCCTGTCGACCATCCAGCCAGACACGCTCCGGACCTGGAACTGGGACCTGCCCGAAGGCGCAGGCACCTACCACGGACTCTTCCCGAACGCATGGTTCGAGTACGACTGGGATGCCCTCCCCGTGCACCTCGTCCAGCGGCAATTCAGCCCGGTCATCCCAGGCAACTATCGCGAGAGCAGCTTTCCGGTCGGGATCTTCGAGTGGCAGATCGAGAACCCTGGACCGGATCCGGTCACCGTGGGGCTCATGTTCAGCTGGCTCAACGATATCGGGCGGGACCGCGAGCAGGACCGCCGTGGCGGGCACCGTAACGGCTCGGTGCGTCGCGATGGCTTGACCGGCGTCGTGCTGCATGGCCCTTCAGACGGCGCGGACGTGGCGGGCGCAGCGTGGAATGGCAGCTTCGCGATCATCGCCGGCGAGGAACCCGGGATCGCGCTCACGACCTTCGACCGCTTCCTGGCCGACGACGGGTCGGACGTGTGGGCGGACTTCGCGGCCGACGGCCGCCTCGACGACGTCGCCGACGGCCGACCGAGCCAGCCCGGTGAGGCAATCGGTGCCGCGCTGGCAGCGACGCTCGAGCTGGCGCCCGGTGAAACGAGGGCCCTGGCCTTCGCCCTCGCCTGGGATCTCCCGGTCGTCGAGTTCGGCGCCGGGACGCGTTGGTACAAGCGCTACACGCGGTTCTTCGGCCGGAGTGGTCGGAATGCGTGGGCCGTCGGCGCGGAAGCGCTTGCACGCCGCTCCGAGTGGTCGGCGAGGATCGACACCTGGCAGGCGCCCCTCCTGGCCGACTCGGCACGTCCCGACTGGTACAAGAGCGCGCTGCTCAACGAGCTCTACTATCTCGTGGACGGCGGCACGATATGGACAGACGCCGAGCCGTTCCGCCCGCTGGACGCCTCCACTACGCCCACCGCGACCGCCGGCCCTCCGTCTGGCGACGGTGAGATCCACGCCCAGCTCGGCCACTTCGCCATCCTCGAGTGCTTCGACTACCCGTTCTACAACACCCTCGACGTCAACTTCTACGCTTCGTGGGCGCTGCTGCTGTTGTGGCCCCAGCTGGAGGTCAGCGTCGTCCGCGACTTCGCCCACACGGTCGATCTCGATGATCCGGAGGTCGTCACCGTCGGCTGGAAGGGGTCGCGAGCGCAACGCAAGCGGCGAGGCGCGCTGCCGCACGACCTGGGCGCTCCCGGTGAGGACCCCTTCCTGCGTCCCAACGCCTACAGCTGGCGCGACATCAACATCTGGAAGGACCTCAACAGCAAGTTCGTCCTGCAGGTCTGGCGAGACGTCACTCTTCTGCCCGACTCCAACCTCGCCCGCGACACCTGGCCGGCCGTCGTGCAGGCCATGGACTACCTGGGCGCGTTCGACCGCGACGGCGACGGCCTGCCGGAGCATGACGGCCAGCCCGACCAGACCTACGACACCTGGTCGATGACCGGGCCGAGCGCGTACAGCGGCGCGCTATGGCTGGCAGCCCTTCGCGCCGCGATCCGGCTGAGTGAGATCGTGGGCGATGCGGCGACCGGTGCGCGTTTCCAGGGCCTGCTGGAGCGCGGGAGCGTCGCCTTCGAAGAAAAGCTGTGGGACGGCCGGAGCTACCGCTTCGACGCGAGCGGCGAGGCGTCCTCGGACTCGATCATGGCCGACCAGCTCGCGGGCCAGTGGTACGCGGACGCCACGGGACTTGGCGATCTCGTCGCTCCTGACCGCGTCGTGAGCGCGCTTCGCACCGTCTACGAGTCCAACGTGCTCGGCTTCATGGGCGGCGAGATGGGTGCCGTCAACGGGGTGCGGCCGGACGGCTCGATCGACGAATCGACCGAGCAATCGGCCGAGAGCTGGACCGGTACGACCTACGCTCTCGCGGCGTTCATGATCGGACGCGGCCTCCTCGAGGAAGGGTGGCGCACAGCCCGGGGCGCGCACGACTTCACGTACGGCCGAGGCCTGTGGTTCCGCACGCCGGAGGCGTACCTCGGGGACGGCCGCTTCCGTGCCGCGATGTACCTGCGGCCGCTGGCGATCTGGGCGATCGAGCACGCGCTGCGGCAGCGGGAGGAGATCGCGGCTGCACGAATGACGGTGTTCCAACGCTCGGCCGAAGCGTGAGGCCGGGCGCGGAGCATCGAGCCCGAGCCGGCCAGAGGCTGACCTGCCTAGCCGCAGCTGTCCTGCTCGTTTTCGTTTCGGCCTGCGGCAGCTCGATCACCTCGAGCCCGTCCTCGGCGGCCAGCTCGAGCCCGCAGGCGTCGGGTTCGTCGGCACCCGGCTCGCCAGCGTCGAGCCGGCCCTGGATGGACGCCGGCAAATCGGTTGACGAGCGCGCGGGTGCCCTGCTCGGCCAGATGACGCTCGACGAGAAGATCGGCGAGATGGCACAGATCGAGAAGAACGCGATCGACGCGCGGACGTCGGCCGCCTTCAACGTCGGCTCGATCCTGAGCGGCGGTGGCGGCTATCCGGATCCCAACACGCCGCAGGCCTGGTACGACATGGTCAAGAGCTACCAGGACGCCGCACTCGGGACGCGCCTCGGGATCCCGATCCTGTACGGCGTCGACGCCGTGCACGGCCACAACAACGTGGCTGGCGCCACGATGTTTCCGCAGAACGTGGGGATCGGCGCGACGAACGACCCCGCGCTCGCACAGCAGGTCTGCGCGGCAACGGCGGCCGAGATGAACGCGACGGGGGTCCGCTGGGATTTCGGACCGGTCGTGGCGGTCCCACAGGACATTCGCTGGGGCCGCACGTTCGAAGGCTACGGCGAACGCACTGACCAGGTCGCAACGCTCGGCGCGGCATGCATCAAGGGACTCCAGGGGTCGGGCCTGGGCGCCGACGACACCTCGGCGGCAACGGCCAAGCACTTCATCGGGGATGGTGGGACGGCGTTCGGCAGCTCGACGTCGAGCGGGCCGAACGGCCCGTACCTGCTCGACCAGGGCGTCGACCAGGTCGACGAGGCCACCTTGCTCAAGCTCTTCCTGCCGCCGTACCGCTCGGCGATCGACGCCGGCGCGCGGATCGTGATGGTGTCCTACTCGAGCACGACCGCCGGCAAGGTCCATGGCGACCGCCACCTGATCACTGACATCCTCAAGGGCCAGCTCGGGTTCATCGGCTTCGTGCTGTCGGACTGGGGCGGGGTCGACCAGGTGGTGCCGGGGAACTACAGCGCGTCGCTCGAGCAAGGAATCAACGCCGGCATCGACATGGTCATGGTGCCGACCGACTACGTGCGCTTCATCACGACCGTCAAGTCCGGAGTCCAGGCGGGGACGATCGAGCAGGAACGGATCGACGACGCCGTGCGCAGGATCCTGCGCGTGAAGTTCGAGATGGGGCTGTTCGAGAAGCCGATGCCCGCCGCCGGCAAGGCGTCCGACGTCGGGGCCGATGCCCACCGCGCCATCGCTCGAACCGCCGTCGCCCAATCCGCGGTCCTGCTCAAGACGAGCGGGAACCTCCTGCCGATCACCTCGGGCAGGAAAGTCCTCCTGGCGGGGCAGGGCGCGGACGACATCGGCATCCAGTCGGGCGGCTGGACGATCACGTGGCAAGGCTCGGAAGGCGAGATCACGCGCGGCACGACACTCAGGGCCGCCCTCGCCGCCAGGCTCGGCGGGAACCTGGCGTTCGACCGGAATGGTGCCTTCCCGACCGGCACGAAGGCCGAGGTCGGCATCGTCGTCGTAGCCGAACGGCCGTACGCGGAGGGGGTCGGCGACTCGTCGACCCTTCAGCTGCCCGACAACGACGTGGCCGTCATCGCGAAGGTTCGGCCGCTCGTGAAGTCGCTCGTCGTCGTGGTCATGTCGGGGCGTCCGGTCATCCTCGGTGACGTCGCGTCGGCGGACGCGATCGTCGAAGCGTGGCTGCCCGGCACGGAGGCGTCCGGTCTCACGGACGTCCTGCTCGGCGACAAGCCCTTCGTCGGGACGACTCCGTATACCTGGCCGAAGGCGCCCGCGGACGCACCGCGCAGCGGCAAGGCGCCCTGCGACGGCGCCGTCTATCCGGTGGGCTACGGCCTCGACTCGACCAGCAAGCTGCTCGGCCCGCCGGCCTGCTAGCTCGACGCCGTAGGCACGGATCTCCGGAGCTAGGCCTCCGCGATCACCCCGATCGATACCCGGAAGCCGGCGCGCTTCTGGAGCGGCGGCATGAGCGTGCCCTGACCAACCGGACCATCGCCCGGGAACCAGCGCAGCCACTCCTCATTGAACGTGTCGAACTCCGACGGCTCACGCAGTGACCAGTTGGCCCAGACGATCTTGTCGAGCGAACTGCCCGCAGCCTCGAGCTTCGCTTTCAGGTTGTTCAGGCACTGACGCGTCTGCTCCTTGATCTCGCTGCCGACGATCTGCCCGGTCGTCGGGTCGATCGGCCCGAGCGAGGAGATGTAGACCATGCCGCCTGCCGTGATCGCCCGCCCCCGGCCGACATTGACGGGGCTCACCTGCGTCGCGGGTGAGGACTCGCCCGTGTTCCATCTCGCCTTGAGCGCACGGACGGGCGTTTTCTTTGCCTTGTCCTGGGGCGGAATGCCGAATTCGCCCGGTGGGAGCTCGACGCCGTTCACCTTGAACTGGCCCATGAAGTTCGGCCGGATGCCTGTCGGCTTGAGCTCGCCCTGGATCTTGCCTTCCTCACTGATGCCGGTCTGCTCGAAGGTGAAGATGTCCTGCGTCAGGATCTCGTCATCCTCGATGCCGAAGATCTCGGTGATGTTGACGATCTTGCGGCTGCCGTCCTTGAGCCGTGCGGTGTGGACGATCAGGTCGACCGCGGACGCCAGTTGCTCGCGGATCGCGCGCAGCGGCAGCTCGTAGCCGGTCATCAGCACCATCGTCTCGAGGCGGCGGAGCATGTCCTTGGGGCTGTTCGCGTGGCCCGTCGAGAGGGAGCCGTCGTGGCCGGTCGTCATCGCCTGGATCATGTCCAGCGCCTCGCCCGAACGGCACTCGCCGACGATGATCCGGTCGGGGCGCATGTGCATCGCGTTGCGCAGGAGGTTCCGGATCGTGATCTCGCCCTCACCCTCGAGGTTGGCGGGCCGCGACTCGAGCGGGATCACGTGCTCCTGGCGGAGTTGGAGCTCGGCGGCATCCTCGATCGTGACGATCCGCTCGTCGTTGGGGATGAACGACGAGATCACGTTCAACGTGGTGGTCTTGCCCGACCCAGTCCCGCCCGAGACGAAGACGTTGAGCCGGGCCTCGATGCAGGCCTGCAGGAACTCGAACATCTCCGGCGTCGCCGTTCCGAAGTTGATCAGGTCGTCGACCGTGTACGGCCGCGCCGAGAACTTCCGGACGGTGATGACGGGCCCGACGAGGGAGAGGGGCTCGATGACCGCGTTGACGCGCGAGCCATCGGGCAGGCGGGCGTCCACCCGCGGGCTCGATTCGTCGATCCGCCGGCCGAGCGGGGTGATGATGCGGTCGATGATCCGGAGGACGTGTTCGTCGTTCAGGAAGACGCTGTCGACGCGGTGGATCTTGCCGGCCCGTTCGATGTAGATGCGGGTCGGCCCGTTGACCATGACCTCGGTGATGGTCTCGTCGCGCAGGAAGGGCTCCAGCGGCCCGAAGCCCATCAGGTCGTGGACCATCTCCTCGACGAGGCGCAGCCGCTCGTCACGGGTGACCGCGAAGGTGTTCTGGGCCACGACGCGGTCGACAATCGCCTCGACCTTGGGCCGGACGTCGGTCGCCGAGACGTCGAGCAACGTGTCGAACGCGCCGATCACCTCCTGTTGGAGGCGGAGGCGAACGGTGCGCAGCAGCTCCTCGCGGGCAGGGACACGGGCGCCGGCGAGCGGGACCGGGGCGGTCGGAGTCGGCGCAGCGGCGTTCGCATTCGAGGTGTCGGCCGCCTTCTGAGCTCGCTCCACGCGTTGGAGCAGCGACATGACCGGTCCCTCCGTGATGAGCGTGGTTCCCGAGACCCCTACGGTTGGAGCGCGTACGAGTGAGCCTCTCGGCGCTGCCACCTGGCGCCTTCCGGCGCCGCATCCCGGCGCCTCTCAGCGCCCGTGGCCGAGAGAATACCTCTGGATAGGCCCGGATAGGCCTTTCGTACTATTCCTCGTTGCGCGACCGCAACCCGAAATCGGACGGGAAACCGGCAACCACCCTCCCCGACCATGCGCCTCAACACCTATCCGCATTGTGGGCGGGCGGGCCGTCTAAGGCGGCTTCTGCCACAGGTCAGCCGGAGGGGCTGGTCTCCAGGAGGGCGGCCGCCAGCTCCCGGTATCCATCCAGGGAGGGGTCGGCTGAGCTCTCCGCCCGAAGCTGGACGCAGACGTGGTCTGCCCCGGCCTCCAGGTGTGCACGCACGCGGGCGGCGATCGCATCGACGCCTCCCCAGGCGATGACTGCATCGATCAGTGCGTCGCTCCCATCCCCTTCGACGTCGGCTTCGCCCCAGCCCAGGCGCCGCAGGTTGTTGGCGTAGTTCGGCAGCTTCAGGTAGTTCCGCGCGAATGCGCGGCCGATCCGGCGGCCCTCCTCGGCGTCGGTCGTGAACACGGCGGTCATCTCGACGCCCAGGAACGGCTCGGCGCCCAGGTGCTCGCGCGCGAACGCGGTGTGCTCGACCGGCACGAAGTACGGATGCGCTCCGTCTGCGCGCTCGGCGGCCAGCTCCAGCATCCGCGGCCCGAGGGCGGCCAGGATCAGCGGCACTGGCGGATCGGGTTGAGGTCCGGCGAACTGGGCGGCGTCCATCGCGTCGAGGTAGACGCGCATGGCCTCGACCGGTTTGCCGTAGCTGCCACCCCGCGTCGCGACCGACGGCGCGTGGCTCACTCCGACCCCGAGCACGAACCGGCCCCGGTACGCCTCGCCGAGGGCACGCGCCCCGTTTGCCATGGCCATCGGGTCCCGGGCGTAGATGTTCGCGATGCCGGAGGCGACTGCTACCCGCTCCGTGGAGGACAGCAGGATGCCGGCATGGCTGAACAGCTCCTTGCTGCCGAGACTCTCGGGAATCCAGATCAGCGGG